>DEBI01000148.1 GCA_002348465.1 Gemmatimonadales bacterium UBA2960 | reverse complement strand
CACCGACCCGGTCACATCCGCGTGAGTCCGCACTTTTATAACACTACTGAGGAAATCGATCTGTGTGTGGAAACACTGACAAAGTTCGGTTGCTAGGGCGCAGACTTAGTCCAGCGACCTGAGTCGCGCAGGCGGTACTTTTCCAAGACACGACTCAACGCCTCTTCCAGGTCAATCTCCTGCTCGTTAGCAATCGCGAGGAGCACGAACAGGATATCGGCGAGCTCAATCGCGAGATCCTGGGTTGGTTCGTCAGCTCTTTTTGGCTTGTTACCAAAAAGATGATTCATCTCTCGCGCCAGTTCCCCTACTTCCTCGATAAGCCGTGCTAAGTTGCTTAGGGGCGGCCAATAACCCTCATCAAATTGGGAAATCCAATCGTCCACCTTTCTCTGGGCTTCTCGCAGCGTTAGCCCCTCATCCACGGTCTTACTCAAGGCACTATTACCAGTTTGCCAAAAATATCCCCTTTCTCAAGGATCTCATGTGCTCGCCGAGCCTCGCTTAACGGCATGACCTCTTGGATGACAGGATCAAACACACCTCTGAATACAAGGCGCATCGCTCTTCTGAACTCTGTGGACGTTCCCATCGTGCTTCCTAGGATCTCTAGTTGCTTCCAGAATACCAACCGAACATCCGTTACGCCCCGGGCGCCTGTTGTTGCACCCGCTGTAACGAGCCTCCCACCTCGGGACAACGCCCGCAAGCAACTGGGCCAGATTTCTTCTCCAACGGTATCCAAAACGACGTCAACTCCGCTCTTGTTGGTGTCCCGCCATACTTCACGAGAGAACTCAACCTCAAACCGGTCGTAAACCACGTCGGCACCCAACGCTTGGGTTCTCCCCACATTTTCAGCGCCTCCCGTTACGGCAAAAACCTTTGCCCCAGCACTCCGCGCAATCTGAACCGCCGCGGTCCCAACACCACCCGAAGCCCCTGTGATAAGTACGCTCTCACCCAGCTTCAAGCGTCCACGAGTCGTTAAAGCTCTCCATGCCGTAACGAAAACAAGACCTGCTGCTGCTGCCTCCACGGACCCAAAACCGTCAGGTATCTCAAGTATGTTACTGGCCGGGACGACAGCATATTCGGCAAACCCACCCTGTGTGTGCTCTCCAATGATCCGGAAGGGGCTCTCGTTGAACGTGTTCCCTCGGTCCTGTGCTTCATACCAATCGTAATTCAGGGACGGATCCACCACTACGCGAGTACCCAAAGGCACATCGTCAGCGCCCACTCCAACCATATCGACCACTCCAGCAATATCCGAGCCCCCGATATGCGGCATAGGCGTCTGAATCGGCAGACCCCGTCGCACCCAAAGGTCGAGGTGATTCATGGCAGCAGCCTCAACTTTGATCCGGACCTCTCCTGGTCCCGGATCCGGCATGGGCACGTTCTTTATTTCGATTACCTCCGGACCTCCGAAGTCCTCGAACACCGCCGCTCTCATCATGCGTGTCATTGTGGTGTCCCTTTCTGTATCCCAGTGAGATTGATCGAAGCTACGCTCGGTTTCATTGACCTCAACCCCGCGGCACGTGGAGAACTCGGCTACCTTACGCTAGGCAACGATAAGGTGATTTTCAAAGAAACAAACTATGCCGCCAGCAACTTGATTAATGACTGAGCAATTTCTCCGGATCAGTGAGATCTTCCACTCGATTCAGGGTGAGTCCACATGGGCGGGCACACCCTGTACATTCGTTCGGGTCACCGGTTGCCCTCTCCGCTGTTCGTGGTGTGATACCACATACGCGTTTCAGGGTGGAACACGAATGTCATTCGCTCAGATCCTCGAGGCAGTCGCAAGCTTCCCAACGAGAATTGTTGAAGTTACAGGAGGAGAGCCCTTGGCCCATCCTGGTTCGTTCGCTTTAACCGATGAATTACTGAAAGAAGGCTACACAGTCCTGGTCGAAACATCTGGCGCCTTCGATATCTCCTCTCTAGACCAGCGGGTCCACAAGATCATGGACCTGAAGTGCCCAGGCTCCGAGGAGAGCGAAAAAAACCGATACGAGAATCTCGAGCACTTGACCGGACGTGACGAGATAAAATTCGTGCTTCAAGACCGCGAAGATTACGATTGGGCGAAGTCCGCAATCCAACAGTACGAGCTTGAACAACGTGTTGAAGACGGAACACTCCGAGCAATCCTAGTTTCACCAGTGTGGGGCAAGATCGACCTACAAGAACTCTCTCAGTGGATCTTGGAAGATGGGCTTCAAGTCCGATTTCAACTTCAAGTCCACAAGCTTATATGGGGACCGGAAGCCACAGGAGTCTGATGAGCACGTGGAGGCGTGACGCTAGGTTAAGCCATCTTACACAAACAGTCCGTGGTATCACATCACCTAACCCTGCGAACGCGAACCGAATGGACGCTGCGGTAGCTCTAATCGTGCGGCTAGGGAGCAGCATGGACGTTCTTCTCATCAAGCGCTCCACTAACGAGAGAGATCCTTGGTCTGGCCACATGGCGCTGCCCGGAGGCCGCTGGGAGCCAGGCGACTCCGAGCTTCAACAGACCGCTATAAGAGAAACCTTCGAGGAAACCGGTGTCGACCTAACACAGGATTCTCTTGGACTCGGTAAGCTAGAAGATGTTCGCCCAAACAATCCTACGCTCCCCATCTCTAGAATAGTCCCTTTCGCATTCGCAGTCCCGCCTTTGACTGAAGCCCTGGTTGCGAGCCCAGAAGTGGAGAGTGTCCAATGGGTTCCAATTGATCTGCTTACAAACCCCGAAAATAGAAGTAGCACTAGAATCCGCTCTTTAGGACTTTCGAAAAACTTCCCTAGCTATCACGTCAACGGAGAGCACGTGTGGGGCCTCACACATCGGATCCTGTCACGGTTTCTTCATGCTTACATAACCCAGCCACGGGAATAGTCGGGCGTCCGATCGCAACGTGTTCATCGCGCGTAACGGAAACCAACAGACTCCAACTCAGCTAATCGTTCGAACCCGATGCCCTTAGAGTAAGTCCAACTGGCTATCACTATCGTCGTTGGGTATCGCCTGTGCCGGTGCACCCCCTCGTCCCTGAACTCTGGTTACCTCAACCACTCGGTCCCCGGCCTGCACGTCCAACATGCTCCTTCCTGAAGTTCTGCGCCCTTGAACGGGGACAGAGTCAGCAGCAGCGCGCGTCACGGAGCCAGCAGCCGTAACGATCATGACTTCATCCGCTTCGAGAACCTCCAAAGCCGCTACTATCGGCGCGTTCTTCTCACCCGTCGGCAATGCCATGTTGCCCATACCACCACGTTTCTGTAGAGGGAACTCAGATATCAGGGTGCGTTTGCCTAATCCATCCTCGCTTACTGTTAATACAGTCGCATCACGTCTGACCATAAGCATTCCCGCAACTTCGTCATCACCCTTGAGTGACATGCCCTTCACGCCTTGAGCCGCCCGTCCGACCACGCTCACCTGACTTTCTGGGAATCGGATCGCTCGCCCTGCACGAGAGAGAAGCATGATCTCACCAGTTCCATCCGAAAGAGCGACATCCATAATGCCGTCTCCAGACTTCACACCTGAGGCCCTCAACCCGCCGGCTCGAGGATGTGAGAATTCTTTCAGGTGGGTGCGTTTCATTACACCCTTCTTCGAGAGAAACACGAGATAGTGATCCTCCACTGAGAGATCCTCAATAGCGATCATGGAAATAATCCTGTCTGTTCGGTCGGCACCATCAAGCAGAGAATAGACGGATTGGCCACGCGAAGCTCGCGCGCTTTCCGGCACATCTAGCACTTGCAGGAAATGGCACTGGCCACCCTCGGTGAACGCCAAAATCCATCCCTGAGTGCGTGCCACAAACAGTCGCTCTAGATAATCATCCTCGTAGCGTTCCATACCTGCGAGAGCCTTTCCCGAACCGACCCGGCGACGATACAGGTGCATCGGGATACGCTTTACAAAGCCCTCGTGCGACAGCGTGACCACGACGTCCTCGTCCGCCACCTTCCTCTCGAGTTCAGGCGTCTCGACTTCAGCCTCTTGGTCGTCGAGGAGAACAGTGCGACGCTCATTACCGTATTTGTCGACGACTTCCCCGAGTTCATCTAGCATGATCTCGAGCTGACGCTCTTCGGATCCTAGGATCGCTCGCAACTCAGCGATCTTGTCTTTCAACTCGGCCAAGCGTTGCCCCAGCTGGTCCCGCTCAAGGGCCGTCAATTTGGACAGCCGCATATTTAGGATCGCGTCCGCCTGGGCCTCGCTTAGACCGAAGCTATCCTGCAAGCGCTCTGATGCCTCCGTTCTGTCCTGAGACGCTCTGATGATCTTTATCACTTCATCGATTTCGTCCAACGCCGCCAAAAGACCTTGGGCGATATGCTGATCCACCTCTGCTTTCTCGAGATCGTGTTGGCTCCGACGCCTTATGACATCCAGTCGGTGATCTCTGAACCGTTCGAGGATCTGCTTTAGGTCAAACTCCTTGGGCACACCCCCGTCGAGCGCAAGGAGGTGAGCCCCAAATGTGGCCTGAAGTGAAGTGCCACGGAAAATCTTTTCGAGCGTCTCGCTCGCTTTGGCACCTCTCTTCAGCTCGATAACAAGACGAATACCGTCTCGATCGGTCTCGTCACGAATATCTGATACGTGCTCGATTTTGCCCTTTTTCGCGAGCCCGGCGATC
>DEBI01000118.1 GCA_002348465.1 Gemmatimonadales bacterium UBA2960 | reverse complement strand
CGCTCGGGAGCGTTCACCTCTAGGTCGCTCAATACCTGCTGGTAGAGCTCAATCGCTCCCTCAGCGTCGCCCTGAGCACTCCTGATGCGTGCTGACGCCACAAGAGCATCCCGCACCTGGAAGTCGAGCTCAGATCGATCAGCTATCGAAAGATACGTATCTTCGGCCTCCTGCCATCGACCTTCCTGTTCATAGGCTTGCCCCAGCAGTCTGGCGGCTTGGAGAGCTATTGGTGATCCCGGCCGCTCACCGACCGGACCAAGGACAGCCAAAGCTTGTTGCGGGTCTCCAGAATCAAGGTAGAGCTCGCCCAGTACGAGTCGGGCCTCACCGTCATACGCTGTGGAACCAAAACGATCCAGAAACGTAGCCAGGTCGATTTTCGCACCTTCTGTGTCGTTGATCGAGATTGATTGGTAGATCGTCTCTAGCGATTCAGCCGCCCGTACGTTCATCTCTGCCCGGTAATTCACGTAGTAAAATCCACCGGCAATCATGAGGACTAACAGCACGCCACCAACGGTCATTAACTGTTGATTGGCCTTTGCCCAGTTCGATGCCTCTAGAACACCAACGACAAAGGTGTCGTCGGCATCGTGGGTTCCCTGGGAACTGCGCCGCGCTTTAGGGTGTCGCTTCGACATAATCGGGCCTTAACGGGGTCTGCGGGCAGCCAAATGACGACCCAGAAGAGTCGATAAAAGCTAGACGGGCTGCTGCCAAGGGTCAACGAAGCCTCCACTTACTTGCGGGTGATATTCTCTTTGGCTTCGGCTCTAACTAACGAGGGGTGGAGTGCCAAGGCGACGGCAATCAATGCTATAGGAAAAGATCCGAGAGTGGCTGCCTGTGGCCCAATGGCATCGGCAAGGATCCCTGTTCCTAGAACACCGAGGGCCCCGGTTGCCCAAGCCAACCCCATGACTACTCCGGAGCTCGCAGCCGTCCCGTTCGGGATCATCTCCTGAGCCATCACTACGACCGGGGGAAGTGTTGCCATGCCTAGAAAGCCAGCTATGGATGCCACAGCTAATCCGAGTGTGCCAGCGGGGCCGATCCAAACGGCTAAGGCATGGGCGGGCAGAGCCCAAAAACACAAATGAGCTAGAAGTTTTGGACGGTCAAGCCGGTCTGAAAGGAGGCCTCCGGCTACCGTCCCGAATGCCTGTGCCGAGAAGTAAGCAGTCAGTGCGACGGCCCCTAGCGTTTCGGAGCCGCCATTCTCAGCAACTATGATTGGAACCATCGTCTGAAAAGTCCTCTGCACGAACGCCATCACAGCACTTATCCCAAAAATCAGACCCAACGGACCTTTGAGCTGTCTTAGGACCTCTCTTGGCGCGGCTGGTGGTGCTCGGTCAGAAGTCGACGTCTCAGCTTGCTCCGTCGGTAGGCCTAGATAGACGAAGGGAGCAACAAGTAAGACGGGTAGGGCCGCCATCCACAGTCCTTCCATGCCCTTTGCTTGTGCCAACCAGACAGCGACAACCGGCCCCATTGCAAAGCCAACAGAACCCCCAAAAGAAAAGACCGAATATCGGGCGCCACCTCCCCTTCCCTTAGATACACGCACTGCATACGATGCGCCGGGGGGGTGAAAGGCTGCTGAACCAATTCCCCCAATGAGGAGCAGTAGCAGTAGAGACCAAAAGCCGGTCGCCCATGCTATGGCTGAGACAAAGACCCCAGAGATCACAGGCCCTAGTACCGCTAAGCCGCGACGCCCGTAACGATCCGCCACGAATCCGAAGAATGGCTGTGGTAGTGCGGCGGCCACGGAAAACGCAACCGCTAGAGTAGCTGCCGACGTAATAGAAAGCCCCAGGTCACCCATGATCCGCGGGAGCAGTGGAGGGACGAAGGAAGCGTACATGTCATTCACTGCGTGTGCTCCTGAAACCACAAGAGCAACGCGCAGTGCCGAGCGATCTTTCACACGTGAGGACATGCCCTCAGCTCCTAACTGCACCTCGCCTCAACCTCTCTTGGAAAGACTGCGTGGGTATTGGCCGCCAAGAGAGTCATCTGAGGATAAAACGACGCGACCGAAAGTTGTAACGACTGGCGTGGATACGCTCATACCATAACGTTTTGCGGATTGGAATAAACCGGCCCACTCCAGGTCACTGCCCCACTCAGAGCTCATGCCGAATTTTAACGCTTCAGATTCCCAGACCAAGTCACGCGAGCAGGCCCGGTGTGCCTGCGGATTGCCAAGCAAGCAAAGAGCTCCTCTTCTAGCGATATTGTTGGTGTCTGTGGGATGCAACGCGCCGACTCATGAGGGCGGAAGCGATACAGAGTTCCTGACAACTGTCTACGCTCCACAGAATCGCCCGGACGTTCAAGGCACGATCGGTGCGGTGTCAGCCGGTCATCCCTTGGCGGCACAGGCGGGGCTTGAGGTTTTGAAAGACGGTGGCACAGCGACTGATGCAATCATAGCGATGGCTGGTGTTCTGGCGGTCACACGTCCCCACATGAATGGCGTGGGAGGAGATGCCTTCGGCATCTTTTATGACGGTACCACTGGAGAGGTCACTGCCCTGAATGCGAGTGGACGTTCAGGCGCGATTGCTACGCCCGAATTTTTTACTAACGAGGGATTTGATCGGATCCCCGATAAGGGCGCTCTGTCGGTAAGTGTACCAGGAGCGGTAGCTGGTTGGGTCGACGCCCATGACCGTTACGGCAAGAAGCCGTTCGCCCAGTTGCTCGAGCCAGGAATAAGATTTGCGCGGGACGGCTTCGCGGTTTCGACCAGACTGGCTCTAGATTTCGAGGCCCAGGGTGCAGACCTGAACGACTTCGGAAAGTCTCTCTACCTGCCAAATGATGGGGCACCGCCATCCATAGGGACGCTCCTGCTAAATCCCGAACTCGCTGCTTCGTTAGAGGATATAGCGAGTCGAAAAAAAGAAGGCTTTTACAATGGTGATATTGCTCAGACTCTAGCCGATTTCGTTCAAAGCCAAGGTGGACATCTCCGCGTCTCCGATTTTGCGAACCATGTCTCCACATGGGTAGAGCCTCTCCGCCTCAACTACTTGGAGCACACCTTCATAGTGATGCCTCCAAGTACGCAAGGGCCTGCACAGCTAGCCCTGATGGAGATGTCTAAGGGGCACGATATCCAGTCCATGGGGCACAACAGCTCCGACTATCTGCACACGCTTATCGAGCTGAAGAAGCTTGCTTTTGCTGATCGAGATCGGTGGATCGCAGATCCCGAAAAGGCCGACGTGCCCTTAGCACGCCTTTTGGATCCAGCCTATCTCGCAGAGCGTTCTGCTATGGTGGATCCATCGAGCGCGGCAGATTCAGTGCCCCCCGGGTTTGGGGACGATGACGTGGACGCTCAGGAGGAAGAGCGAGATGACTCAGGAGACACGGTCTACCTCACAGCAGTCGATCAGTGGGGTAACGCTGTGAGCTGGATTCAGAGTAACTTCGCTGGTTTTGGCTCTGGGCTACTTGAGCCAGAGACAGGAATACTTCTCCACAACCGAGGATCTCTATACACACTTGAAGACGGCCATCCCAATCAGGTTGCCCCCAACAAGCGCCCCTATCACACACTATCTCCAATGATGGCCCTCCACGCTGACGGTGACTTTTCGTTTACCCTCGGCACACCCGGTGGAGACAGCCAACCTCAATCACTACTTCAGATAAGTCACAACCTTCTCGTGTTCAACATGACACCACAGGAGGCCATTGAGGCACCACGTTTCCG
>DEBI01000088.1:4747-5000 GCA_002348465.1 Gemmatimonadales bacterium UBA2960 | reverse complement strand
AATGGAGGCATCGGGCTTCCCTCGTGAGAGGGTGATCGGTATGGCCGGGGTGCTCGACACCGCAAGTTACAGATCCTTCATCGCGCTGGAGCTTGATGTCTCGATTGAGGACATCCAAGCCCTCGTACTAGGAGGCCACGGTGACACGATGGTGCCGCTAGCAAGCTACACCTCCGTCAGCGGTATCCCCCTGTCTCAGCTCCTTGAGCAGGATCAGATCGATGCCTTGGTAGAGCGAACTCGCAAGGGCGGT
>DEBI01000088.1:0-4564 GCA_002348465.1 Gemmatimonadales bacterium UBA2960 | reverse complement strand
GACATTCAGGCCCTCGTTCTAGGAGGGCACGGTGACACGATGGTGCCGCTCGCCAGCTACACCTCCGTCAGCGGTATCCCCCTATCTCAGTTCCTTGAGCAGGATCGGATCGATGCCCTAGTAGAGCGAACTCGCAAGGGCGGTGGTGAGATCGTTTCATACCTGAAGACGGGAAGCGCCTACTATGCTCCGGCTGCAGCCGCAGTCCAGATGGCTGAGGCGATCGTTAAGGACAAACGTAGGATCCTTCCATGTGCCGCGTGGCTTCAGGGTGAGTATGGATTCAACGATCTGTACTTGGGTGTCCCCTGCATGCTTGGCGCGAACGGGCTTGAGCGGATCATAGAGGTCGAACTCGAAGAGTCCGAGCGGTCAGCACTCGAGACGAGTGCGGAGCACGTGAAGTCAACGGTCGAGAGCCTCAAGGCTATGGAGGCCTCAGCCTGAAGACGCTGAGCCTCGTGTGACGGTGTTTACGCGTTCCTTCAGAAAATGCAGAATGATAATGTCAAGGAGGCGTTCTCTCGGATCTGTTTCGGCCGGGTGGTCGGTACATGCTCGTTGCCCCCTTGGGTAGAATGAGTGGTTATTTATCAGGGCTTGTGTGGAGCTCAGCATCAGTCTTGGTGCTTTGTTCATGTGGTGGTGGGGAAGGTTCCCCGCAGCAGCTTCTTCCACCCAGTGACCCGGCTGAGATATTTTTCGCTCGAGATCTCAGTATCGATTTGGCTGACTTCGAACGTACTTCGTCTGGTCTCTATATCCAGGACCTTAGCGAGGGAGCAGGGACTGTAGCTCGGCGCACCAGTCGCGTATGGATTGAGTATGTGGGATGGTTGCCCGACGGAACGGTTTTCGACGGTAATGTTGGGGGCACTCCGTACGCAATTCGGCTTGGCGGCAATGAAGTTATTCGGGGCTGGAATCAGGGCATCGTTGGTATGCGACGGGGTGGTATCCGCCGTTTAGTCGTTAGGCCGGGGCTTGCGTATGGTTCTTCTCGCAGAGGAGACATTCCGCCGGGATCAACTTTGATCTTCCACATCAAACTGATCGACGTCGACTGACAACTCTTACTTGAGCCTAGAGTCGTCGTCATTTGAACTGTATGTGTGTCTGGAAACGGGATAGAGATGACGGTGGTACAGCGTCCCGGCAGCGAGCTGAACCCGCTATCTGGTCAGCAGGCCTCGCCTTGGATGAGTCGGGCGAGTTGGTCGAGGTCAGCGTTTCCACCGCTGATTACGATCACCACAGGTCGTTCCTTGTCGACCTCAATCTTTCCTTGGAGCAGGGCGGCCAGTCCTGCTGCACCTGACGGCTCAGCCAAGAGCTTGGTGCGCACGAGAAGTAACATCATCGCGCTGACAATTTCAGAGTCCTCCACTAAAACTATTCCTCGGGCATGCTGAGACAGGATCTCGTAGTTGATGGCTCCGGCCATTGGTGGCCCGAGTCCATCAGCAACTGTATTCACTTGATCTATCTGCACTGCTTGACCGGCTGAGAAGGAGGCGTGCATCGCATCGGCTCCGGTCGGCTCTACGCCCCAGACGTCAACTTCTGTCCCGGATAAGGCTGCTGCTGCGGCAATTGATGAGGATAGGCCGCCGCCCCCTACTGGAACCACGATCGTTCCTGTCTCCGGGAGATCTTCAAGAATCTCCAGTCCGCACGATGCGTGTCCAGCAACCACATCAGCGTCGTCAAAAGGGTGCACGAACGTCAGCCCTCTCTCGTCACTCACTTCTTGAACCTTGTGAAAGGCAGCGCTGGCGTCACCATGAAGGATCACTTCGGCTCCGTATTCTCGACTGGCTCTGACCTTTGTAGGTGATGCGTGCTCCATCATTACGACTGTTGACGAGACACCTGCTGACGTAGCTGCCCAGGCCACTGCCTGCGCATGGTTGCCCGCAGAAACTGTCGATACGCCTCTTGCTCGCTCCTCGTCTGAGAGCGTGAGTAGTCGATTCAGTGCTCCGCGTACCTTAAAAGCCCCTGTCTTTTGTAGGTTTTCGCACTTCAGCCATACCGGGGCCCCGATTCGGTCGGACAGGGTTTGGGAGTGGAGAAGGGGTGTCCGGTGCACCATTCCCTCTGTCCGCCGGCGAGCTTCGTTGAGCCGATTTAGTGTAAGGTCAGCGATGATCATGGGCCGAGAATGGGGGCTTGTCGTGCTCAGGTCCAGGGAATTAACCGCTCTCTCTTTCAAAACTCAAAACTTT
Organism: Gemmatimonadales bacterium UBA2960; assembly: GCA_002348465.1. Classification (GTDB taxonomy): domain Bacteria; phylum Gemmatimonadota; class Gemmatimonadetes; order Longimicrobiales; family Gaopeijiaceae; genus UBA2589. Next base: position 2,336 of record DEBI01000088.1, on the reverse strand, counting down.
CAGTGTTTATGAGAGCAACTAAAATCATTGCGGCTTCAGGGATTTCGTGCGTACACTTCCGCTGACGTGCCGATGCATTGATTCCCCTTTATTCCAGTTGGATGAGGTCTTCTCTATGCGCATGTGTCGCTTTATACCAACACTTCTTCTTCTAGCCTTGCCCGCCTTGGGGCTCACAACGCAGCTGTCTGCCCAGCAGGCCACACTCGTCGGGACTGTGACAGACGCCGAGTTCGGGACTCCGGTTGCCCAAGCCCGAGTTCAGGTCCTCGGAGGATCAGGCGTAGAGACACTCACTAACGATCAGGGGAGTTATACATTCCAGCTCCCCCCTGGAAGCTATTCGCTTGTGTTCGAGGTGGTTGGGTACCCGTTGACACGTGAAGACGACGTGACTGTGTCTGCGGGAGGGACGACCACTTTCGATGTGGTCCTTGAGTCTACGGCTTTCCAGCTTGACCCGATCGTAGTAACGGCGGGGCGAAGTCAGGTTGGTGAAAAGGAGACTGAGGCAGCAGCTACTTCCGTAACTATAAGTTCTGTTGAGATTGAGGAGCGCCCTGCGCCCTCGTTCATGGAGCACCTCCGTTCAGCACCCGGAGTCGATATCCTCACATATGGGTTGCAGGGAGGAAACGTTACTACGCGCGGCTTCAACAATATCTTCTCAGGTGGGTTGCACATGCTCACCGATAACCGGTTGGCTGGCGTGCCATCTCTCCGGGTTAACTTGATGCACTTCATCCCGTCGAACGATGCAGACATCGATCGGATGGAGGTGGTGCTCGGGCCAGGTTCTGCACTCTATGGCCCGAATACAGCGAACGGTGTAGTCCACATCATCACTAAGTCGCCGCTGGACGAACAGGGCACGTCGGTGACGATGGGAGCGGGCCAGCGTTCAGTCTTTCAGGGGTCTTTTCGATCCGCCTTCAAGTTGTCCGACGATTTCGGATTTAAGGTTTCGGGTCAAAGCCTGACGGGAAATGAGTGGGAATTCGACGATCCTACGGAGGTTGCAAATCGTGCGTCTGCACTCGCGAACCCGGCTCTGTGCCTTAGTGATCGACAACTGCGCGGATACTCTGCCGGCGAAGCCCAAACTGCGTGTAACAGAGTAGGGACCCGTGACTATGACATTAAACGCTTGGGTATTGAGGCACGTGCGGATTGGCGTTTTGCTGACGATGGTGCGTTCGTTGCGACATGGGGTCGGAACCAGTCTTCTGGGGTCGAGCTCACCGGTCTAGGTGCGGGGCAGACGCAGGACTGGGTATACGAGTTCTTCCAGGGGCGGGTCAGTCATAACCGTTTCTTCGCACAGGCCTATCTGAACACGAGCAACTCTGGTGAGAGCTACCTGATAAATAATGGTGTTCCGCTTGTTGATCGTTCTAAGCTTTGGGTCACCCAGGTGCAGCATGGGATTGACATGTGGGATGGCCGCCAAGACTTCACATATGGCTTCGATTATTTCGCTACACGGCCGGAGACCGAAGGCAACATTAATGGTCAGTATGAGAACCGAGACCATATGGATGAGTGGGGCGTGTATCTGCAATCGAAGACTGCGCTGACGGATAAGATCGACTTTGTGTTGGCCGCACGTGTCGACGACCATTCAATCTTGCCGGAAAGAGTATTCTCCCCGAGGGCTGCTTTGGTGATGCAGCCGCAAGAGGATCACACTTTGCGACTGATGTACAACCAGGCGTATTCCTCTCCGTCCAGTCTGAATTATTTCCTAGATATCTCGAATGGTTTTGCTCCTGGGCTCGAAGCCCTTGGGTTTGGACTGAGGGCATATGGAACGGGTGCGAACGGATGGTCGGTCATCAATGAGGACGGATCATTGACGGGAATGCGTTCACCCTTCAACGCGGATCGGAGCGCGGTTCTTCCGATTGCGGCCACGACCGCCTTTTGGCCGGCTCTGGTTGGTGTGATGCAGGCGCAGATTGCAGCTGGTGCGTTGCCAGCCTCCTTAGGAGCTCTCATGCCTACTTTGGCTGGACTTACACCGACTCCAGCTGACATCGGTTCAATGCTCGTCAACCCGCTTAGTGGTCAGATGGCGCCAGCGTCGGCAGCGTCTACGATGGTTAGGCCAATTGATCCCATCCAGGAGAGCAACACCGAAACCTTCGAAATCGGTTGGACAGGAATTTTAGCGGACCGGATGAAGATCACGGCGGGCCTTTATTACGCGAAGAAGAACAACTTCGTGTCGCCGCTCCTACTTCAGACGCCTGTTGTCACGATGAATGGGAATGACATAGCAAGCTTCATCACCGTGCCGGTTGTGACAGCATTAACGCAGGCGCTCATGGCGGCTG
>DEBI01000030.1 GCA_002348465.1 Gemmatimonadales bacterium UBA2960 | reverse complement strand
GAGACTTCGCCTCGCCGCAAACTCTGCCTCTGCCATCATGCCTTGAGCAGAAAACACCCCCGCGGCGATGACATGGCCGGTCGCGAAATCAGGGTTACGAGATATCCCATCTCTAAGCATCTCTATAGCTGTCAGGGCATCTCCCTTCCTGGACAATGCGTCCGCCAGCGGAGCAAAGGCTAGGCCCTCAGGATCACGTGAGGACCAGCGGAGTCCCTGTAGTGTCCGAATTTCTTGGTCTATGCTTTCGGACACACCAACTCCATCTAGTCGAAGATAAAATGCCCTGACCCCTAGTCCGATGTGAAGGTATGGATCGGTCGGAAATAGTGTCAACGAACCAAGCACCTTAAATGCCTAATCCGACAACCCTCTCCCCTACCGGAGAACACTGCCACAGACTGACAATGAACATTGCTCAGGCAGACTCACCAAGTCAGTTCAACAACGATATACGTTGAGGGGCAGAACCTGACACGTTATCGTTGTTGGCTCATTCTGAGACACACTTTCACTTGTTTGCTGGTCGCAGGAGTCGACGTGCCATGATGCGTCAAATGCGGGAAGCCACGAAGCCGATCATGTTGCTAGCAGCACTAGCATTTGTGGCTCTAATGGTGTTCGAGTGGGGCATGGACGCCTCTGGGCAGAGTGGTGGTGGTGTGGGCGAAATCGGGTCGGTTAACGGTCAACCCGTGATGTACGAATCTTACATGGCTGCATATCGGCAGCTTTACGATCAGGTTCAGAGAAACCAAGAAGAACTGATCAGCTCTCAACAGAATAAGGAAATTGAAGACGCGGCTTTCGACGAAGTCGTGACGCAACTGCTCGTCCTGCAAGAGCTGCGCGAACGGGGTATCATGGTCACAGACCGTGAAGTGAGCGAAGCAGCGCAGTTCTCGCCGCCCGACTACCTCCAAGCGCAGTTCATAGATGACGCTGGGGGTCTTGACCTGCAGGCATACCATACCTTCCTGGCCACCCTCCCCCCAGAACAGCTGATACTCTTGGAGGCTTACTACAGGGACGTAATCCCGCGAGGAAAGCTGCTTCGACAAGTATCCTCGGGAATCTACGTTTCTGATGCGGAGCTCTGGCAGGAGTTTCGTGATCAGGTCGAGCAAGTAGAAATTCGGTATGTTCCGATGGATCCTTCAGTACGATACCAAGATGAGGCATTCAGTGTCTCGGACGCGGAAATTGAAGATTACTACGATTCGAATCAGGTAGAATTCGAAGTGCCTGCCCGCGCCTCTCTAAAAGCGGTCGTTTTAGACAAAACTCCGACGGCCACTGACACCGCCGCGGCCTACGCAGAAGCGCAAGAGTTAATGCAGGAGATCCGCCAAGGTGCAGATTTCGCCGAGATAGCTCAATCTGAGTCTGCCGATCAGCCCACGGCATCTATCGGTGGCGACCTCGGAGTGTTCAGCAGAGGAAGGATGGTCCCCCAATTCGATTCAGTGGTCTTCGCTACAACCCCCGGACAACTGGCGGGCCCTGTTCAGACGAGCTTCGGCCTCCACGTCATCGAGGTACAAGAGCGCTGGGCGCAGGATAGCGTTAAGGCACGTCACATTCTACTCCCAATCGCTCGAACAGATGAGAGCGAGATCCAGCTTCTCACACTCGCCGATTCACTTGAAGATCTCGGCGAAGAAATGGCCCTGGATCAAGCCGCCTCCTTGGCTGGTGTGACGTCCACCGAGTTGGACATCGCACAGAACTTCCCGTTCCTTCCCGGAGCCGGCCAGGTTTCGGAGGGAGCGGATTGGGCATTTGAGGAAGCGTCCCCAGGTGATGTTAGCCCAGTATTCGAAACGTCTACTGCATTCTATTCTCTTGAGCTGGTCTCATCGGAACCGGAAGGGATCCTACCGATCGAAGATGCCAAAACGGCCATCGAGTCTACCTTGCTGTTTGACGCAAAGATGAACCAGGCGCAGATCGACGCGCAGGATCTAGTGGCCTTGGTTCGTGGCGGATCGGTGCTATCGAATGCCGCCGCCGATTTGGAACTCGACGTGCGGATGGCCGGTCCTTTCAGTCGGAGTGATTTCGTCGCCGGAATTGGCCGCCAAAATGCAGCGATCGGAGCAGCGTTCGGGCTAGGACTCGGCGAGGTGAGCGAGGTAGTTCGGACACCGGCTAACGTATACGTAATTGAGGTTCTTACTCGCACGGACGCTGACTCGACAGCGTGGCTAGCTCAGCTCACGGAGCAGAGGCAGTCTGCGATCTCAATTAGACAGCAAGCTAGGCTTGGCGAGTGGATAGAAGCCCTACGCGCATCCGCGAACATTCGTGACCGACGCGACGTGGTGCTCGCACCGGTCGACGAAGATGCGATCCCTCAAATGCCGATGCTCTTTTGAACAGAATCTGACCAACCAGCTAGACGTGCACTCGCATGCTCTAGACGAAGGTCAATCTCTGCAATGTTGCCACTGTATTCAGTCGTCAGAGACATCGACAGCGTTGTCACTTAGACTTCGCGGCTCTCCTTCCTCCGATTCTTCATCCTCCGATGCCAATTCTGGAGGCGGACTTGAGTGATGGATCTGTCGATCCGGCACCTTGAGCTCGTGCTCGATCTCTCGAACCGAACTCTTAAACTCACGGATTCCTTTTCCAAGAGATGATCCGATTTCAGGAAGGCGCTTCGCGCCGAAAAGAAGAAGCACTATCAGGAAGATGAAAACCATCTCCCCCATACCAAATCCACCAAGACCCATTCTTCAAGCACTCCCCCGGGGCTTAGCCCCATCGATACTAGTCAAATCCAAGAACGAACCACCATCGCAACTATACCAACGCCTACTATTGTCAAGAAATTCAATGTCAGAGTAAGGGGCCCGAGCACAATTGCGACAGCCACTAGGTCTACAGAGAGCGGACCTACCGATACATTCACCGAAGTCAGAAGGAACTCCCGAGGGGCTCCGTCAGGGAGTGAGAAATCCACCAGCTTTGTAAGCAGCCCTCCCAGGCATAACCCCAGTACTAGGGTAAAAAGGAATCTCTTCCAGCCCCGGTTTCCCGAACCTAATAGAAGACTGCTGGTCACACCCCTACCTCTTCTTTCGTTCGCATTGTCTTAGCCCAAATCACTTGATCCGATCCACAGCGTAATTGACCGCATCGAAGAGTGAAGTCACCGCCGGGCTGTCCGGAAGTGATTTGAGGGCCTCTCGCGCCTGACCAGCATAACGCTCCGCTACCTCGTTGGCATAGTCCAATCCACCGTGTCCAACAACTATATCCACGATTCGAGCAATCTCTTGATCCGTAGGATCGATACGCGTGAAGAAGTCGCGAATCTCCTCATCTTCTCTCTTGGATACGCGCTCGAGCGCCGAGACAAGAGGAAGAGTGACCTTCCGTTCCCGGAGATCATGCCCCGTCGGTTTCCCAGTCACGGCTTCCGTTCCCGTGTAGTCGAGCAGGTCGTCCGCGATCTGAAATGCCATCCCTAGATTGTGCCCATAAGAAGCAAGGGCTTCCCGATAGTCAGGGGCACCGGAAATGGCGCCCATCTCGCAAGCTGCCCCCATCAATGACGCCGTCTTAGCCGCAATCAGCCTGTAATAATCGTCTTCCGAAAAATCCAATGCATCGTATGAAGTCAGTTGGCGCATCTCCCCCACCGACATCTCATTCGCTGCTCTCGCCAGGACCGCCAGCGCCTCCAAGTTTCCGACCCTCGCCAGTTCAGAGACTCCCTTCGAGTAGAGGTAGTCTCCCATGATTACTGACACCTGATGCGTCCATAGCGCATTCACTGTAGGGAGACCACGCCGCAACACTGAATGATCTACTGCATCATCATGCACCAGTGTAGCTAGGTGAACGAGTTCAACAACCGCAGCCAAAGTGAGTGCATCTTCACATTCCTGATCGTCGACTCCACTACACAGTAGAAGCAGGGTCGGTCGGAACAGTTTCCCTCGCATGAAAAGCAGATGCTCATTGACCTCTTCAATTTGGTCGAAATCCGATAGTACAATCCTACGGATCTCGTCACCAACACCCGCCACAAGCGTACTTACGGGAGCCTGAATCGCCGCGAGCTGCGGCGCGGGGTTGCCAACCAGTTGTGTCATCGCCTGTGATTGCTTTGGGACAGGAATGTGCGAGAACCCATCGCCCCACCGTTCAGCCTAACTTCCTTTAGAGACACTTTT
>DEBI01000136.1 GCA_002348465.1 Gemmatimonadales bacterium UBA2960 | reverse complement strand
AGATAGTATGTCTGGCCGATCGGTCTGAATTGCGTCTACACCCCAAGACAGCAAGCGACGCATATCATCCTGATCATCTACGGTCCAGACGTGGACAGGGATATTCATCTTATGGGCTTCCGCGACCAATCGGGGCGTTAGCACCCGAAAGCCGTGCCAACTCTCAGGGACCTGAAACACATCTGCCTTTGGGGTAAAACCCGCTCCACCGGGTAAACGATGGAGGATCCAAAAAAGGACACAGTCCCTCGTACTCGCACCCCACGGACCCTTATAGCCGCGGGCATCTATCCGATTCTTTTCATGTTCTGCAGCCACCAAGACTCGATACTCAGCGCCATGATTTCGAATCACTTCAACTAATGGCCCGGCCACGCTAGCCTCCTTGGCCTCTATGTTGAGCCAAACGGCAGGCAAGGCTTCGAGGAGTTCATCCAGCGTGGGAATCGTGACACCCTTGCCCCGAAAGGAAAGATCGCCCTCGAGATCCCTGAAGCGATACCCGGCATCTAACTGCTTTAGCTCTTGACTCGTGTACGCCGATACGGGCCCCGTTCCGTTAGTAGTTCTGTCGACACTGTCATCATGAATGACCATGACAACGCCATCCTTAGAAAGACGTACGTCCAACTCGAGCATATCCGCGCCCCAGTCTCTTACAGCTGACTCGAACGCGGCCATCGTGTTTTCCGGAGCAAGCCGACTTCCCCCACGATGAGCTACCAGCAAAGGTGCTCCGGCGAGATACGCCCTTCCTGGGCGAGGCCTGGGCCGGAAAACCATCGTTCGCGTCAGGCCTCAACCTGCTCCAAACGCTCAATATCTTGCTCATCCAGACCGTGATATAGATACAGGACACGATCGATAAGCCCTCCCGTCATCTCCATTTCCGCCTGAAGGCGCTCTCGGTCGCTTTTGTCAGGATCGGAAAGTTCGTCTTGGAGCACGACCAATCGGGTTGCCACAAAGTCAAGCACATCAGAGACCACCTGGGGCCGTGGACTGGCCGGAGATAGCGAATCCGGCATCACCTCGCTTAGCAGGAGCCCACGAACGTACGCTAGCATACCTGGGAATGTTAGCTCCGCGAGAGTTCCCGCATCCCGGGCTTCCTCATCGGTAATGAGCTCCCATTCGATCTCGTTCCAATAAAGGTCCTGTGCCTCTCCAAGCAGGTAAGACCTAGTCTCATCAGGGATCGAATCATCCGCGCCTTCCTCAGGAGTTGCGAGTGTCCTCCCCAACGCGCGCTCCATGTTTTCACGCCGACCTTGGAGGAGCGTTGCTGCACGTTCAGACATAATTTGTTTAATCCTGGCAGTTAGGAGAACGATCGCTAAGACGCCAAGATACGAAGCGTCGGGACCTTGGGGAACAGGATTCGAGGCCAGAAAACAAGGCAGGTCACCCGGATGCGACAATCTTGTCGGCTATTTGAATTCCGGATACTAAAGCACCCTCTACTCGGCCTCCAAGGCACCAATCACCAACCGCTCCGATTCCGAGCTTAGCATCCCAAAGAACACCAGGTGCGGATCCGCCCGCCAAAGCATAACCCCATCGGTGAGCACGCTCGAATAGCGTATTCGGAAACGGCCCGAAACGCATCGTAAGCTCTTCGAGAAAACGTTTTGTAACATCAGTTCGGTCTCCAGACCAATGTCTTCGAGTCCACTCAGAGTTTGCGTGCACCACCCAAGCTTCCACATCAGGTCGCCCAGGCTTACTCGCATCCCGGGCAATCCACGTGAAAGGTCCGTCTCCGACGAATGCTCCATCGAAATCCATCGGTGGTGGCTCGGCAAATACAAACATTCCCGCGAAACAAGGGGCCATGTCGACCGCCTCTACCGCTCGCTGAATCAGCGGCACCTCACTCAAGAGGGGAACTGCCTGCGGGGCAGGAATCGCTATCACGACTTGATCAAAAGCTCCGTAGTCCCCACCGCGCTCATCATGCAATTGCCAACCTTTCTTATTTCTCTCTACTCCTGCTATACGGGTCGAGCGTCGGATCTCCAGGTCTCCGCTAAGCTCGCCCGCTAGCGAAACCATGGATGGCGTGCCTACATATCGCTTAGTGGGCCGAGCTACTTCGGCAGTGTCCCCCATGAGTCGGACCAACCTGCCTTCCCAAAGTGCAACGACTTTGAGGCTGACCCAATCCTCGAGCATAGGACTTATGCGCTCGTCCCTCACAGTAAAGAACTGCGCTCCATGATCGAATTGGTAAGCACCATGTTCTCTGGTGTTAAGTCTTCCTCCTGGGCGACGGCCCTTGTCAAAGACACAAACATCCGCTCCTGCATCGACAAGGGTACGAGCGGCAACCAAGCCTGCTGGCCCTGCACCAATAATGGCAACTCGGGTCATGCAGATCGCACCGAACTGAGGCCACCGTCTACACCAAGTGTCTGACCAGTTACCCAGGATGCCTCAGGCGACAGAAGCCATTCGATGGCCCCAGCGACATCTTCGGGGGAGCCAAGCCGGCCAAGCGCATGCATTGACTCAGATGAAGCCCGAGCAGATGGGTTCCCGGTTATCCGAGACGTCAGAGGGGTATCAACAAGACCCGGCGCTACTGCATTTACCCGCACTCCTGATTTTCCGTATGTAGCAGCAGCGGAGCGCACTAGGGCATCAACTCCTCCTTTCGCTGCAGCGATCGCCTCGTGATTCGGAAGCCCGTGAGCTGCCGCCGCCGTGGAGACCAATACGACACTCCCGGCTTTAGACTTCATCATCGGGCGGGCGACACTTCGAACCAAGGCAAAAGACGACGTCAGACTCGCGTCGACAGTGGACCTAAACTCTTCGAACTTGGTCAGGTGAGCGGGCTTGAGCAGAAGGCTTCCCGAGCAATTCACGGCGCCATCAATCGTCCCTAAAGATTCTACCGCTCTTTCTACCACATTATCTACAGCGTCAAAGTTAGATGCATCAGCTGGAAATGCATCCACCCCTAGTTCTTTGGCTAGACTGTTCAACTTCTCTTCGTCTCTTCCCGACAACACTAGCCTCGCACCGTTTGCTTTTAGGCGGTGAGAAAGCACCGAGCCAATTCCCCCGTATGCGCCGAGGATGAGGACATTCAGACCCATTACTAGGCTTCCTTTTTAGTGAGATTGGTTAACAAGCAAGGATTAGATTTCTTCGAGCACCATCGAATACCACCGGAACAGAAATAAGGAGCCCTGATTGCCCGTTTTACCGAGACTAATTGCTCATGCGGACTGGAGCTCAAACGCCAAGAAGCGATGGATTTGTCTCGCCGAGTTGGATCACCAGGGATCATATCGAGTTCGGGTACCCAAGACCGTCGGGAACCCTCAGAGTTTATTTACCGAACTTCTCAAACAGGCGGATGGTGGTAACGTCTTCGCAGGATTCGATTTTCCGATTGGTCTCCCCTCAGCTTACGCTGAAAAGATCCAGATTCGAGACTTCCGCTCACTCCTTCCAGAGCTAGGTCACGGTGTATGGGCTGACTTCTTTGAGGTCGCCCGAGAGAGAGACGAGATAGGACCGCTCCGACCGTTTTATCCCATGACCCCAGGAAAGAAGGCAGGGGTCCGCAAGCAAAATCACCTTCTTAAAGCGCTGCAGGCAAAATCAATTGAAGACCTCCTTCGTGAATGTGAGAAAAGCACAGACACTCGAGCTGCGGCATCGTCCCTTTTTTGGACACTAGGTGCTAAGCAGGTTGGGAAAGCTGCGATAGTAGGTTGGCGTGACGTGCTCATCCCCGCCCTTCAAAACTCGAAGGTCGACGTGGCCATCTGGCCCTTTGACGGTTCGCTTTTTGACCTGCTTTCGAATCACAAAATCACTGTGGCAGAGACCTATCCAGCCGAAGCATGCCTTCATCTCTGCATGTCCCCACCCGGTAGCGGGTGGAGTAAAACCAATCAAGCCGACAGAGCTTCTCAAGGAAAGCACATACGGAATTGGCTTTGTTCACGTAAAGTTCATGCAGAATCACAACTTTTGAAGATGATCGGCGCGGGATTCGGGCCATCGAAAGACTCAGAAGATCCGTTCGATGCATTCGTCGGACTGCTGTCGATGCTTGAGGTCGTATTGGGGCACAGGCCACCGGGCGACCCCTGCATAAAGCAGGTCAGATCCATTGAGGGTTGGATCCTGGGTCAATCATGGACTGGGTGAGAACTATCACGCCCTCCCTCTAGGGAGAGCCGCACTCCACCTCTGACACTCTAGGCACCCCAGCTACTATCGGTCTCCGGGCATCAGCATCCACCAGCAATGGGACGACCGTCATCATTGGCTGATCCATGTGGAGCAGAACGTTTGATCCGTCCTGTTCTGTCTGGAGTCCGAGGAGGGTGAGCTGCGGCTGAAGCGTGGTGACCTGCTCCGTACTGAGCTCGTACGCGCAAGGAGGGGGATTGAGTGCCTGATCGGGGGTCGGTGCGTTGTCATCCGCCCCAAACAAATAGAACGGCTCAGAGCGCTCCCGACCGATAGCTTCCTTGGCTCCCGGCGCGGCTGTGACCGCAGTGACTATCTCCCCCGATCGGTTCCCGAAGAACTCTAGGACCTCGTTCATTGTCTCCTGATGAACAGCCGCGCGTCTCTGTGCTCCCTGCTGGCCAGATGATTCTACGAGAAGTCCGAGAGCGTGACGAAGGCCAACAGCATTACGCAGGATGCCCTCGTTTTCGTCTCCCGGCGGGCCTGGCCCCGGACCGTACAACTCGACAGTCCGACCGGACACAGGCAGCTGTTCAAAAAGGTGGTCCTCCACAAGTGCGCGCGAAAGGTCTCGGACCGGCCCGTAGACGTTGAGATTCCGGGGCCAGAGCAGCTGCAAATCGGGCGTTGTCGCGCTGGGTCGCTCGTGAGCATCCACCACGAGATCCGGTCGGAAGTCCCGGATCACCTGCGCGATCGCCCGAGCCTCGGGTGTGACTAGTGCTAGATGGTCACGGTTGATGTCGACGTTGTCCGCATTGCGGCGTGTATTGGCGAACCGTCCGTCAGGATTCGCTGTGGGGATGACCAAGACCGTGACTGTGCTCAACGCATCGGGAAGCAGGCTCGCCTCGACGAAGGCGAGGTCCCTCAGGAACTGGAGCGCGGCCTCGCGTCCAGCCGGCTCATTGCCATGCTGAGTTCCTACGACAAAGAGTACTGGCCCCGCCGCAATCTGATCATCGGGCGATGGCTTCGGATGGGCTATCCGAACAAGGTGGATCGGGCGGCCCTGGACCGAAGTCCCGACTTCGGTAATACGGACTCGGTCGGATTCGGCATCGACCGCGGCCAAGAACGCGAGTTCTTCTTGATGGGTCGTGAACCCTAAACCGCTCCTCTGCTCAAACCCGGTTAGGTGAGAGTCGACCTCTTCGGGTGGCGCGCAGCAAACCAGTCCAGGATCAGAGCACGCTTCGAGGATCGGAATAAGGACGATCGCAAACAGGTGTGCTCTATGCGCACTCGGAGCACACATTATTTGGCTCTATCCCTCACCCTTCCGTTCGTCTCTTTATTCGTATTTCTATCTCTTGCCCTTCCACTGAGGGACCTTGTTCAGAAAGCAACCTTTCGATCATCTCTCTGATTTCCGGCTCCAGTTCTTCCAGATCAATTCCTTGAAGTTGTTCGAGTGTTCCATCGAAACTGAAAGTTGTCTCACCATCCACTAGTTCGATGTCTAATACCTCGCCTGTCTGAGACTTCATCACATGGATACTTCTTGAGGATTCAGACTCATCGGGCACCCAAGAACCGGCCGGATTTCCTTCCGAGCCCATGATACGGATCTCTCTGCGCTCTTCAGTCGCTCCAAAGGGAACGGAGCCTCCATTGATAAGGATGGCTCCTCCGATCAACCCGCCCACTATCAGTGCTGACACCGTGCTCTCTTTCATGCTTGATCTTCCAGTTTCTAAGTTTTTGGTGTGTGTCTCTGGGTTCCCCTGCGTGCTTTTGCTTTCACGAAAGGGGATTGTAAAGGGCACAATCCAAGTTTGTTTCGGAAAACGTTACTCGTCTCCTCACGCAAACCCGAACACTATGGGCAAAACAAAACATACAAACGCAGCCCAGGCGGCATAAACAGGTAGGTACCGAGTAGCCGCTTGCATGATCGCTGTTGACCCGACCGCACCTCGCACAAACTTCACCTGTGTCCGAAAAATCGTTATGAGGTGAGCCAAGATCACGAGATTAGCTCCGAGCACGACAACGCGATTGGGTGTCAAACCCATCATCGTCAGTCGGAACAGGATCGCGGAGAGCGCCATAAGATCAACAAGCAATGTGACCGCCAACAGGGCCACGTTAGTCCTATCAGTCCACAAAACAGCCTCGGAAGCTCCACGCTCCGCGATTGATAGGACCGTCATCCCGAGGACGACAAGCAAGAGTCCGTTTACTATGACCAGAAAGTCACGATCGACGAATGCGTTCTGTCCGCTGATCAAGGCAGTGACTAGGTACACGATCAGCATCACAAGGAATAGCGGTGTGAACACTCGCGCGAGTACGGGTGGAATACCCGTGTGGCGTCTAAACACTGTGTTGTAAAGAAACGTTGCCATGACGGGAACCGCTGCCGCTCCCATGAGACCTAGGTTCTCCATGTACCATTCGCCCCATTCGCCTGCTCCATCCATCGTCATATCGAACAGAGCTCCGGTTATACCACTGAACACTAAGCCACTGATCGCGACTAGCGTGGCGAGGATCAGTAGTTCGCCGTTGTAGCGGATGAAATCGATTCGCTCCTTCAGCCCCCTCCAACCCGATCCCGCAAATGCCAAACCCAACGCAGCCCACCATAGCAACGGAAGGTGCACGATTGCCATAACTACTGAATCCGTGTAGCCGGGAAGGACACTCACCCAAGCTACCGATCCGATACCGAGAAAAACTACGAGTTTGATCGCAAAGCGGTTTCCGGACTGCAACCAGAAGTATGCTACCAAGCTGATCATTACCAGCATTGGCCCAAAGCGGGGATAGTACCAATCCTCCCCTAGCCAGATAGCCGGGACGCGCACGGCTACGCCGGTAGCTAGTGCCAAAGCGAGAGTCTGGAAAAGACATCTAGGGCCAGACCCCGTAATGTCAGTGTCCGAGAACCGAGCTTCCCACACTTTAAGCACAATGGCATCTGGGCTTTGTTCCAATGCCTCAGCGAGAGCCGCCTTAAATTGCTGTGGTTCTCTTCGGTACAGTGTTTCTAATGCTTGGAGATCCGTACGAAGATCCAGAATCTGCGCTGCAGTGATGCGACTGTGCGTGTCAGCGTGGTTCACGGATTTTGCTCACCGAGGGGATGAAGCCGACCTATCAAAGGCCGGATGCCGTTGGCAACCGGAAACAAAAGCTTCGGTCATGCCTGCCACAGGCCGACTTGTAGGCCATCTAGAATGTAGATAGCCCAAGTACCGGTCTCTCCCTGCTGTGTAGGTGGATAGGCGATAACCGCGCCCGCCCTCTCCGCAGCATCAACGGCCAACGCAATGTCGTCTACCGAAAGGTACGAACGGACTGTGGGGTTCTCATGGTCGGCAAGCGGAGCTCGGACACCAATTTTGATTCCACCAGCGCCCTGAGCGATGCGCGCGTTTCCAAGATCGGGGACTCCCGGACCGAACGAGAGACCATGGCTCTCTTTCAAGACATCGCACTGCTTCGACACATCTCTACACACGAACTCAAGATAGTGAACTGACATTTTTCTACCCTCGGATCTCGCGTTCAACTGGTCCAGTGTTAACGGGAGTAGGACATAGCACAAAGCGTGCCAAGTCCCCCACTGTGGACTCATAGCATCACTGTTTGCCCACTCGCTGACAACGATGTCGAAGCATGTCGTCCTAAATCACACTAGAACCAAATACGTCCTATGATCCCCACCGCCTGCCATAAAAACGAGAGCAAGTACCCGACACCGACCGCGACAGAAAAAATAATTAAACCCAGCACGGTCGAGTGTCGTCTACTCATATATACAAGACAACATGGGACCCCATTAGAGGCTAGTGCGAGCCTGGAAGTAGGGGTCGCTCACGTGTCCATTTGTCTATTTGCAATAAGCTTCAAAATTCTTTGCGAAGTCTGCAGCTAATCCTGACCACCGTAATGCATTCTCGATACGCTCATTCGCCTCAGACTCATACCCTTGATCCTCAAGGCTCTCTAAGTCTTGAAGGAGCGCGCCAGAGATCCCGAGGAAGAGACCCGAGCTAGCACTTA
>DEBI01000015.1 GCA_002348465.1 Gemmatimonadales bacterium UBA2960 | reverse complement strand
TCCGCTGATGGCCAAGGTGGGCGCCAGCTCATGGGTTGCTTACGAGACCGAGCACACCGTTCGTACTGGATGGGTTGTCATTCCGCCAATGTGCGCCGAACTGTTCTCTGCTTTGTGGATTTTTACTTACGCCTCCACGGAGAGGACACTGGGTGTCGCCTCATTGGGGCTTGTACTTTTAGCCGTGATCTGGTTTTCTACGGCCATTTTCCAGGCTCCTGCACATAAGGAGTTGTCGCGCGGTTATGACGATAAAGTTCACCGACGCTTGGTCCGATCGAACTGGATTAGAACTTTTGCTTGGCTCGCGAGGGTTCCGATAGCGGTCGCGCTAGTCTTTGCCTGACGAGGCTGAGTAGTATGATCGAGTCGGGGGGCGGAAAGTGAAACCGAAACACGTGCTGGTACTCCCCGATCAGCTGACCGATCAGGTTGGTCCGCTCTCATCGGGAGAGCCGGGTTTCACAAGTGTCTTGATGATCGAGTCGCGGGCATTTGCAGACGCGCTTTCGCATCACAAAAAAAAGTTGGCGTTGGTTTTTTCTGCCATGAGGCACTTCGCAGCCTCTCTAAGAGAGAATGGATTCGATGTCATCTATCTCCAGCCAGTGGACTTCCCCCAAGGGATTTCCGAGTACTTGAGTATCCACCCAGGTGTCACGATTGACCTGATGGAACCCTCGGACTGGGGTATGCGAGGTCAACTTGTCGATGCCGCCGAGCGTGCCGGTGGTGAGATCAGAGTGGCTCCCAATGAATTATGGCTGACTACGAACGAGGAGTTCGATGACTGGGCTACGGATCGGAAGACACTTCGGCTCGAGTACTTCTATCGAGCTATGCGTGCATCCCGTGGCTGGCTCATGGATGGCGATAAACCATCTGGAGGCAAATGGAACTATGATGCGGACAATCGTCAGGTGCCAAACGCTGGACATCGATTCCCGCCTGTCCCTCGTTTTGAGCCAGATGAGACTACCCAAGCCGTCCTACGCGAGGTTAACGATTCTTGGCCGGGTCATTTCGGTGATATAGATGATTTCGATTGGCCGGTCACCCGCACTCAGGCGCTCGATGCACTGGAGAATTTTCTCGAGTATCGGCTGCCAATGTTCGGCCCGTATGAGGATGCGATGGTGGATGGAGAAGACGTCCTTTACCACAGTCTTCTCAGCGTCTCACTTAACCTAGGCCTCCTTCATCCTCTTGAGGTTTGCGAACAGGCGCTCAAGCGTGCCGAAGACCCGACCAACGAAATTGGGCTCGCTTCCATAGAAGGCTTCGTCCGCCAAATCCTGGGTTGGAGAGAGTTTGTGCGGCACGTCTATCGGACAGGTATGCCTGGGCTTCGTCAATCGAACGGTCTTGAGGCACAACGACCGCTCCCGGGTTTCTACTGGTCGGGTGACACACCAATGCGTTGTCTCAATAAGTGTGTGGAACAGGTCTCGAGATCAGGGCACGCGCATCACATTCAGAGACTGATGGTTCTTGGCAACTTCGCGTTGATTGCTGGGGTTGATCCGGTTGAACTAAATGACTGGTTCTTAGCGACTTTTGTAGATGCCCTTGAATGGGTAGTCACACCTAACGTAATGGGCATGAGTCAGTTCTCTGACCTTGGATCCTTTACCTCGAAGCCATACGCTGCCAGCGGTAAGTATATTGACCGCATGAGTGACTATTGCTCCTCGTGCGTCTACGACGTGAAGTCGGTTTCTTCTGAGAACAGTTGCCCCTTCAACAGTCTTTATTGGTCATTTATAGACCGGCATCAGGAGCGCTGGACCACGAATCACCGAATGGCAATGATTACGGGTGTCTGGGCCAAGAGGGACATGAAGGTAAAGAGTCAGATTTTGGAACGGGCGGATGATGTGTTAAGTCGTCTCTCACAAGGCATGCTCTGAACTCATGCGGCGGATTCTACTATTCCTTTCGATGTGGCTGGTCACTGCACCAGTCTCTGCACAGTCCGTAACTGTTCGCGGACGCGTTCTTGACGCTTCCAGTCTTCGGCCGATCCAAGCCGCGACGCTAACCGTAGTGGAGTCGGGAGCCCAAGCGTTGTCGGATCAATCAGGCCGTTTCTTGATAACGAGCGGGAATCCGGGCTCGGTGTCAGTTCGGGTCGAAGTCCTCGGATACGAATCAGCGCTAGAGACTGACGTTGTCCTCAGAACGAGTCGGTCGACGTACGTTGAGTTTCGTCTGGAACGCAAAGCGCTCGAACTCGAAGGGATAGTGGTCGGTGCGCCGGCGTTCAGAGTTCTTGAGGCGGCTCCCGTTTCAACACAGCTCCTCTCGAATCAAGAGTTGAGGCGTACACCTGGAGGCCTTCAGGACGTTTCGCGCACGCTACTCTCGTTGCCTGGGGTTCTAGGTGGAGTGGATAATCGTAATGACCTACTAGTCAGAGGCGGTGGGCCTGGAGAAAACGCCTATTACATAGACGGTATTCGTATCCCCCAGATCAATCATTTTGCGACGCAAGGGGCTTCGGGAGGTGCGCTGGGGCTCGTCAACGTAGACTTCATTAGGGAGACTGAGTTTTTCGCCGGGGCATTTCCTGTCCGATACGGAGACGCACTCAGTTCGGTGCTCAGCATAGAGAACCGTCCCGGATCACCAGAAGGCGTGCAAGGTGACTTCACGCTCGGCGCAACTGAAGCTGCTTTGACTCTAGATGGTCCGGCTGGTGATAACTCAAATTGGTTGTTCAGCGTCCGACGTTCTTATCTCCAGTTCCTTTTCGAAGCGCTTGGGCTGCCGATTCGCCCTGATTATTGGGATACGCAGTTCCGATTCGAGTCACAAATCTCAGACAGGGACCGCCTCGTTCTCGTGGGGATCGGGGCTCTCGACAATTTTGACATCGTCCCACCAGCGATTGGTGATGACTTTGAGAACTTCGAGATCGCCTCAAGGGTCATCGATAACGACCAAAAGAGTTTTACAGTAGGTGCTAGTTGGCGCAGGCTGATCGAAGGAGGTTTTGTAACAACCTCAGTCAGCCAGTCGCGGAGTCACTTCTCGTTTGAAGATCCTGGAGATGATGGGATCCCGGTGCTGGCTAATGACAGTGAAGAGCTAGACACGCGCCTGACAGTTCAGGGTGACTTTGAGTCGGGATCTGGTCTAACAATGGCTGTCGGATTGGACGCTTCTCGGTCCTCAGTGGAGGCTCGTGTCTTCCAAAGAGCAATACCGGGCGGGGCTCTCAAGGAGGATCTTGCTTGGGATGAGGGTGTCATGCTCCACAAGCTAAGTGCATTTGCTCAAACGACGATTGATTTAGGCTCTCGGGTGAAGCTGACCGGAGGGTTACGGGCGGATGAGGTGTCAGCGTTGGATGACGGTTTCGAATTTTCTCCTCGCGGGAGTGTGCTCATCGATCTGGGCTCGGGCGTAACGGCTCAGGCTGGCGGCGGTCTGTACCACCAAGCTCCTAGTCTCATTGCTTTGTCAGTGAAGGATAATGGTAGGCCTATCAACCTCAGCCTGCGTCAACAGAGAAATGTGCAGGTCGCGAGTGGGGTTTCATGGACCGTTAACCAAGGGTTTAGGCTCTCTGCTGAGGCTTTCTGGAAAGAGTATAGCCGGGTTCCGCTACTGGTCAGTGATCCAAGGGTTTCAGTGTCTAATCTTGGAGGGGACTACGGCTTCGTAGGTGCGGAGCCTCTTACAGATGACGGGACAGGTCGTGCCAGAGGGCTTGAGATTTTCGCGCAGCAGAAGCTTCTGCAGAACTCATATTTCCTTGGTGCCTACACGTTGTCATGGAGTGAATTTGCGGGCATGGATGGTAGGCTGCGTCCCTCCGCGTGGGACCGCCGGCATGCGCTGGATCTGACTGGGGGGTATCGCGTCGGTTCGTGGGAATTCGGGTCAAAGCTTCGCGTGCTTTCGGGACTGGCGACTACCCCGTGGGACATAGTTGCGTCAGAACAGTCTTATGCGATCACCGGTCGCGGTGTCCCTGACTGGGCGCGGTTAGGTGAAGTGCGGACCCCCGGATACGTTCGACTCGACGCTAGGATCGAACGCAGGCTGGACTTCCCAGCGTGGAACGCTGTTTTGTTTCTCGATGTGCAAAATATCCTCAACCGTGAGAACGCGGTTGGGTTCGCGTACACGGAAGATCCTGCTTTTGAGAATCGCATTAGGCCGATAGATGGCTCTGGTTTGCTTCCGACGTTCGGATTTAGCATCGAGTTCTAGTTGTGTCCCAATCTGGGCGTGTCCGGAGTTAACTCTGCCTCAGTTTTCCGAAGAGATGAGGACCCACTCCTCCTGCGGGTCGATCAGCCATTCGGCACCGTCATCGGTGATAACGACCATCTCCTCAACCGATATTGTCTTAGTGGTTCCGTCCTCGCTGCTCCACCCGAAGAATCCGTCGAAAGCAAACGTTTGACCTGGTCGTAATTCGCGAGCGGCATCGCCGAAAGGCGGAGAGCCAAAAGTCGCCCCGCCAAGTCTGGGACCGACGTCGTGTGCCCAATAGCCGACGGGGTGACCAGTGCTCCATATGATCGGTATTGATCCATGCTGTCTAAGGACCTCTCTCTGTGCTCGGTCGACGTCCCAGCCCAGAGCTCCGGGGCGCATTGCGGCTTTGGCGGCTCGACTCGCTTCACGGGCGTACTGCCAGCGTTTCTGCATATCAGACGGCGCTTCGCTTTCTCCGGGTCTCAATACGTAGGCGAACCTTTGGATGTCTGACACCCAGACTCCGTGCACGCCGATACCGAAGTCGGTCTGAATTACGTCACCGGGCATGATGACTTTGTCAGTAGAGTGCGAGTGCCCTCGGTCCGGTCCCGAGTTCACGTTTGGGTTTTGGTCGGGTGCCCATCCGTCGACAACTCCCAACTCAGCCATCCGCGCTTTCAGGAATCTTGCCACGTCGGCGTCAGTGGTTTTGCCTGGCACGACTTGAGCGTATGCCTCTAGTTCTAGCTCCTCGGTGAGCCTGGCCGCCCGTCTCATTATCTCAATTTCTTGCGGCAACTTCACTGAGAGCCATTCGATCACTATCTCCTCAGAAGAAACCAGTCTGTCGGAGAGTTCAGGGCCGAGGGCATCTTCAAGTGCCAGCCGCTGAGTGTAGGAAAGCCCGTCAGCGATGTTTCTCGTGCTGCTATTTATTGCTATAAACGAGGGATTCCGGCTGCGGAGCTCAGCAGCAGCTGCCATGTAGATGCTAGTTCCTCGACGCACGGATCGGACCTCATCGAGGGGGCTTACTTCAGATAGCGCAGTGGCTTCGGTCTCTGGAGATATAGCTAATGACTCGAGATTTCCTTGCTCATCTGCGAAGAAAAGAAAGGCTGCCAAGCCGCCTGCATTTTCCGCCCCGATGTGTGCTGCGATTGGATCGTTTGCATTCTCTCGTGCAAGCACGAGCCAAGCATCTACGCCTGCTCGGGCCATCGCCGGTCCTAGTAGAGTATGGATTCGTTCTTGGCGGATGGAGGGCCACAAGTCTGGGTTATCGGGAAAGGGTAGGTCTATTGCCGTCTGTGAGTCCCTCTGGGTGCCCGGAGAATTACAGGCTGTGGTATAGAAGGCAGTGATGACCAGTAGGGCAGGGCAGAGCCGATAGAGCATCAGTGGTCGCGGGGCGCAGGGTGATTCTGACGTCCATGTTTTAGCGCCTTCGTTAGGGTTCTGTCGAGGGCTGCGCCGAACGTCTGCTTCTCACGGCTTCCAAAAGGTCGAGGTCCACCGGTCTCGATTCCCGTGCCGCGGAGAGAATCCATAAAATCTCGAATAGAAAGCCTCTCTCTTACGTTTTCTTTGTCGAACACTTCGCCACGGGGACTGATGACGTGAACGCCGTTTTCTACCAACTCGGCGGCTAGAGGGATATCGGCTGTGACGGCGACATCGCCAGCAATTGCGTTTGATACTAGGTGGTGATCTGCAACGTCCAGGCCGTGTTCAACCAAAACAAATCGGATATGCTCGCTGTTTGCTGGCATTCCGATCCTGTGGTTGGCGACCAGGACAGTTTCCAAGTCAAGTCGCTTAGAAGCACGAAAAATAATTTCGCGAACAGGCCGTGGCGTCGCGTCTGCGTCGACCCATAAAATCACTTTAGATTTCCACGGGAGTGGTTGGGGACCATTGAGCAATTGCGCTCTATTATGCTAAAACATGACGTGAGCATGTCCTCATTGTATCTGTTCAATGGGCTAACTTGCCACAATTCAATGTGATTCGTGTATGACAACGTCACGATTTCCTTTTGCTTTCCGGATCTTGTAGAGATGCGTTACAGACCGTCTTTATCACTGATACAACTGCTAGCCCTCCTAGCTGTAGTTGGTTGTAGCGGGGATCGTGTGATCGAACCCACGGTAACCGAGCGTGTTCCGAGTACGATTACGCTTACCCCCAACAACGTGAATTTTACGTACTTGGGCCAGTCCGTTCAGGTGTCCGTTCGGATCAATGATCAGAACGGGATCGTTATGCCAACCCAGATTGAGTGGTCTCTTGGAGATCCTACGATAGCATCGATCGGCGCCGATGGACTGATCACTGCGGTGGCGGTTGGCAGTACCACTCTGACGGCTCGGGGGCTTGGTTTGACGGCTACTGCCAATCTAGAAGTGGTCCAAGAGGTCACCAACTTTACGGTTACTCAGGGTGACAACCAAGAAGCGATAAGAGATTCTACGTTGGCGGACCCGATCACAGTCACATTGACCGATTTGGGAGGCTCAGGAATTCCAGGTCTGGCAGTGACGTTTTTGCCGGGATCTGAGAATGGGACTGTTTCAGTGCAGACGGTCAGCACCGATGCCAATGGTGAAGCAACTACGGAGTGGACGCTTGGACCGGTTTTCGGGGAGCAGGAACTGCTCGTGTCTGTGCCTGGACAATCGATTTCGGTGAGCGCGATTGCGCGCGCTGAGGTTCCAACCCCCGATCTCGCAGTGGTTGGTTTCTTGGAACTAAGTAGTGTGGCTCCCACTAGCCTTGAGACTGTGACCGTTACAGGGAGGGTCGCCAACCTCGGTGATCTAGCTAGTGGCCCAACACGGGTCTCTCTGACCTCCAACACGGCTGAAATAGGTACCTTTGACCTGCCGTCTCTCGAGCCTAATGACACGACGGAACTAGCTTTTGACGTAGGTCCGCTGAACACTGGCTCGAACGAACTCGTGTTGATTACGGATGCTGATGAGGCGGTCGTCGAGCTTTTTGAATCAAACAATGAAGTTACTCGGAGCATCAATGTCTTAGATCAGGCTGAGGCTAATTTAGATGTCCCAATCACTGGTCTGTCGGCGAGCATCAACACAGAGATGCTTTTCAGGGTAAATGTCTCTGGCCCAACAACGCTTACGGTCTCGTTCACTGCCCCGTCGGGTGACGCTGATGTTTACGTGTCGGAGAGCATACGACCTAGCTCTCGAGAAGAATACGTGGGTTGCGTGAGTACTGGGCCAACGAGCGTTGAGAGCTGTCAGGTTCCCTTCGCCGATGGGGAGTATCACATACTCGTGCATGCATTCGATCAGGGTGAGCCGGTCACTGGGGGCACGCTAACGGTCACAACGAGTGAAGCGTTAGTCCCTTATGATATTGAAATTGTCTATATCGATTCTGGGACCCAGAGCCAAGAGGATGCGTTTACGGCAGCTGCAACGCGCTGGTCACAGATAATTGTTGCTGACGTTCAGGACCGTGACTTCTCCAGTAATCCACTTCCGGCGGATGCTTGCATCAATGGACAACCGTTGCTGGATAGGAACGTCGATGACGTAGTGATCTACGTATATCTCGGTTACATCGATGGCCAGGGTGGCACCTTGGGTAGTGCAGGCCCCTGTGTGATACGAGGAGGTTCAAATCACACCTCAGTAGGAGTTATGCGGTTTGATGATGCCGATTTGGTGCAGGTCGAGGCACGCGGTCAGCTAGAAGGGCTGAT
>DEBI01000008.1:72262-74687 GCA_002348465.1 Gemmatimonadales bacterium UBA2960 | reverse complement strand
TGCTATTGACGGCTCTTGAGACCACTGGCGCACGCGACCCCCGGGAGTTCTACCGGGATCAACTCCGTCAGTTAAGAGAGTTAAGCCCAGAGAAGTACGAGGATGCAGCAACCTATTATAAAGGCACGCTCATCCCCTCGATTGCGACAGGTGAAATGGAACCTTTGCCAGCTTGGACAAAATACGGTCGCCTCCTCGCTCTAGCGCTAGCTCCAGGGGAAACCGTCCAGATCGATGAGACAGGGCGAGCGAGTTCCTATGTCGAGGACAGCAGCTTCGATTTGAGTTCTATGGTGCTCCACCTGCCAACTGATATGAGTTCGAAAGCCACGGTGGTGACACTGCCCCCTGCCCTCAGCGAGGCGCAGAAAGCTACATACCAGGTCCTCGTTGCAGGAAAACAAAAACACTAGTTTGACCTGGTGGCTCGATAGGTAAAGACGGCAAAACCTTAACTACCGGGATGCCTGACCGGTTAGGGACTCAATCGATTCAATCTTCGACAAGCCAGGCCACGCCCCACGCTCCCACCCCAGTATGCGTGGCAATCACTGGAGTTGCCGGAGCAGCCAGCACGTCAACACTCGAACCGTACTCTTCTCTTAACGCGGCCGTGATGTCAGGAACAATCTCTGGAACCCCCACCTGAACGATCCCGAAACGAACTTTCTTCGTCGCCTCAGGCACCTGCTTTCGAACCACCCTCAACAATTCCGGCCGAGCACGCTTGTCACCAAACGCCTTGCCAAACGCGGCCACCTCACCTTCTGTCGTTACACCCAAGATTGGCTTCAGGCCCAAGAACCGACCGAGTAAAGCCTTGCCGCGCCCCACTCGCCCGGATGCAATTAAACGCTTAAAAGTGCTCACAGTAAACACGATTCCGGATTGACGTCGGATGCGTTCCAGTTCTTTCCGAATCTCTTGTACACCCCAACCGCTCTCTCCGAGCTCCGCTGCCTTTAGGGTCAACATACCTTGTAGAAGAGAGGCTCCTAGGGAGTCTATCACATGTATTGAAGTGTCACCGGTACTATCGACAGCCATCTCGGCGGCACGAACCGTTCCGCTCAACGTAGAGCCAACGAAGACCCCAATCACTGACTCACCCTCCTCCCCTGCAGCCTGGAAGGTCTTTAAAAACTCGACCGGCGCTGGCTGGCTTGTTGTCGGGAGGGCTTCGTCTGTGCGCAGCTTCTCATGGAATTGTTCAGCGGTGATATCCACGCCGTCTCGCCAAGTCTTGTCACCGTGAACAAGAGACATCGGGATGACATGGATGCCATGTGCGCGGATAACCTCCTCTGACAAATCACACGCAGAGTCAGTTACCACCGTCACCGGCCTTCGCGCTATCTGAATGTGCCCCTTTGACCTATGTGAGGCCGACACACTCGCAGCTCCGATGGTCTCATGCTGAACATGCATGTCCTCAGCTTTATGAGTAGCCAGTTCACCGACGGAACGCAGGTAGGAAAATACTTCCTCCGGCTCGTCCGTGTGTATGTGCACTTTCAGGACGTCTTGTGATCGAATCACGATCAAACAGTCCCCCAACTCGCGAAGAGCTTCTCGCACCTCAGGTTGCGTGGGCAGCGTCGCACCACGTACCAAAGCCTCCGTGCAAAAGCGGTACTGTTCGTCCTCCACCGAATAATCGACCATCGCCAAGACGGGTTGACCTTCAAACTGCTGCTCGGTGTTGTATGCTGAAATAGGCACGCCATCCACGAACATCTGCACTCCCTCTAGCATACTCACAAAACCCTTAGCTCCGGCATCGACGACTCCGGCCTTCTTCAGGGCTTCAAGCTTCTCAGGCGTGCTGTTCAGTGATAATCTGGCCTCCCTAACCGCCTCTACCATGAGGGGTACAAAGTCGTCCTCAGCTGACTTGCAAACAGCAGTGGCCACATCACGCATAACCGTGAGGATCGTCCCCTCAACAGGGTTATCAAGAGACTCATAGAGAATATCGACTCCCGCACTGAGCGCTTCCCCGAGCTCACCGGTTGTTATCCGTGTCCGACCTTCAATATTCTCGGCGAAACCCAGCAAGAAATGCGAAAGCATCATCCCGCAATTTCCCCGCGCACCTAGGACTGCCCCTTGAGCAGCCCGCTGAGCTACTTCTCCGACCGATCGTGCGCTGACTCCCCGAATGTGGTCGGCTATTGCCTGAAGAGTCAGAGAAAGATTCGTCCCAGTATCCCCATCTGGGACAGGGAAAACATTGATGCGGTTTAACTCAACGCGTTGCTGCTGTGCGTAATCGCAAGCCGCCAAAAGTGAGCGCCGAAGGCGCGGCCCGTCGAGATAGGCGATCTGGTTTGAGTTCAAATCGGACTCCCGTATTCGACCCCTAAGCGTTAACAAAAGAAGGCCAAAGAGAACAAAAACCTATAGCATACAGATACCCATGGAA
>DEBI01000008.1:19130-71874 GCA_002348465.1 Gemmatimonadales bacterium UBA2960 | reverse complement strand
CTCCCCTTCCTACTCTCCGAACATAGGCGCTGTGTGATACAAAGAATCAGGACATTGCTGGCTGTCACCCCAATACTGATCGGCACCACACCAGCCTTAGGGCAGCAGCAAGCAACGGCAGTGGCCATCCCAACTCCACCAGTGATTGACGGCATGCTCGATGAGGATTTCTGGTTAGATATCGAGCCAGTCACTGGATTCCGTCAACGAGAACCCGTCGATGGGGCTGTGGCAACGGAGCGCACTGAGGTAAGAATCGCCTATACGCCAACTGCGCTTTACTTCGGCATGTCGATGTTTGACAGTGAGCCAGAAGGGATCCTGGGCAATATACTCCAACGCGGGGGCTGGATAGACAAAGACGACAACGTGCTCATTGCTATCGACACGTATAACGACGGCCGTAACGCATACCTGTTTGAGGTCGGATCATTGGGCACACAGGACGACGCTCTGATCTCTGATGAAACGACCCAGGATTGGAACTGGGACGGAATATACACGACTGAAACACGAATCACGGAAGAAGGGTGGTTCCTCGAAGTCGAGATCCCATTTACTACTATCCGCTTCGGAGACGCCGTAGCGCCCAACATGGGCATAGCCTTCGTCCGTTCGATCCGGCGCAAGAACGAACAAGTATACTGGCCTCACATAGGTCAAGAGTATCGAACCGGTATTCGACAGGTCTCTAGATACGCTCCACTCGCAGGTCTTCGAGATCTCCAGAAGGGTCGACACATCGAAGTGAAGCCATATCTAATCGCTGGTGTCGAAAGTGAGGAAGCCACCGGGACAAATCAGGACACAGATATTGGACTGGATGTAAAAGCTTCCGTCACTTCAAACTTCACAGTCGACCTCACCTACAATACCGATTTTGCCCAGGTTGAAGCCGACAACGTCCAGATTAATCTCACGCGCTTTAACCTGTTCTTCCCAGAGAAGCGTGAATTTTTCTTAGAGCGCGCCAGCCTGTTCCAGTTTGGGGCATCTCAGGAAGCAGAGGTTTTCTTCACCCGGCGCATAGGACTCGAAGCAGATATCGTTGGTGCGAGCCGCCTCACGGGTCAAACCGGCCCCGTGTCCATCGGAGCCATGAGTCTTTGGACAGAAGCCGTGACGTCACCTGACCCAGCGACGAGAGAGGCAACGGTCCCGGCTGCTTGGAATAACATTGCCCGGGTGCGTGGCGACCTGCCCGGACGCACAACCCTAGGTGCCATAATCACTGCAAAAGAGACAAACGCTGGACACAACCGCGTCGCTGGCGCAGACCTCGTAAGCCGATTTTGGAGCAGTAGTTCTTTCTTCTTGTGGGGTGCCAACGTTTGGGATGCGGACGTTTCCAAAACATCTGGTAGTTCTTTCGCCGGCCAAGCAGAACTCATTCTCCAAAACGACCTATATCTCTTCGAACTAACACGCACACAAATCGGAGAGGCCTTCGCTCCGGACCTCGGTTTTGTGCGAAGACCGAACCAAAAACGTTGGGGAGGCCAAATCGGCGCCCGCCCAAGATTCGAAACCAGTTCATGGGCACGCCAGTTATCCGTCATACTCGGGTCAAACTGGATCGAAGGAATTAACGGACGCAAACAGTCTCATCTTCTTCAGTTGTCAAACCGGTTGGACTTTCAGTCGGGAGACAACATCAATCTCCGCGTTACGGAGCGATTCGAGCGTCTAGAGACTCCCGCACTCATTAACGGACGTAAGCTTCCCGCTAGGGACTACACTTTTCGCAGCGCGCAGATCGACTTCAGTCCGGATAGAGCCCGGGGATTAGGGGTAAACGGGCGTTTTTCCTTTGGTGACTTCTGGAACGGAACCCGGACCCAGATTGGCGGGGGCTTTGTTTGGATTGTGAATAAGCATCTCACAGTAGACACAGACGCCCATTGGAATAACGTCTCCCTCCCAGTCTTAGAAGGGGATTTCAGTACTACCCTACTTAGCACAAGGCTCGAGGCGGCTCTGAACCGAAAGCTATTTGCATACGCGTTACTGCAGTGGGACGATGTCTCCAACGAGTTTCAGGCAAATGTTCGCGTCGACTGGATCCACACACCGGGCAGTGACCTGTTTATCGTACTCGATACAGGCTATCTAACCGACGCCCTAGATGATCCAAGGGATACCCGCTGGCTTCGTAAAACTGGTGTCGTAAAGCTGACATACGTCAGAGCCTTCTGACCTCAAGAATCGGACTGACAAGCTTTTCAACGCCCATATGCACAGGTTTTGCGTCCGGTGCATGTAAGTTGAGTCACTCTGCACGACTGACGCTCTTAGGTCAATTAAGAGGCGGCAACGGGTTACGGATCTCCGTCAGTCTGGACCTATAGCCTCAAAGACACCGGTCCTCTGATTCTTTTGAACGTTATCCCAACGAAAAACACACCCATTCATGATGACGTAGACCCCCGCAGGGATAACCTGAACCGCTGTGAGGGCACCGCCGAGATTGAAGAGCCCGTCTGACGACCCGAAAGCAATCGGAATCATCGCACCCGTTAGAACGATCGTCTTGTTGAGAGCCTCATCTGCAAGTAACCGCGCTGTCTCTACCATCGTGTCGGTTCCGTGTGTGATCACGATATGCCGTTCGGAAGCATTTCTGCAGTGATTCAGGATGGACCCACGGTCCTCATCGGTCATCTCCAGTGAGTCGATCATCATCAGGGTCTGGATTCGGACGTCAATTCTAGATCTCGCCATAGCCAGCATGTCCGGAAGATGCGTCTTTCGGAACTCCAGGGTGCCGTGAATCTCGTCGTACTCTTTGTCGAAAGTGCCACCGGTCACGAGCAGGCAAACAGCTCTGCTCATCGGACCCAAGGGCCTCGGGTTCGTTGCCGACGATTGTGGGGTTTCCATAGCGTCCCGTTTATGGTAGTAAATACTTGATGGTAACCCATCTGACATGACTGCGGCGAGACGAGGCTACTTCGGTTAAGATGGCGGACCACGTTTCAGCATACCCAACAGAGAGCTAGTCGTAATGCCCTTCGTCGCCGTCGACCCCGCTACTGGAAAACAGACCGCTGAAGTGCCCTTCGAGTCTCCGACACAAACAGAACAAAAGGTTGCGTCTGCTCAAGCTGCCTATCTCGATTGGCGACTTCTTTCAGTGGAGGAACGAATCAGGCCACTTGCCGAAATGGGACGCCTTCTTCGTGAACGGAAAGACGCCCTCGGTGCCCTAATGACTAGTGAGATGGGCAAGCCCATCCGTCAGGCCACCGCCGAAGCTGAAAAGTGTGCATGGGTTTGCGAATACTACGCTGAACAAGCGCCAAGCCTGTTACGATCGGTCGATGCCCCAACCGATGGGACGTCCAGTTACTGGACCTACCGACCACTTGGGATCGTGCTGGGCATAATGCCGTGGAACTTTCCCTTCTGGCAGGTCATCCGTTTCGGAGCCCCGGCCCTAACGGCGGGGAACGCAGCACTCTTGAAACATGCGCCAAGCGTACCCGCATGCGCCGCGGCACTGGAAGAACTCTTCAAAGACGCTGGTTATCCTGAAGGACTGTTCGCTAACCTCTTCATTGACTTGGAAGCGACCGGAAACCTAATCGACGATCCGCGTGTTCGTGCCGTCAGCTTGACCGGAAGCGTGCGAGCAGGAAAAGCTGTGGCGGCCCGCGCAGGTGCTGCCATCAAGCCATGCGTTCTAGAACTGGGCGGTAGCGACCCGTCGTTAATCTTAGCTGACGCAGACCTGGACGCAGCAGCCAAAAGCTGCGCTATGGGTCGCCTCATCAATACAGGTCAAAGCTGTGTCGCAGCCAAACGTTTCGTGGTGGTAGAGTCCGTTCGTGAAGCATTTGAAGGAAAACTCGTCCAAGCGATGAGCGAGTGGTCCATAGGCGACCCATCCGACCCCCAGACAGACGTTGGTCCTATGGCTCGGGAAGACCTGCGCGACGCGCTTCATGACCAAGTGTCACGCTCTGTAGAAGCTGGAGCACGTCTCCTCATGGGCGGTAGCGTCCCGAACCGTCCAGGAGCTTGGTATCCGACCACGATCCTCTCGGACGTTCGTGAAGGCATGGCAGCATATAGCGAAGAATTGTTTGGTCCCGTCGCTACGATCATCTCAGCAGCGGATACCACAGACGCGATTGAGATCGCAAATGGCACTGCATTCGGGCTCGGAGCCTCAGTCTACACTGGAGATGTTCAGCGAGGAGAACAGATCGCCGCGGAACTACTCGACGCGGGAAGTTGTTTCGTCAACGGGATCGTAAAGTCAGACCCTAGGCTGCCGTTCGGCGGTACCAAGGATAGTGGCTACGGTCGAGAACTCAGCCCTATAGGCATTCTGGAGTTCACCAACGCTAAGACTGTTTGGGTAAAGTAGAGCGCCCAACCAACCTCCCCTGAGTATCGACTCTACTCGAAACTACTCGGAACCGCCTGATACATTTTCCGCGCCATTGCGTCCGCATCCACCATCTGCGACACATCCAGTTCGAAGTCGGGAATAGATGGGGCGCTTAGCTTCTCCATCAGTTCAGTAATCTCCCGGCTCGACAAGCCCGCCGCCTTCATTTCATCTGCGGTAACCTTGGCACCGTCGAGAGCCTGTAATCCATCTTCGTTGCCCTCAAGGAGGCTGGAGATCAAGTGACGCTCGACCCGCGTCAGTGGTTCAGAGCCTAGATCGTAGTCAACCCACGCCTCATATGAGAGTGGAGCCACTCTCTTGATCATACCAGCAATCACACGACCAAACTGCTGGATTTCCCACTGAGCCCGAGGGTCCACCCTTAGGCTCAGGAAATGAAGCAGGTTGTGGAGGTCGATCTTCCAATACCACTGAGTGTAGGTTGAGACGGGGAGGTCAATCCGAGCTAGCTCACGAGCGACATCCTCCTCAAGCATCCAAGAGTACGCACCACCCGCATCTGCCCGGAGCTTTTCCCACCGCCTTACGGCTTCTTGGTAGACCTCTGGTGGTGCGCCCCCTTCTCTGCCTTGCTTATTTGATCGGCTTTGCAGTTCGAACTGGTCCCGCTGAGGAGTGTAGAAAAGCAGGGGCATCAGAGAGTACCGCGCCGACAGTTCGTTCACTGACGCGGTACGATGACGTATCCATTGTCGGGCCACAAACATCGGCATCGCACAGTGGAACTTAAACTCCACCATCTCCGACGGAGTCGTGTGACGGTGCCTTCGCAGATAGCGGACAAGACCTCTGGTCTGAGAGACCTTCCGCGTACCAAAGCCATAACTAACCCGCGCGGCTCGCTCAACATCTTCGTCGGAGCCCATATAGTCTACTAGAGAAACAAACCCGTGATCCAGGACAGGGAAGTATCCGCCGAGGATCTCCTCGGCGGCAGGATTGGTGGGGCGCTTCGTGTCCATTCGATATATTACGGGTGGGCCCTAACGGGCAGACGCGGTAAGAATGGAAGAATATAGCTACGGGCGCCAACCCTGGAGATAGACCTACTTAGACTTCGTCTAATCCCCAAGGACTAATGAAACTCTCTGGCTCTACCCCCAGCCCATCCGCAACCCGAGTGATGTAATTGAAGTAGGCAACAACCTGTGTGGCATCGTGAATCGCGCGATCGTCGAAACCGTACCCACGCAGTTCGTCCACTGAGCCCTGCTCGACCTCAGTGTCTTTGCGAGTCAACAGTTCCGCGTATCGGCAGAGCGCTTGATCCGCCTGCGATAGTCCAGCCACACGCCAGTCCCGCACTATCGCATGTACAAACGAGTCACAGTCCTCACCAGACTCGAAGAGACCCTGGACCTCATCCCGGAGGTCATGCGCGTGCGACTGTGTTCAGTAGAAACAGTCGTTCGCCTTGGATGTTACGACAGCGAGCATCTCGCGCTGCCAGCGCGTTAGTGGTGACGGCCCAAACATGATCACCTTATAAAGACCCATCGACGCATCCATGGCCTGAGGGTTCTGGCTCATGATGTGCACAATGTGCCAGACACGACCTGACCGCTCTATCGCTTCGTCGAAGAGCTTCTTCAGTAGGCCTTTTGCCTTGCTGACCGGAATCTGCTCAATGAATGGCATAAGTGAAAAGCTATCGTTCTCCTGGAGACCCAGACAACTGCTATCCCCTGCCTACGACAGTGTCCGCTTTGGATTTGGTGATCCATAGACCCCCTCACGCTTTCACACTTTGTAATCCGGGCATACCGCCATGAGAAGGTATCGGCTGCAGTCCTTTGCCTGGACCTCTCGGAGACAACTAAAAGTGACCCGGCCGTGTTATCCGCCGTGACTGTCTGGTCGCAGATCCACAGAGTTGAGGATCTAAGGCGAACCATTGGGTGATGGCGTGTTCCAACAGCAGATGGACAGGGGTGCCGGGCTGCCCAAATTCTGCTTAGCGTCTAGAGCAGTCAGTACGTTCAAACCCGGACAAACAAGCTCTATCTCATGTCACCAATCATCACGGTCCTCTACGCGATTGCAGCGCTCACAGGAGCCGCTTTCGCAGCAGTGGAGTTCCGTATGCTTTGGCGCTTCGTACGGAATCGCCAAGAAATCAGGACAACCGTGACCAGTGAGTCACCACCAGACAGAACTGAAATTCAGACGGACGAATCCAATCTATTCCCCCTAGTCACAATCCAACTGCCTCTCTACAACGAGAGGCGGGCGGCGGCGCGAATCATAAGAGCGGCTGCATTACAGGACTATCCTCGAAGCCGATTCGATGTTCAAGTGCTAGACGACTCCGACGACGAAACCGTTAACATCGTTAAAGACGTCGTCCAGGCTCTCCGCTCACAAGGGATCCAGATTGAGCATCTGCGTAGAGACCACCGCTCCGGATACAAAGCCGGTGCGCTTACAGAAGGACTGGAGAAATCAGAAGCTGAATTCGTAGCTGTCTTCGATGCTGACTTTGTACCAGACCCCACTTTCCTCCGCACGGTTTTAGTGGATCGGACCGGATTCGATCATCCTGATGTAGCGTTCGTACAGACGCGCTGGTCCTGGAGAGAACCTCTTCGAGGATTTTTTGCCGCGTCCCTAGCCTTACTCTTGGATCGACACTTCTTCGTGCAGAAGCCAACCCGAGCTTTTTTTCGAAACGTCGCGACCTTCAACGGTTCAGGGGGAGTCTGGCGCAGAAAAGCAATCGATGACGGTGGAGGATGGTCGGCGGAAACACTGACGGAGGATCTAGACCTTAGTTACAGATGTGCGCTGCGAGGTTGGAGGGGTCGATACCTGCGAGACGTAGGTGTTGTGAACGAACTCCCAGCAGACATGCGATCCTTCAAGAGACAGCAGCAGCGTTGGTCCAAAGGGAACGCACAGTGTTTCAGGCTTCTCATGGGAAAAGTGCTGTCGGCCCGAGGGCTTCTTGAAGACCGAATCGATGAGGCATTCCTTCTTGCGGGCTATGCGATTCATCCAATTCTCATGATAAATGTGGTCCTGTGGCCATGGGCGGTCCTCTTAATGAATCGCCCCACATTCTGGGTGGTTCAGGGGATCATGGGTCTGGTCATAGTTGCGGCTCCGGTCAGTTTCGTACTGACGGTGCTCGAACGTGACAAAAGGCTGAGCCTTCGTTCCATAGGACACATAGTATCAAGCGTATGTATCGGAATCGGGCTCATGGTAAACAACACGATAGGTCAGATTCAGGGATTCTTTACATCTGGTGGTGAGTTTGTGCGGACACCAAAAGGCCACGAAGCCATCGCTGAATCCGAACCAGTCCAAGAACAACTGAGAGCATATCAGGTGCCGCTCCACTGGAGCTTCTTTTTCGAGCTCATCACAATCATATACTGTCTCATCGGCACCGCGGTGCTCAGCACTGCTGGGGAATCGCTCTGGGCCATACCACTACTGTTCTGGGCCATATGTTTGGGATTTGTTGCTCAACAGCAACTAACGCCCACTCGAGTCTGAAGCTTACGCGATGTCTCATCCCAACCGAGGTTACCTGACCCTGGCGGCTGGATCCTCTCGCTACCTCGAGATGGCGGTAGACATGGCTCTTTCGTTAAGAAAGCATACGAAATACCCCATCGGGCTTGTATGTGACGAGCCCATAGGTCAAATCGCGACTTCTAGGTACCCCCATGTTTTTGACACGCTCTCAATCTTAGGCACCGAGTTCAGACGAGGACGAACTTTAAAGTATGGCCTAGCAGACGCATGCCCTTGGGACGAAGCAATATTCGTAGATGCCGACTGCCTCGTTTTAGGCACACTAGATCACGCGTTCGACGCCCTCCAGCACACCCCCATGGCGTTCCTCGGTGAGTTGCTCACAAAAAATGAAAACGAGAATCACCACGGATTCTCAACACGTAGGCTCATGGATAGGTTCGACATTGATTATTACCTGAAGACGAACAGTGGCTTCTTCGCTTTCAAGAGGAGACCGGCACGAACGATCATGCTTGAATTCCTGCGCTGCTTTCTCTACGAAGCTAAGCCAAGACTTCGCCTATCTCTGCTCCAAGGGGCGTGGTTGGGAGACGAGATCGCTATCGGCATCGTCGGGGGCCGCTTAGGACTAGAGCCACTGCCGAACCCGTCCGCAATGTATTGGCCTACAGAATTCGACACTATCGATCCTGACCGACCGACAAAGCCGTTATTGCATTTCATCTGGCCGCTCCCGGAAACTACCTTCAATAAGTTGATGCATATGGTTGAGGATCGACGCAAAGCAGCCGGAGTAGTGTGGCGTGGAGCCGACCACTGGATGCGAGAATTGACCAACCTCAAGCGAATGGCTCAACGTCGACGCTGGCTCGAACGCTTCAAGATCGGGCAGCACACTCAATAGTCTCCACTGGCACGGCGACCCCTGAACCTCAGACTGATTCCGAGCCAGATTCTAACCGGAACTGGGCCGCATGCAGTCTCGCGAATGGGCCTCCGGCCTCAAGCAACTCTTCCCACTTGCCTGACTCGACCAGGCGACCATCATCAAGGATTACGATCTGATCCGCCTCCCGGATTGTAGAGAGTCTATGGGCAATGACAATCAAGGTCCGTTCTGACGAACGCTGCTGAATGGCCTTCGCAACTTTGAGTTCGACCACGCTATCGAGCGCAGACGTAGCCTCATCGAGGATAAGGATCTTTGGGTCACGCAAGAGAGCCCTCGCGAGAGCCAATCGTTGTCGCTGTCCGCCAGACAATCTCACACCTCGATCTCCGATTTCAGTATCGAGACCGAAGGCCATAGCTCGCACAAAATCCGCCAGTAGGACGTCATGCAATGACTCGAAGAGCTCTTCATCCGACACTGGCCTATCTAAGCCAAATATCAGGTTGTCCCGGACGGTCCTGTTGAGCAACCAAACGTCCTGGCTCACGATCGCCATGGAGCGGTGAAGTGAGTCCAGTGAAAACGACCGAACGTCTACTCCGTCAAATGAGATCGTCCCTGGCTCCACGTCGTAGAAGCGTGCTATCAGGTCGACCAAGGTCGTCTTCCCTGCCCCACTGTGCCCGACCACTGCGGTCAACTTCCCAGCCTTGAACGTCGTGGAAATTTCACGGAGCACGGGGACATCCGAATGATATCCGAACGTTAACTGCTCGACTTTAATTGCGTCTCTGAGGCCCTGGAACGTGTTAGGCCCAGAGGGGACAATGAACTTTCCCTCATTAGAATAGAGTCCTGTGAGCGCCTCTAGGCGGGGGATTTCCTCTGCAACCTTGAGGCTAAAGACGGTCAGGTACTTGTAGTCGGGCAATGCCTGCTGCAACAGAAGGAGAAAGGCTCCAAACGCCGCTAGATCGCCAGGTCGAAAATCACCTGACATATAGATAACCACTGCCTGAACGAGCAGCATGACGAGGAGGACAAACACTTCCTCAACCGGATATCGAAGGCTCACTATCCTATCCCGACGTACCGCTACACCTCGAGCCTCGTTCAGGACCTCGGCATACGCTTCGGATGCAGACCTCTCTTGGGAGTATGCCTTTACCAAAGGCACAGAACCAAGAAGGTCTAGAACGCGACCTCGCATCCGGCGTTCGACTTCTACGCCTTCTCGAGAAATTCTTGTAACCGCGCGATTAATCACGTGAAGGAACAGATTCACGAAGGGCAGCGTTACTATAAAGGCGATAGACAGCGGAAGACTGATAGCAATCATCACACCAGCCTTGACGATGAGGCCCACCCCATAACGAAGTAGTTCTTCGGCCGAGACCAGGAGGCCGACGACTGAACTCGACCAGCTGATCTCAGTATCGACACGGCCTAACGATTGCTCATCGAAATACTGACGGCCGAAAGAGATGACGCGTGAGAACGTCTCTTCTGTGACAGCAACCCGATACTGTTCGTTTCTTGATACTACAAAAAGCTTGCGGAGGTACTCCAATAAAAGCTTTGCCACTCTTCCCAAGATGATGAGAGCGACGGTTAGAACCACTAAGTATGCGTCGCGACTAGAGCCTGAACCCACAAAATCTGGCGCAAGACCGGTGAGCCATCCAAAGGCGGGAGAATCGTCTAGGAAGTCGAAAGAGTTCTCGGAAACCGCATCAGTGAGTGGTACCAGTAGCGAGAACGAAGCAGCTTCGAAGACTCCAGCGAAGAGGATCAGTCCGACCGGGAGGACGAAATGCCAAGGACGAGCGTCTGCTACACGCCAGTAACGGCGGAGCAAATCTCGTTTCGTGGGAGTAATTGAGCCGTCCGCCGGCTTCATGCTAACCTCTTGTGGCAGGATCTGAGACGGCGAGTGAGTGGAAGTATAGCCGGCAAGGCATTTGTTTGCGCTGATATCAAGATGTCGGTGCCTACTCTCTTTTCGTTGACGTCCCATGCCGGTCGCAGAACGTTTTTATCATGAACCAGCTTGCAATCGTACTCCCGGCCTGGAAACCAGACTTTCTACAATGCGCCCTAGAATCCATCCGCGCACAAACGGACCAGCGGTTCACGTTGTACATCGCTGACGACGGAGGGCCAGATAAAATCGCTCGAATATGTGATAATTTCGATAACACTGGACTGATCTACCACCGCTTTGATGAGAACATCGGGAATACATCCCTCACTAGACACTGGGATCGAAGTGTCGCACTCTCGATTGAGCCCTGGATCTGGCTCTTCGGAGATGACGATGAGATGCATCCAGAATGCGTCGCGAAGTTTTACGAGACACTCGGAAACCTGAAGCCTGAGGTTTCCGTCATTCGTTTCAATACTGACGTGATAGACGAAGCGAGTGAGATTCGAAAGCGTAACCCGTCGCACCCTCAAAGTGAGTCCGCCTCCGAATTCCTGTTTGATCGATTATTAGGTCATAGAGCGAGCTACGTGACCGAATACATTTTCCGTCGCTCAACCTACTCGTTAAAAGGAGGGTTTCCCGACTACCCAGTTGCCTGGTGCGCCGACGATGCTGCGTGGTTTAGTTTCGCTGGCGATGGTCCCATCCTGACCATCGCCGGACCTCGCGTGCGCTGGCGCAGTAGTCGGATCAACATTACCGGAGCAAACCGAAGCTACCAGACGCAAAAGTTGGAGGCTGGGAGAAAATTCCTCAATTTCATAGAAAATGAGGTCGAACCGGGTGCCGTAAACCACTCCGCGGATGAATGGAATGAGGCCCGTAGCATCTGGTTCGAAAAACAGGTGCGCTATCTAAGCCCTCTGAAGCTATCTCTTATACAAGCTGTTATCGAAGTCGATTCTCCATGGAACCGGCCCCGCATTGAAAGAGCGATACTTGCAATTATGTGGACAGTTAAGGGCCACTTCCGAGAAGTGCTAAGCAGGCTCACCAAGGATAAAAAACAACTCTCACTCAAGGCTCCAACTTGGTAAAGAAACCCCGTAGAGAGATCCCCACTGATACGATCAACAACTTATCTCCAGCTCACACAAACTGACATCCGCTCGAGGCCATCCTTGCCGCAGACGGGATTGACACGTCTGTTGCGGCGACCCAAGAACGCGCGCCATCAATCTCCCATGGAATCCGCCTCACCTCAATTGTCCCTGATCTCTCGTGCCCGTTCGTTCGGCGAGCGCATAGCGATGATCGCTCCAGAGGGAACTTTCACCTACAAAGACCTCATCAAAGAGTCGGGCAAAGCAGCAACAACATTGCTCACAGGGCGAGACGATCTTGCTGGCGAACGGATCTGCTATCTGGTACCACCTGGGTGGGAATACACGGCCGTCCAGTGGGCAGTCTGGCGTGCAGGAGGCATCGGTGTACCCATGGCAATATCTCACCCGGAACCCGAACTAGCTTGGGTACTGGAAGATGCCCAACCGGAAGCGGTCATCGCCCATCCCTCTCTCGAAGAGAGACTTCGAGTCCTCGCTCGAGATCGGCAGATCCCGCTGTTGCTGACGCCCGCACTCCTTAGAAATGGACCAACTGCCGAACTCCCAGCGGTAGAAGAGACTCGCCCAGCGTTGATGCTCTACACATCAGGAACGACCGGTAAACCGAAGGGGGTCGTCCTGACACATACGAACCTTCGTGCGCAAGTGGAGGCTCTCTCTGATGCATGGGCGTGGAATGAAGACGATCATATTCTTCTCCACCTCCCTTTACATCATGTGCATGGCATCGTGAACGTCCTTACCTCAGCTCTATGGAACGGTGCTACCTGCGAAATCCTACCACGCTTTCGGGCCGTTGACGTCTGGGAACGTCTCGCTAGATGTGAGGTCACCCTATACATGGCGGTGCCAACCGTCTATCGCCGATTAATCGATCAATGGTACTTGATGCACCCAGAGGCACGGGAAGCATGGAAACAGGGAGCGCGCGCCTGCCGCCTTATGGTATCGGGTTCAGCCGCGCTACCAGTCCCGACTCTCGAGAGCTGGGAAGAGATCACCGGGCATAGACTGCTTGAACGTTACGGAATGACAGAAATCGGCATGGGGCTTTCTAACCCACTGGAGGGAGAACGGCGATCAGGCTTTGTCGGGGGGCCTCTGCCCAATGTGGAAGCCCGGCTGGTAAGTGAAGATGGGATCGAAGTACCTGAGGGCTCTGCCGGCACTATTCAGATTCGCGGACCTGGGGTCTTTAAAGAATACTGGCGTCGTCCGAAGGAGACAGCCGAAGCATTCACCTCAGAGGGGTGGTTTCGCACAGGGGACCGGGCAATAGTCGAGGACGGGTCATGGAGGATCCTCGGCCGCAATTCGGTCGATATCCTGAAGACCGGAGGTGAAAAAATCTCATCGCTCGAAATTGAAGACATACTGCGCTCTCATCCTGCAGTCACGGACTGTGCAGTGGTAGGTGTTCCTGACCCTGAATGGGGGGACCGGGTCTGCGCAGCAGTAGTGCTCAGGACAGGAGAGGTTGCCTCGAAAGAGGAGCTTCGCAACTTCGTCAAGGATAGACTGGCGCCATACAAGGTCCCCAAAGATGTTCTCGTGCTCTCGGAACTCCCCCGCAACGCAATGGGCAAGGTCACCAAGCCGGCCGTGCTTGACCTCTTCTCTGCGGAGAACACTGAATGATCGACACCGTGCTGAGCAACCTTCGCGAGTATTGGATGGTTCACTCGCTTCTGCTGCTCTACACCTTCATGCTTGCTCACCACGCGTGGACTGGAAACCGCAAAACAAAAGGGCTAGCTGATTATTACGTAGGCGGCCGTAACATGGGAGGCTGGGTGATCGGTCTCTCCTTTTTTGCCACATATGCGAGCACAAACTCGTTTGTCGGCTTTTCCGGACGCACATACGACTGGGGCATACCATGGATGCTCTTCATCCCCACCGCGGTAGCGTTCTCACTGTTCGCGTGGATAGTCGTAGCGCCCCGACTCAGAGCCTTCACGGCCGCGATGGACTCACTAACGATCCCAGACTTTATTGGGTTTCGGTTCGGGAGCACTACGGCACGAGTCTTTTCGGCCTTGATCATGATTGCAGCGTCATTCTTCTACATGACGGCAGTGTTCAAGGGTATTGGCAACCTTCTCGAGACCTTTCTCGAGATCCAATACGAAGTTTCGATTGTTATCGTCTTTTTCATCGTGATGACATATACGATGATCGGTGGCTTCATATCAGTGGTAAAGACGGACTCAGTTCAGGGCGTAGTCATGGTCTTAGCAGCAATCGTCCTTTTTAGCGGTACAGTTAACGCCGCCGGCGGCCTAGGCTCCATCTCTGAGGTAAGAACGCAGCCAGGCGGCGAAGAACTCTTCACGTGGGGAGGAGGGGTTGCGATTCCTGTTTTGATGGGGACCATGTTTGCAGGACTCGTAAAATTCGCAGTGGAGCCACGCCAACTCTCACGATTCTTTGCCCTCCAAGGAGACAAAGCCACCCGGACAGGCATGATAGTCTCGTCAGTGACGTTCGCTGCAGTCTTCTCCCTACTGATCCCTGTTGGCATTTATGCCCGAAGGGTTCTTCCCGGCGGACTTGAGGACACAGATCTCGTCGTCCCCACCCTCCTTACTGAAGTCTTCGGCCCCGGAACTGGCGCTTTCCTGCTCGTGGCCATGGTAGCAGCGGCGATGTCATCGCTAGACTCGGTCTTACTGGTGATGGCATCCACGACTGAGCGTGACATCGTGAGCGTACTTAAGCCCGGACGAACCGAAGCAGCAGAAATGTTCTGGACAAAGGGTTGGGTCGCACTCTTCGCGCTTATTACGGCAGTCATCTCGCTCAACCCACCGGACGGCATAGTCGAACTGACGGCGTTCAGCGGCAGCTTGTACGGCGCGTGCTTCTTCCCAGCTATTGTCTTTGGGCTACATTGGCGGCGAGGAAGTGGAGCTGGAGTCATTGCGTCCTTCGTAATAGGAATCGGCGTCCTTCTGGGTTGGGAATACCTTCCCGGATCAGAGATTCTGCACGAAGTATTCCCCGCGATGATACTCTCCACCTTCGCATTCTGGATTGTCAGCCTATTTACCCCTGACGGCGCAAACGAACACGTCATCGCTCTGATGGACGAAGCCGAAGGTGGCTGAGTGAGGGCATCTACTCGGCCTAACAAGGGTCCTAGAAGCCAGAGCTTCATAGCCACGGGTTGGAACCATAGAGTATGATTTGCAATACGATGTATATGAACTCGCTCTCTTCGATAATCCGCCCGTTGTCCCTCTTATTCGCTCTGACCCTGTCCGGGTGCGGAGGTGGAGGTTCGGGAAGT
Source organism: Gemmatimonadales bacterium UBA2960 (assembly GCA_002348465.1). GTDB lineage: Bacteria > Gemmatimonadota > Gemmatimonadetes > Longimicrobiales > Gaopeijiaceae > UBA2589. The sequence continues at coordinate 56,730 of DEBI01000008.1, read as the reverse complement.
CCAAATCCATTTGACCAAAGCTCAATCCGAGGAGCAAGCCCGTCAGAAGATCCCATCCAGATCGATGTCCAGAATAGTAACTTCAACGACGTTACGATCTGGGCGATCCGGTCTGGGCAGCGAATACGTCTCGGGCGGGTGACTGGAAAAACTGATCAGCGCTTTCGTATAGCCTGGAACCCAGCACTGCCAATCTACTTTTCGATCGATGTCGTAAGTGGTCGTGGGTGCACTACCAACTCGCTCCCAGTCGAGCCAAATGCTCGTGTTTGGCTCATGATCCCGGCCAATATCGGACTGCAACCATGCCAAGCCGGACGTCGCTAATCAAGAACGGCCGCCTTATGCGTGCTTACCAGAGGAGCCCCCTAATGGCCCTCGCTCTTGTTGGTGCTTCTGCCTGCCTGATGGCTGGCACCGAAGTCTCAAAGGGCACCCATACCTTTATCTCGCCCGACCGACCTCAGAAAGTCCGACTTCTGGTGCAAAACATGAACTTTAATGACGCAAGGCTATTCGCATTGGCAACTAATGGACGAATGCCAATCGGTCAGGTAAATGGAAAACAGGACAGGGAATTTGAGCTGGATTGGACCCTTTCTTCCTACATGAGAATCGAAATCGACATGGTTGCGGGACCGAAGTGCACCACCTCGGAAATGCAGGTCGACCCGGGAGACATCCTCGAGCTTCAGATAGCGAGTGTGTTCAATCAGACACAAGATTGCCGGTGAGCGGAATCCTTCGTTGAATAACTCGGTCTGACTACTGGAACCAATTACTCGTATAGCAAGTCCGGCTCGATCTCGGCTCCAAACTCGGTCAACTCGAGTTCTACTCCTTCGAAGATCTCATCGGGCATTGCCCCAGCATCTATCCCGGCGCGCAGCCCATCGTGCCCCCACAACATGTCTATGGGCATTAGCGTCTTTTCATACTCATACGGCGGCTGTCGCCAAGGGAAAGGTGCTCCCCCAACCGATCGGCATGCAGAAAAAAGGGCGACGGCGGCTCTCACCGATCGGAAACTATCCCTATCGGTGATATGGAGCTGAACACCGCCACAGACCTCATTCATGTGCTTCTGAAAGGTTGGCTCGAAGTAACACGGCCGTAACTTGATCCCTTCACCCAAGCTGCTACGCACTGTCTGGAGAAGTGCTTGCGGATCAAGCCACGGAGCACCAATCAACTCAAACGGCCGAGTGGTCCCGCGCCCTTCAGAGACAAGAGTGCCCTCGAAAAGTACCATGCCTGGATAGGCTTCGCATGAGGAGAGGGTCGGTAAGTTGGGGCTGGGCATCACCCACGGTAAACCAGTGTCATCCCAATGCATCCATCGACGCCAACCCATACACGGTACAACCGTCAAATCCACATCAATCCCGCGGACCCTTACGAGCCACCGAGCCAACTCGCCCGACGTCAGGCCGTGACGCAGCGGTATTGGATGAAGTCCCACAAATGACTCGTATCCTTGGCGTAGCACTGGCCCTTCCCTCACAACCCCGCCTATCGGATTGGGTCGATCAAGGACGATGAATCGGACTCCCGCTTCGGCGCATGCCTCCATCGCGAGTGCCATCGTCCAAACGAAGGTGTATACCCTCACTCCCACATCCTGTAGATCAAAGAGCACAGCATCAAGGCCTTCTAGCATGTGTGCTGTGGGCTTCCTAACGTCGCTGTAGAGCGAGTGCACCCTGACCCCCAACGCTCGGTCGGTGTAGTGATCAGACTCGATCATGTTGTCCTGCTTCTCGCCGCGCGCGCCGTGTTGGGGGCCAAAAAGGGACTCAAGGCTGAGACCCCCTTGGACCAAGGCGTCAGCAGAAAGAGTTAGGTCTGAGGTGACAGATGCCGGGTGTAGGATCAAGCCTAGCCGCTCACCCTTCAAGTTTGGCCCATGCCCGGCCAGAAGTGCGTCTATTCCTGAAATCACACGCGAGTTACTCATCATTCAGCCTCTAATTCAGAAAACACACATCCATCCAGTTCATTGAGACTGAGAGAGCGAGGGCGTCTACCGAAGATGAAATGCTACCGACGACCTACAGTGAATACAGCAGAACTTTCTACCCCGTTCACCTTCAACACAGCTGTGTAACTTCCCGGCGGGACATAGTCGCGTCTTCGGGAAAAGGCCCTGCCCCGAGGGGCGCCAAGTTGAAGTTCCTGCTCCAGATTCCATTCAACTTCGTGCAGGCCTCGGAACCCTCCGACGCTCAGCCGCGCGACTACTTCAGCAGCCTCATTACGAACCTCAATCACCCCAGCACTCTCGTCACCAAGCCACACGTGCAACCAAGCGCTTTGTTGCTGCGCACCAAAACCTCGAACCTGAGCGGGAAGAAAACCGTCTTCAGCTTCGAACATATGCACGTCCGATGCCATTATCCCCGGCGTAAGCTTCTGCAGTTGCCGTATGTCGAGGGCAAGCATCCCCTGACCGTGAGTCGCTGCAACAAGAAAATCTTCGCGAGGATGGATTATAAGATCATGGACGAAGGTACTCGGCATTCCATTCTCCAAAGGCATCCACGTTTCACCCCGGTCTGTGGAGACATACACACCCACGTCCGTACCTAGGTATAGGACATTCTGGTTCTCGGGATCTTCACGGATGATATTGACCGGCCCTGTCGGCACATTCTCTGAAAGGCTCACCCAGTTCTGTCCGTAGTCAGTCGACCGCCAAACGTAGGGAGCAAAATCATCGCTGCGTCGTCCGTTCTGCGTCACATAAACCGTCGACTCTCCGTACTGTGACGCCACGATTTCTGTGGTGAATCGATCCTCACGCATACCGCTAGTGATCTCGGTCCACCCGGCATCCGGACCTTGCATTACCCAGACATGACCATCATCAGTCCCTGCGTATAGCAGACCCTGTCTAATCGGTGATTCAGCAAGCGCAGTTATCGTCTGAAATTGAATATCCCCTATCCGGTCAACATCGTTGGCGCTCAAGTCCGGCGAAATCCGCATCCACGTGTCGCCTCGGTCAGTCGACCGAAAGACATAGTTCATTCCATGGTATATCACATTGGAGTTGTGTGGCGACAGGATAAAATGCGCTAGCCACTGCCCCCGAAGCGGATCAGCACCCTCCTCCACTTGCGGCATGATCGGTGTCGACTCACCTGTGCCGATATCTGTGCGTGATATAGACCCGTAAAAGCCTGCCGAGTACACAATATCAGTATCAATTGGATCGATGGCGTGATGGCTACCCTCACCCCCCGGGGCATTCTCCCAGTCTACAGCCGGAATGCTATGGCGTCCCTGGCTCAGATCTACCTCTGCTGAGAACGAACCATGATCCTGAACTGAACCGTAAACTCGGAAAGGATCACCCATGTCGTAGTTCACGTTAAAGAACGTCACCACCGGAATCTCGACAAAAAAACGCCAGTTCTCACCACCGTCGTAAGAGACATAGGCTCCGCCGTCGTTGTTGTTGACGAGATACTCGGAGTTGCTCGGATCGATCCAGAGGCCATGGTGATCAACGTGCGTACCGGTGACTCTCTCAAAAGTTCGGCCCGCGTCCTCAGAAACGTGCAGCTGCACGCCCATCACATAAATCTTGTTCTCGTCATTAGGATCAACCCGGATTTGACCAAAGACCCATCCGTATGTCCCGCCAACACTCTCCATATAAGTATTGTACTCACTAGTGCGATTCCAGCTTTCACCGCCATCGTCAGAGCGGAATACAGTCGCACCCCGTATGATGCCCCCTCTAGGCCTACCGTAAGCGTCAGTCGCTCCCTCCTCAGCGTTCCGCGCAATCTCATAATTGTCTACGAACGCGTACACTACATCTGGGTTGGAGCGCGCGATATCAAGGCCAATTCTGCCCCGATACCGTGCACCCACGAGGCCATCGTTGATTTGACGCCACGTAGAACCACCGTCCGTGCTCTTCCACACACCGGATCCAGTGAAGTAGTCGTCCGAACCAGTAAAAGCCGGCTCGTTGCGAGGATCGTTGAACTTCGCCCTTCGACGCTGCCAAGTCGCAGCGAAAAGAGTGTTAGGATCTTCAGGATGGATGACCAGATCAATCGCACCCGTCATTGAGTCAACGTAGAGGACCTGCTCCCACGTTTTTCCTCCATCTACGGTGCGATAAACGCCACGATCCGGATTGTCTCGGTACTCGTGACCGCTAGCCGCCACCCATACCACGTCCGGATTCAACGGGTGTACCACGACACGGCCGATTGTCTGTGTCTCCGAGAGCCCCATGTGCTGCCATGACCCCCCCGCGTCCGTCGACTTGTAGACCCCCGCCCCAGCGTGGGAGGAACGGAAGATATTTGCTTCACCAGTACCAACCCAAACCTGATCGTGATCCGACGGGGCTATAGCGATGTCACCTATCGATGCTGTGACCTCGTCGGTAAAGACCGGAATCCACGTCACACCCTCATTGACCGTCTTCCAGACACCTCCACCAGCCGCACCGACATACATCGTGTACGTCTCCCCTCTCGGTTCAGTGACAGCAATATCCGTAACCCGGCCACTAATGTTCGTCGGACCAAGTCGCTGCCACGGCAATCCACGAAAGGGAGAGACAGCGACGAGTTCTCGGTGTCGTTCAAACTCGTCCAGACGCTGCGTTGCAGACATCCGATCCTGTGCAGAAGCAGGTAGAGCCGCCAATAACACCGCAATTACCAGAACTGTCGAGCGAACGACCGGAAACGAGAGATACATGCCATCTGAGGCTGCAGTCATAAAGCACATCACCCCTAACGGGTGGACAAAAGCAGAAGCTACAAAGCGCCAGAACATGCTCGCTAGGTCAGATTAACTACCCCTTACCTGAAGAACGGCCATGCGACCCGTCTGCGTGCCAGGGATCGACACCTCAGTAGGGTTGCTCCGGCGGTTTTCGAATTCTGCCTGAAGTTCGAGACGGATCCCGGCCGGCACACCACAGAACTTAAAGAATCCAGAAGCGTTAGAGGTCGTAGCAAAACCACTTACGTCAGAGCTTAGATCAGAACCAACCGTAATGTTACCTCCACCAGCCACCGAGTACCCAACCCAGCTTACCCGGACTTGAGCATTGGCGATCGGGCGATCGCGGAGGTCAAGCACGGTTCCGGCCAAGAGGACAGTGCTCCTATCCCGCTCGACACCCTCACACGCTTCAATTAGTACTTCTCCCACTGACGGGGTGAAGAAATCAAGGAAGGCCATTTCTCCTCTAATAACATCCCGCTCAACAGGGTTGGGGATATATCCCATATCTTCGAGCTGAGCATCCACGAAACGCACCTGATAACGCCCCTCGGTAAGCCCTGTGATACTGTATTCTCCTTCGGCGTTGGAGTAGACCTCCTGGTTCGATCCGATCACGCCGATCCGCACCCCCCGCTTAGGGATGCCTAAGCTATCCCTAACGACGCCCTCTATTCCTCCGGTCTGAGCCCTCTGGCCTAAGCTTCTCCCCCCAGCTTCCCGCACTTCTAGAACGAGTCCTCCGGTTTGGTGATACTGGGCAATGTAATTACGAACCCTTCGATCGAATCCGGTCTGATTCTCCATTATTGGCATACGGATCCACCACTCGGGTACGATCCAAGTACCGTTCGGCATTCTTTCAAAGTCAACCCGTCCACCAACCATCTCGGAAGTCATTTCTTCGTCAAGATACGTGTACTGGTACTCTAACCATTGGAGTTCAGCCGTCTCCGGATGGAGCCACATTGTGCCCTGGATGTCTGGCACACTCTTATCATCGCCAGTCGGCTCGAAACCCAACCCGATGAAGCCCTCTTCATTTCTTGACTCAGCCACTCTGAAGCAATGAGTGTCCAGAAACGCATCAGAAAGGAGCACTGTCGCGTCAGGTGCATAGTAGAGAAAGTCGCGTCCATCCCTCTGGGCAAAGCCATTCACGACTAGGTCTTCCGCTGGACGGCTTTCGAAGGGAGTCGTCATGTACCCTTCTTGCCGACTTTGGTCTTCGGATAAAATCGTACCACTGCGTCGATCAAGCTGACGATCATAACTCATTAGCTCATACCGGTACGCACCAACCTGATCAGTTATCGAGGCGGCGGAAAGCGCCTTGCGAGCTTCTTCCCATACGTTGGAAACAAGCATTCCCTCCCCACCCGGCCGAACCTGACAGCGACCTCCATCCGCAGCGACCTCAATACCTTCGAGAAGAATCGCACTTGACTCAAGCATTAGATCACGAGTGATAGTCGTTCCTTCAGAAATCTCGAACGCATCCGTCTCGGCTGTTGCCTTCCCGATCATCTCTGCCCGAACCGTATACATCCCTTCTGGCATCTCAGTAAAGAGGGCTCGCCCCCTCTCATCGGTCAGAGTGTTAGTAACTATCTGACCCGAGACGTTCATCAACGATGTGACCGCCCCCACCATCGGGCTGCTGCTATCATCACTGATTACCCGGACGAGAACAGTCTGGGCGGATACCGGCGTAGCCAACGCAAACAATGCGGCAGCCAGGGCTAACTTGGGGTAAAAGAAGCGAATCATTACGAAACCTAAGCCATACGAGAGCTACTGGTGTTACATAACACCTCTAGGGCGAGTTCCTCTGGGCAGCCTTATCGTAAGCATCCGACCTGTTTCATGATCAGGAATATTAAGAATGGCCTGCTCAGACATAACTTCACCGAGCCCGGCATCGACGGTCAACCTCGTATTCGGAGGTACTCCGCAGAACTTGAAAAAGCCCTCCCGGGTTGTCGTAATCTCCATCCATGATTGGTCCTGTAAAATAGTACCGGTCGGGAGCCGGAATCTGGTATAGCCGACACGGACTGTGGCAAGAGGCACACCTTGACCTTTTTCGTCCACGACTACACCCGCCAACCGCACCGTGTTATCGGCCACGACCTCACCTCTACATGCTTCGAAAAGCACATCACCAGCAGACGGTGTGACATATTCAAGCCAACTCATCTCACCCTGAACAACATCTCGTTCAAGTGGATCCGAAACGTATCCCATTACTTCAAGTCTCTTGTCGAGAAAGCGCACACGATATCGCCCCTCGGGAAGTTCCGTGATGCTGTAGCGACCTTCTGAGTTCGAATAGACCTCCTGATTTGACCCAACGACGCCAACGCGAACGCCCTGAAGTGGCAAGCCGAGACTGTCACGCACCACCCCTTCAATGCCTCCGGTTCGGGCCAGACGCCCAAGACCACGCCCACCCGCTTCTCGTACATTCAGTACTAGGCCCCCGGTCTGGTGATACTGTACGATTCTGGTATTTCGATTTCCCTCATAGTCCTGACTCACACCCACAACCGGCATACGTATCCACCACTCAGGTACGATCCACGAACCATCCGGCATACGTCGAAACTCCACGCGGCCACCTACCCTGGGAGAGCGGCGCTCCCTATCTAGGCCGGTATAGCTGTATTCGAGCCACTGAAGCTCAGCTGTTGCAGGGTCCAACCACATCGCACCTCGGATGTCTGGAACACCACGGTCTTCTGTCGGCTCGAATTCGAGTCCAATAAAGCCCTGAGCGTTGCGTGCTTCGGCCAAACGAAAGCAGTGGGTGTCAAGGAATACATCGGAGAGCAACGCAGCCGCATCTGGGGCATAGTAAACATCCGCTCCTCCATCGTCCTGAATGAAGCCTCCCTCTACGAGTTCATTAGCCGGCTTGCTCTCGAAAGGTGTCCTCATGTACGAATCTCGCCGCTGACGCTCTTCGCTGAGCACAGCATCCGTCTCCGCATCGATATCACGGTCATAACGCATTGTCTCATAACGATATAGCCCTCGATTGTCAGTGATCGACGCCGCGAGCAAAGCCTTTCTCGCCTCGTTCCAGACTTCGGCTACAAGCATTCCCTCTTCACCACCACGAATCTCACAGCGCTCCGATGCGGACACGTCTATCCCTTCGAGCAGAATCGCGCTGGTTTCCATCCGGATCTCTCGTGAGACCGTTTCCCCATGACCCACTGAAAACAGGGCAGTCTCAGTGGTAGCCTGTCCAATCATCTCTGCTCTCAGGTGTATGCTTCCATTTGGCACCCCGACGAAAAGTGCACGACCAAGGTCATCAGTCAGCGTACTGCTTTGAGCTTCTCCTTCTATCGCGACCAGATGCACGAGCGCTCCAATAACTGGCTGGCCACTCTCTCCGTCGAGGACCCTCGCGAGTACCGTCTGAGCCGAAGCATCCTGCGACGTCAAGGCAATCATGAGCGCTGCAACTATCGCACTGCGTGGCCTTCGTATAACCGTCATAAGTCAGAACTCACACGTAGAACTCTCGAACTAGGTGCCCCGCGAACATGGTGACCTTTGAGCCACCTATACGTATTCGCATTCGTCTGCATTAGTCGGAAACTTTCCGACCCATAAGTCTCTTAGGGCACCCATGTCGTAAATTGGTTAGCACTACCTCTCGGTTTTCCATCCGGTACAGCAGCCGGCTCTCCCACCGCGATAGTGGCTATGATGCGTTCCCCCTGTTGAACGCCCACCGCTTCACGTGCCCTTGGATCATCCATCACAGCTCCGCTCTTCACATGGGTTCCAAACCCTAATTCCAAAGCCGATAAACAGAGATTTTGTATCGCCATGTAAGTAGCTGCATAATCCTCTTCTCGGATCTCCGGGTTCTCGTCTAGAGTGATCGCAACAGCGAGCATAGCCGGCAAGTCACGATGTGACGCCTCGACCTTCTCAACCACTGCTATCTTCGCATCCGGCCGGTCCACGCGCTTCGCTTTCCGATGTCCTAAGACTCTGCCGAACCCGGCCCGCGCCTCCGGACCTAACACGTAGAAACGCCACGGCTCTGTCATCCGATGGTTCGGCGCCAGGACCGCTGCGGCGATCAGTCGCTCGATTTCTTTGGGGGAAATCAAGCGATCTGTGAAGGACTTAATCGAACGGCGCTCAGATATTGCTTGTAAGATATTCATAACATCCAATCTGTCGTGATCATGACAAATGGCCCAATACGTGGTCCCCGTAAATGCTGGAAGAAGCACTCGATCCTTGGGATCTCGAAGAGCCCTAGAGTTCTATCAACCTCAAATTCCTCCATCGCACTTTTATTCCACCCCCGTCATGGATCTGCAGGGCGATGTGACCCTTCCCCTCTCCGATCTGTTCATCCTCGAGGTCGATCATTTGCGTTTCGTTGATCCAGGTAGTTACTCGGCCTCCCTCTGCGCGGATCTTCATCTCATTCCACTCACCCATGCGAAGCGCCGAGTCTAGCTCCGACTCGGGCTTAATAAGCCATCCTCGGCCATAAGACTCGTAAATCCCCCCAGAGTGCAGACCTGGCGGAGCTACTTCAGCCTGCCAGCCACTGATCCGAACCCCTTCAATTGTCGAACGGAAGAAGACACCGGAGTTACCATCCGCCTCCTGCTTGAATTCGAGCTCTAGTTCGAAGTCATCATACTTACGATCGGTACGCAGGTAGCCATATTGAGCGTCCGGACCACTCTCGCAAACAAGTTCCCCATCTTCAACATACCAGAGTTCGGTCCCATGTATGGTCCAGCCGTCTAGGTTTTCCCCATTGAAGATGTAACGCACCTCTTCCTCAGCTACGCATGTTGCAGCGACTAACAGAAGAAGGGCCGCAAAGAAGCCGATCTTAGTCATCGCCCAGTCTCCTAATCTTCATATTTCGATACCACACTGGGGTCCCGTGATCCTGTAACCCGATCGAACCTGATGGCGCACGGGCGAAATGCTTTTCGACCGAAAACTTACTGGCCGCGACCCATCCTTCCCATTCAGGTGAGTATAGGTCGTACTCGACCACAAGCTGACCATTGAGCCAGTGTTCGACGTGGTTTCCGTCAACGTAGATCCGTCCCGAATTCCATTCGCCTACTGGATGTACAAGCCGCGACTCAGCGGCTTGGAGATCATAATTCTCACCTGTGCGATGTGTGAGAGGATCCCATTCGGGAGATTCAGGATATGCCGCATCATCTAGGACCTGGTACTCCGGTGCGACCTGCCATAAACCCATGTCAGTTATCTCCTGAACGCGATAAAAGACACCGCTATTACCTCTGGGGCCCACCTTGAAGTCAAATACCAGTTCGAAGTCTATGTACTCCGCTTTAGTGATGACATCTCCACCGTCCATGTTACCGCCCGCGGTCTGCAACATCATCTCACCATCTTGAGCGATCCAAGTTTCGGGTATGTCATCTCGTCCGTACCCACGCCACTGATCGAGCGAGACACCGTCGAAGAGGAGTTCCCACCCATCAGAGCGTTCCTCAACCGAAAGCTTGTTGTGACTCACTTCAGTTCCACCATGGACCAGACTCTCATTATCCTCGGTCGCAAAACACCCTGACAGCAAAACGACCACCGATATCGCGCACGCGCAGCGGAGCGGGGCACAGACACTCATAGAACCTCCATCAGATCTGGATCCCACGAAATTACCTTCTCATCGAAATACGAGTCATTGCAGGCCAATGCTGGTGCGGCTGCGCGAAGCCCAAATGTGGCATTCTCTTCCACCGGTGTCCCGTCGCGAACTCCCTTAAAGAAGTTGATGAAATGATCAAAGTGGGCTCCCCAGTATCCGTCTTCAGCCATATAAACCGATTCAGCCGGAGGAAGCATCTCCCGTCTTGTAGCTAGACCAAGTCCTACCTCGTCGGCTTTCATCTGGTTAAACACATCGTTCGCACCGACTGACTTGTTACGCCTCAGAACGACTTCAGTCCATGTCACGTCCATTGCACCTTCGTTCCCTACTAGCCGAAGAAAGGTCGAGCCCGAAGTTCCATCCACAAAATTGACCCGAAGTGAAAGGTTGAATGGCGGGTGACCTTCCGCCTCCGGGTAGTCAAACATGCCCAAGAGGACGTCGGGCACCTCACGCCCGTCCTTCCAGTGTCTTAGCCCACCCTGGGCCATAATCTTCCTCGGACCGGTTGACGACGTAATGAAGTGTAGGCTCGAAAACAGATGCACGAAGAGATCACCGGATACACCTGTCCCGTAATCTCGATAGTTACGCCAACGGAAAATCCTCAGGGGGTCGAACGGCCTAGATGAGGCGTCACCAAGAAACATATCCCAATCGACCGTCTGTTCAGATCCGTCTTCCGGAATCGCATATTGCCAAGCACCGATTGGGTCGTTGCGCGCCCAGAACCCCTCCGCATAGTTGAGCTGACCAATCGCACCCTCCTCTAGTAGCTGTTTAGCCTTCTCGTTTCCTAGTGAGCTCATACCCTGGCTACCCACCTGAAATGTTCGATCTGAATCCCGCTCTGCTCGAATGACGTCCGCACCCTGCGCGATCTGGTGTACCATGGGCTTCTCGCAATACACGCTCTTCCCCGCTTCCAGTGCGTCGACAGAGATGCGATGATGCCAGTGATCCGGTGTCCCGCAAATGACAGCATCGACGTCATCGCGAGCCAAGATCTCACGGTAGTCCCTAGTGGTGAACAACTCGGCTCCGTGCTCCATACGAGCCGCAGCAAGACGTCCGTCGTAGCAATCGGACGCCGCCACGAGCCTTACTCCCGGAACTCGGAGCGCAGTGGACACATCAGCCATACCCATCCCACCAGCTCCAATAACCGCAATATTGATCTGGTCGTTCGCTGACCGATATTGGCGTGCCATGCGCTCCACAACGCGCCTGCGTTCACCGGCCAACAGCAGGTGCGGCGCAGCACCGGCAGCGAGTGCCGCCGTACCAAGGCTGCCTAGAAACGAGCGGCGGGACGCATTTTTTCTTGAGTATTTCATGAACTCTCCGAGAGGAAGGTCCGCAAACAATGCGTGGCAGCATGAAGAGCCGCCAGCGGACTACCCTAATGAGGGGGAGTTAGAGAGCCAGAATCGTAATCACCCTCTCTACAGCTAGACGGCATCATATAGCAGGGGTCGCGATAGAACTCGACCCAACCCACGTTATTCACGTCTGAGAAATATGCACTACAGCTAGGGATTCGAAACGACGGTGAATCCATCCCCTCGAGCCAATAAGAACATCAGAGCAATCTCGGCAACCTTTCCATTAGCCCTGCTCACCTGTTTTCTCTCTTGCTCACCACCTAACACGCCCCCAAACATCGTCCTCATTTATGCTGACGATCTTGGATGGCGAGACCTTAGCGTACAAGGAAGTGCCTACTACGAGACACCGAATATCGATCGGCTGGCTGAAGAAGGAATGCGCTTCACGGACGCTTATGCTAATGCCCCAAACTGTGCCCCGAGCCGCGCTGCCCTGATATCGGGGCAGTACGCTCCGCGTACCGGTATCTATACCGTAGGAACGGCAGAGCGTGGGCCAGCGGAAGAACGTGCCCTAATCCCGGCTGATAACGAAACAACCCTCGCCCTCAACGTCGTCACCATTGCAGAAGTACTTGGTAATGCTGGATATGCGACCGGCCACGCGGGCAAATGGCACCTCGGGGGCAAAGGATTCCTCCCTGTAGATCAGGGCTTCAAATGGTCGATCGCCGGAAGTGAGGCCGGGGCACCTCCAGACTATTTCTACCCCTACGAGAGAGGCGACCGACGCGTCCCGGGGCTCAATGAAGGGAAAGAGGGCGAATACCTCCCAGAACGTCTCGTCAACGAGAGCATCGCCTTCATCAACCGAGAACAAGAGGGTCCTTTCTTTCTCTATCTCTCACACTACGCGGTACACACGCCAATTCAAGCAAGATCAGAAATTGTTGACCGCTACAGATCGAAGCTGCCTACAGGCGGGCATGAGAACCCCACATACGCGGCTATGATCGAGAGCCTAGACCAAGGCGTGGGACGTATACTAACCGCACTTGAAGAACGTGGCCTATCCGACAATACCGTGGTGATCTTCGCATCGGACAATGGAGGCTTCGGACCGGTCACCTCGATGGCTCCTCTCAGAGGCTCAAAGGGCATGCTTTATGAGGGAGGAATCCGGACTCCGCTGATTGTGAGGTGGCCCGATCGAGTTGACCCAGGATCGACATCTCAGATTCCAGTCATCGGCATGGATTTGTACCCAACTATAGCCCACCTAGCCGGAGCCCCACTCCTAGACGGTCACACGATAGACGGGGTCAGTCTGATCCCTGCCCTCACGGGTTCGGGCGAAATCCCGGAGAGAGACCTAATCTGGCACTTTCCAGCCTACCTCGAAGCCGATCGATCAGTTGCCGGTATTTGGCGCACCACACCAGCAAGCGCTTTGCGCCGCGGACCGTATAAGGTGATCTACTTCTTTGAAGAAGACCGTTGGGAGCTATACGACCTAAAGTCTGACGCTTCGGAAATGAACGACTTGTCCGAAAGAAAACCGCAGCTCACGCTTTCGCTGGGTTCGAGCCTGAAACAATGGTGGGAGGACGTAGACGCATTCCTACCCTTGCGTCCAAACCCTCTTTACCGAGAAGAGGGCAACTAACCCATGGATCGGCGTGAGACATTGAAGTTGATGATGATGGCGGCCATGAGTTCCGAAAGATTGAGCACCCAGCTTTTGTCAGCGCAAGAAACCGGATTCATCAGCCGCTGGCATCAGTGGCCAAACATGGGCTGGGCTGGACCCGAACATTGGGGGAATCGACTCCAAGATTGGAAGGTCATGCAGGGCTCGCTCGTGTGCCAAGTTTGCGCCCCAGACCGAACTCTGCATTGCCTTACGCATTATGCCAAAGAAGGGCATTTCATGACTTCCGTCGAAGTCGCGAGGACCGTCGAAGGTTCCGGTGCAGTGACAGGCTTTCGCATTGGTCTTAAGGGTCCAGTCGACGATATCCGCTCAGCGGTCGTGCATGGAAATGGCCTAGATGTGGGCATCGACGGGTCGGGAGCGCTCGTGATTGGTTCAGCACGTTCTAGATATCCGATTTCTTCATATAGTTCTATACGCCTCGATGCGACTATAACGCGGTCGCCCTCAGGATCTCGGATTGAGCTCGTCGCTAGATCGGCCAGTACCGGAACGGAACTCGCGAGCCTATTCCACGAAGACCTTACGGAAAGCGACGTAATCGGTAGCATCGCTCTTCTGAGTCATGCCGGAGAACAAAGCACGGGTGCGGGTGCAATCTTCCGAGACTGGACAATATCGGGTCTCGGCATCGAGACGGACCCAGCTGCGGCATTCGGCCCCATCATGTTCGCACAGTACACGGCCCACAGAGGCGTGCTGAAACTCACAGCCCAACTCGCTCCGATCGAGAGTATCCCCGGTGTGAGATGCAAACTCGACATCCGCACTCCGGATGATATTTGGGAGACAGTCGCAACCGCCCATGTCGACACGCTGTCGAGAACGGCACGTTTTCGTGTAGAGGGATGGGACGTGACTCGTGCAGCAAAATATCGGGTTCGGCTCACACTGCCCCTAGGGAGCGGTCCAGAAACATTCGAATACCTAGGCACAATAGCGGAAGAGCCCGGTCGCCTGACTCCAGTTCGCGCAGCAGTCTTCAGCTGCAACGCAGACCACGGGTTCCCCGACGCCGACGTAGTCAGTCACGTCTTAAAGCATAGCCCAGACTTAGCCCTGTTTCTGGGAGACCAGTTTTACGAGGGATCAGGGGGATTCGGAATCCAGACCGACACAATCGAAACAGCCTCGCTCGACATGCTGCACAAATGGTACATGTTCGGGTGGTCATACAGAGAGATATTCCGCAACATACCAACCGCTTTCATCCCCGATGACCACGACGTCTACCACGGTAACATTTGGGGAGAAAGTGGACGAAAGGCCCCTACTGAAGCAGGCTGGGGTGCGACGGCTCAGGACCAAGGCGGGTTCAAGATGCCGCCCGAGTGGGTTAATGCAGTTCAAGTCGCTCAAACGAGCCATCTCCCAGACCCCTACGACCCGACTCCAGTGGATCAAGGGATCGGCGTATACTACACGCGATGGGACTACGGGGGTGTCAGCTTCGCGATTCTCGAAGACCGAAAATTCAAATCATCTCCGTCGAACGTAATGCCGACTGAGGCCAGAGTACTGAACGGCTGGATTCAGAATCCCGAATTCGACGTAACCCAGCACCGTGATCCGCCAGGCTCTGAACTACTGGGAGCCCGGCAAATGAACTTCCTCGAAGCATGGTCAGAGGACTGGAGCGGGTCAGCGCAGATGAAGGTGGTTCTCTCCCAGACAAACTTTGCTTCTGTGCACTCGATTCCCAGTGACGCGATGAGCGGAGCCATACTGCCCTCACTCCCAATGCCTCAGCCCGGAACATATGTAGAGGGCGACAAGATCGCGGCTGATATGGATTCCAACGGCTGGCCTTCTCAAAAGCGCGATGAGGTTCTTCGAATCCTACGCCGGTGTTCAGCTTTCCACATCGCTGGTGATCAACACCTAGCCACAGTAGTACGACACGGCATCGAAGACTTTGGGGACGCCGGCTTCACCTTTACAGGTCCGGCCCTAAATAACATCTGGCCTCGACGCTGGTGGCCACCTCGCGAAGAACGCCAAGCTCCATTAGACATACCCGGACCAGAGTACACGGGCGACTTTCTTGACGGATTCGGAAATCGGATAACCGTCCACGCGTCCGCCAATCCACGCGCAACGGGACTGCAACCCGCCGTCCTCCATGATCGCGTGACGGGCTATGGCATCGTCATCTTCGACAAGGCAAATGAGCGGATCACAATTGAGTGCTGGCCCAGGCATGTAGACCCGTCACAGGATCGAGCGATGCAGTTCGAGGGATGGCCGATCACCGTACACAGTGACGATGGAGACGGACGCAAACCTGTCGGGTATCTCCCCCCCATCCGTGTCCATGGACTAGAGTATGCCCCGGTTGTAGAACTCCGATCAATCTCAGGAGCACTGATTTATTCACGAAGGATACAGGGAATAGAATTCAATCTGCCTGTCTTCGACTATGGACCACACGTAGTGCGCATCGGTGATCCGGACCAAGCCCGCTGGCTCGAACGCACTGTCCAACCGAATGGGCAATCAGGAACACCTCTTGTTTTCGACTTTACTCAATGAGCACTACGAAACTGTTCTGGTAAGCTGGCTAACTCGCAATTCGACTTGCTGAGTACCCGTGCGCACCTAAACATTCGAAGTGACTCCCACCCAATCGTTAAACCGAACTTCTGATGAATTCTTGCCTTAGTGCACCACACCGTAAGGCCTCTATTTCCGTCCTACTAATCTTATCCGTCCTGTTCGTTCATCCCCTTACCGCGCAGGACGAAACAGTCCGAACGCTCATAACAGCAGACCGATTGATCGACGGTTTCGGGAACCTCCAGCAACCGGGGGCAGTGCTAGTAGCCGGAGACCGTATCGTCGCCGTTGGGCAGAACGTAACAGGACAAGCACACGACGAACGTGTGGACTTGGGAGATGCAACGCTGCTCCCTGGACTCATCGACCTCCACACACACTTGACTGACGCAGAGGACGCTTACTGGGAGAGAGTCTTGGTGACAACCACACCGTCCGAAGCGGCTCTCTACGGAGCGGCCAACGCGCTTACCGCCCTGCGCAGTGGCTTTACTACGGTCCGAGACATGGGACCGGCCTGGTCATTTACCGACGTGGACCTTCGCAACATTATCGACGAGGGAACCCTCCCAGGCCCAAGAATGATGGTCGCCGGAAATTACGTATCCGCGACAGGTGGTGCCGGTGATGCTCGTCAGTTCTCGATCTACGTAGATGTCCCGGCTGTTCGCAATCTTGCCGACGGTGTAGATGAGGTGCGAAAAGCGGTGAGGACAAACCTCAAGCAGGGAGCAGATTTTATAAAGATCCTTGCGACCGGTGCGGTGCTGTCGAGGGGGATATCACCGGGCGCGCAACAGTACTCAGACGAAGAGCTTGCCGTAGCCGTCGTGGAGGCAGGGCGCTGGGACCGTTTCGTGGCAGCACACGCACATGGAACAGAAGGGATCAAGGCAGCAATCCGTGCCGGCGTCAGGACTGTTGATCACGGTTCTATGATGGACGACGAAGCCATACAAATGCTGCTAGCCCAAAACTACACATACTACGTCCCAACCCTATATGTGGGAGTGATCGTACCGCGGGAAGGTGCAGCCATGGGGATTCCTCCTGAGCAAGTCCAGAGATCTACCGAGATGATGCGCTACCGGAACGCAACGTTTCGAAAAGCCCTTGAGGCAGGATTACCCATCGGCTTTGGAACTGACGCTGGTGCTTTTCCACACGACCAGAACGCGCGTGAATTCAGCATTCGGGTTCAGAATGGAGAGAAACCCATGGACGCTATCACCGCGGCTACCAGTCTCAATGCTAGGATCATGGGTTGGGAAGCAGACGTCGGAAGCCTAGAAACCGGAAAGTTCGCCGATGTAGTCGCAGTCCCGGGGAACCCATTAGAAGACATCACGGCACTGGAACGTGTCATTTTTGTGATGAAGGGAGGAGAAATCTTCCGAAACGATGTGCAAAGATGAAAACAGGAGTCAAAAGACTCGGTCAGCGACACAATTCATGAGTTGGCAAATGTTCGCCGGGCTTGCCTTTGTAGCACTTTTGGGAGGATGTGACCGTGCCGACTTTCGTCCTGTACGTTTCTCGCCTGTCTCCGAAGAGTTGTTCGGCGAAGGTGGAGCATTAACCGACGCCTGGGCCGACGTAGACCTAGACGGTGACCCTGACCGTTTCGTTGGCTTCAACGGAACGCCAAGTCGGCTCTACAGGAACGACGGGATAGACGGTTTTGTGGACATCGCATCTGAGGCCGGCCTGACGACTCAACGCTCTGTGCGCACATCAGCGTGGGGAGACTTCGATTCAGACGGGGATCCGGACCTTTTACTCGGTTACTCAGGCGAAGAATCCGTTATCGCGCTATGGAAGAACAACGGAGCCACATTCACCGAGGTGTCGGAGATGGTCGGTCTAAGGATAGTGAGTGGGGCAACCAGGCAAGCCGCCTGGGTCGATGTGGACGCCGACGGTGACCTAGACCTCTTTCTGGCCATGCGTGACGGACCGAACCATCTTTTTATACAGACCGCAGGAAAGTTCGAGAACGAGGCACACCACCTTGGACTCGATGACACGCGACGCACAGTAGGCGCCTTGTGGTTCGATGATGGTGATGGCTGGCTCGACGTCATTGTCTCCAACATGAATGGCGACGCTAACGGACTCTACCTCGGCAGCGAAGATGGTTTTACCGAGTCAGAGGAAGAAGAAATACACGCCGGTGGAAGGGCTATAGGAGATGAGACTCAAGGCTCAGTGCGCCCATGCTCCGTCGACTACGATGCCGACGGGGATTTTGATCTGTTTTTCGCCAACTACGGTCCAAACGGACTGCTTGAGCGCACACCCAAAGGATGGCTGAACAGAGCCGCCGAAGTCGGAGTCGCAAATCCTTCTCGCTACGATACATGCGCCTGGGCAGATTTTGATCATGACGGCTCGGTTGACCTGTTTGTCAACGGTACTGTCGGAGGAGAGGTGCACTATCGGGATTGGCTCATGCGTCGCGAAGGAGACATAAACTTCATCGACGTTACCCCAAAGGAAATCTTGGAGCGTAATGCTAGCCATGGCGCCACTTGGGTAGACTATGACTTGGACGGGGATCTCGATCTAGCCTTGGCCGGGTCAGCAATAGACGGGACACATGCCCTACTTGAAAACCTTATGCGTCCTGAATTTTCGTGGCACTCCCTGCAAATCCGTGTTTTAGACGAGAAGGGCCATAGCACTAGGCCCGGTTCCGAGGTAAGACTCTTCGTCTCCGGAACTGACCATCTTCTTGGAACACGCCGCGTCGACTCAGGATCAGGCTACGACGCACAATCCGATCTTCCAGTGCACTTTGGCGTGCCCGGTGGGCAGAAAGTGGACGTGGAAATCACGGTCCCCGGCGGCGGTCGGCGCAGTGTAACCCGTATAGACGGTATCGATCCACGGATGTATCAGGGTCGCTCCCTAGAGGTGCGGACCGATCGCCGCTAGAAACTGGATCACTATCACTACCAATGCTCAATCCGGTCCTGGGCTGTGAAAAAGAGAACTCGTTCCTTCACGGGCTCACCGGTCAGCTGAGCCCAAGCGTTAGCATAAAAATCAACCTGACGACGGTAGGCTGCTTCTCGAGCCGTAAAATCGGGATCAGTTCCAACGTCCGTTTTGTAGTCCGCTACAACCCAACCACCACGCTCACGGAAGGCGAGGTCAATCACGCCCTCCAGCACCGAAACTGGCGTATTCTCTTCCTCTGCAACATCGCCGACCGCGTCACCTTGCCCCTGCCGAACCCTGACCTCATCCCTAGAGAGTTCTTGGCCGAAGAGGTCTAACTGCCTGCGTGTACGGCCGGGGCCCGACTTAGATTCAGAATTATGTTCCTGATCGGGCCCGCCGTCACTCAACTCTGGCAGAGCAAAGGAGATTTCTGTTAACATGCGCTTAGCCGTCTTCGCCCTACTCCAAAGGGACGACGATTGGACCGCTTTTACTAGTCCGATCAACTCGCTTAATTCCGTCGGCTCCCCATGCTCGTCGAGCGGACGTCCATGCTCTACCAGCAGGTTTCTGAAAATCCCCTGCGGAGTTTTATCCGAATCACTCTCAGCCGCGTAAGCCAGTGCTGCATGGACCGCGCTACCCCACGAATAGCCCCGAAATTCGGAAGGCGACGTAGTCGGCTCCTTCATGGATTTTGTCAGAGACCGGGATGCATCGCGCGGATCCGAGTCAGTAAGAGAACCTGAGCGTGAGAGTTCTTCTTTTGTAAGACTGGTGACAGTCTGATGCAGGAACGTCGGAACAGCCCGCCTCGAAAGGTCTGCAAAAGCTCGCTTAACCTCGCTGCCTGCTTCTTCAGTTGAAAAACTGAGAGTGTCTCGCTCGCTGGCCATCCGAGGCTCCAAGCTAAGAGCGACGGCATTGTTTTCAAGCCAGGTTTCGAGGGGTGCCCACGGTGAACGGGAACGATTCTTTCTCGGCCACCTAGAGATAACTAGTTCCTCCTCAGCACGAGTGACCGCAACGTAGAGGAGGCGGACATACTCGTCCCGGCTAAAATCCTTCTCGAGTGCTTCATACTCGAACCAGTTCTCCGGACGGGCTAGGTCACGACCTGTCCGGTCATCCGTCACGCGCATATAACCCTTGGCCCCGTCATCTCTGCTCCTTGTCGTATGTATCTTTGGTCGCCGCGGGTTCGATGATGACGTCGGTTGAGCCAGTAGAACGACTTTTCCCTGGAGTCCTTTAGCCTGATGCAAATTCATTAATCGCACAGCATCCGGTCGTCCCGGTTCCAGCGGGGCTTCTGCACGCTGCTGATCCAGAGCGGCTTGGACTGCCGCAAGCGCACCGGGTAATGACGCGTCACCAGCGAGAGCCGCAGCACGCACCGAATCAAGTACATACAACAGTGCACCGGCCCTCAGCGTACCAAGTTCTTCCGCGGCCGCATACGGCAGCAGCCCCAATTCGCTCGTTACAGTTCCGAGAAAGATGTCCGCCGGTTCCGAAACAGACCTACGCCACCACCCGTGCAGGCGCCTCAGAGCCGAGAGCACATCCTCATTTCCCTCACTCCCCGGCCTCATCACGTCAAAGGTGCCGCCACCCAACGAGTGTTGTGTGAACTTCTCATAATCGAGTCCGAAGAAGAGGCCCGTAAGCACAGCCACAACCCTCACCGGATTAGTGGGGTCGATCATGCACTGAATTAGGGCTTTTAGTTCTTCTATCTCCCCGCCCACACCGATACGTGCTCCCGTGACCGAGACTGGAAGCCCATGAGACTCCAGGGCTTGAGTATATTCGATGAGTTGGTCTGGGAGCCTCGTCAGAATAAGAAAGTCTCCAGGATTCCTCTGACCAGCGTCGACACGCTCGCGAATCCATGAGGCAATTCGCAATCCGTCATCAGCAGCCACATCCTCCAGCCGTGTCCTTTCAGGATCAACGTCGTAAACGAAAACTCCCTCGCACGGGACATCGCCTTTGGGCGGTATTGTGTCCAAACGCTCAAACGCGGCCTGGCTATCGGTCGCCTCAGCAGGAAAGAAGTCAGGGTCGGAGAAGACCTGATTTACTAGCGCACCAATAGCAGGCCTAGACCTGAAATTGGTTGAGAGACGCAGAACTTCTCCAAACTCACCAAAGCGCTCTTTCACCAACCGATAGAACTGGATATCAGCCCGACGGAATCGATAGATGCTCTGCTTCGGATCCCCAACGACGAAGAGTGACCCCGGCCTAGGATTCGCAAACCACCAGTCAACTCCCATATCTCCGGACGAATCTTCTGGAGGATCCGAAGCAAGCAGGAACACGATCTCCGCTTGAAGAGGATCCGTATCCTGAAATTCGTCTACGAAGATGCAGCGATAACGGTCTCCTAGGTAACGCCGGACTTGAGGATTTTCCCTCAAGAGCCGGCCAGTAAGTTCGAGAAGATCCTGAAAGTCGAGCTTGCCTATGCGCATCCGGTGAGCAGCGAACTCGGTCACCGCTGCGCGACCAAGATCGATCGCGAGACAATATCGGTATCCGAGCCAACGGCTTACGAGACTGTGTGCAGGTGTATCCCCTACTCCAAACTTGTCGACACGCTCGCATAATGCCTTCGCCAAAGCTTTATCACGCCACCGCTTCTGTACCACTTTGTGCCCGCGTGGGCCTTTCTTGCATAAGAGAGCAACGGCACTAATCACATCCGTTGTCTCTTTCCAACCAGTAACCTCACGCTCAAAGTGCAACTGACGTATGAGTTTCTGCAGGTCATCCCACCCGTCCTCATGCGGTCTCTCGTCCATTAGCTCCCAACCGGTGGACACAATGGACTCGAGTTCTTTCCGCACCGTTGCTAGCTCCGAAGCTGTCGGCAGGCCTGACGTAGCTGTGGGAAACACAACATCATCATTATCGACTAAGACCTTGAACATCCCGTAGAGAGAGACCGGTGAAACTTTGGCCTCCGATAGTTTTTCGAGACGCGGATCACAATCGCGTGTGAGTCTCTCTAGGTACGAATCCCAGAAACGACGACGGAGTTCTTCCCGCTCTTCAACACGGAGTTCTTCAAAGCCCGGATCAAGACCGACATCAATCGGCCGTTCTCTGAGAAGACGCGCACAGAAGGAGTGAATAGTGCCTATGAATGCACGATCGATATCATCAAGCGCGTTGACCAGGCGACCCACAATCAGATCGTCCTGCACTTCGACCTCACGCTGCTCATTAAGCGTAAGCTCTACCTGCGTTTGAAACCGTTCCCTTAGTTCTGCCGCCGCCTTTCGAGTAAAGGTGACTGCCGCTATCTCGTCCACTTTAGCCGTTCCGGTCGAGATCAAGGCTACAAGACGATCCACCAGAGCTGTTGTCTTACCTGACCCTGCTCCAGCCTCCACAAATAAATTCGTACCCAAGTCCGACTTGATGCGGGCTCGGGCTTCGTCGTCTGGGAGTGGGGGTCGGGATGCGGCGTTTTTGGTCACGCCGGCAATCTGACCTTTGGAATCATTCGAGGGAAGATCCTCGACCGCTAGCAGAGCCCATCCGGACCGGTATTACATGACTAGAGCACACAGAGTCAATATGTAGATAAACGTAGCAACATTAGGTCCCAATGACCGCGGAATCGGAGTTGGCGCCCTAAGCTCCGCTAGTCACGATTCAGGTCGTACCTCATGATGCGGCCATGTGGACCGGCCTTGTTCCGCTCAAGCCCAAAAACCTCCCCTAAAGGACCGGGGGCTAGATCAAGATGCGCTCTCAGCGCCTCTCGTTCCGATTTGCTTATCGAGAACGAAAACGCTGAAACATTCCGCTCCATCTGACCCAATCGTGTTGCCCCACAGATCACCCCTGCTACCTGTGATTGATCGAGAACCCAACGAAGCGCTACGGACGATATCTCAACACCGTGATTCTCAGCTATTTCCGCCATAGTTTGGAGCAAAGCCTGATAGGCTTCCCAGCCGCCAAATTCGTCTATGATGAGGCGGTACTTAATTAGTGACCTGTTCTGAAACTCTACCGGTTCGCTCTCTCCAAACCACCGGTCGGTGAGAAATCCTCCCGCTAGAGTTCCAAAGCCTAGCATCCGCGTTTGAGAGCCTTCGCAGTGCAGAGCCAATGATCGCTCTGGTCGGCGATCAAGAAGCGAATACTGCACCTGATTGATGATCGGCACGAACCCTACGGCGTTCAGT
The DNA here is from genome assembly GCA_002348465.1 of Gemmatimonadales bacterium UBA2960. Classification (GTDB taxonomy): domain Bacteria; phylum Gemmatimonadota; class Gemmatimonadetes; order Longimicrobiales; family Gaopeijiaceae; genus UBA2589. The sequence continues at coordinate 33,537 of DEBI01000008.1, read as the reverse complement.
CTCCTAATCCTGGACACGTCAAGATTCGTGACCCCAACATGACCGATCTTTCCTTCCTCCTTTAGTTCATCCAGCCAGCCAGCCGTGTCCTCAAAGCCAGGGACTTCGGTCCGCCACCAGTAGTATTGGACTAGGTCGAGCCTCTCCAGACCCAGCCGGCTTAAAGACCGCTCCACTATACGGCGAACATACGATCGATCTACAATGGGAAGATCCGACCAGTCGGGTACAAACTTCGTATGTATCTGGATCTGAGTCTCGTTAGAACTCGATGCCCAGCGTTTGATGAAACGACCAAATATTTCTTCTACGCCAGTGTAAATATCAGCGCAATCAAAGGTTGTTACACCGAGTTCGGCTGAGGCCTCCAGCACATCAATGGGATCATCTTGACCGGCTTGGGTCAGGGGGTGGCCTGATGAAAATTGCCAGCCGCCATGGATAAGGCGACTTATCGAATACCCGTCCTCCAGATCGATACGATCGACCACAAAATCGCTTGACTTCCCCTTCACCCGGCTGTGCTATCTCCCAGCGGAACACGAGTCACATCAGCGTGACGGAATACAGTCTGTCCGGTCCGCGTGATGCGGAAACGCGCACCACACAAAGGGTCCGGACAAGCCACCTCCATGTCCGTTGTCATCCAGTCATACGGATGGGTCTCGCGCTGCTTAGCGGGCAGGAGTGGAAGCAGCGCCGCGAGCGGATAGATCGGAAACGATTGCCCGGATGGGAGCGTAAGGTTTTCACCCGACAGTTCGAAGTAGTCGCCTATAGCATGATTGCATACCATGGGCCTGTCTCCTGCGATAACCTCGACCCGCAGGTCGTACAAAAGAAACTCATCAGATTCCTGCACGGTAAGGTCAATCTCCTGCTGTTGATTGGGCCAGCATGTCATGAAGCCAGTGACCCGCTCGGGCCACCTTGGCTTCCACATAAGGTCGATTGTATCTGTTTAGAGTCCCGTGCAAAGGGCGTCGATTGACCACCTCAATCCCCGCATCCTGCATCGCCTGGACCTTATCCGGATTGTTGGTGAGTAGTTCAATACGACCGATACCTATCTCGTGGAGGATCTGAGCTGCCACACCGTAGCGACGCTCGTCCGGACCGAAACCTAGGGTTCTGTCGGCGTCTATCGTATCAAGGCCATTTTCCTGAAGCCTGTAGGCCCTGAACTTATTGTTCAGTCCAATTCCGCGACCCTCCTGCGCCAAATAGAGAAGGACGCCCCCCCCTTTTTCTTCAAAGAACTTCATACTGCCGAGAAGTTGCTCTCCACAGTCGCACTTCAAGCTTCCAAAAAGGTCCCCCGTGAAACACGCTGAATGCAGGCGTACCGGCAGTGGATCGGGCCAATCCTTTGGGTTTCCAACAATGACCGCAACGTGTTCTTGAAGCCCGTGCGATTCTCGGAACAACACAAAACGGGACTCTTCGCTTTCGGTCAATGGAACTGGAGCTTCACTAATCGCAACAACATTACCATCGCACGAAGCTGTGTAATATTCGTTCACCTCGCCAACGTCGACGGACAGCAGTTCACCAGTGCTTAGAGCTTCATCGATACGGGAGGCAGGAGGTATTCCAACCGGCATCGCAACCACTGCCGGCAACAGTCGGGAGAGCCTGACCAACGATAGTCCGGCAGCCTCTACTGGTGTAGCCGACGACAACTGGCTTGCAGCGGCCTCGTACGCGACATCACTCGAACATGCCAAACCTAGGATCTCCTGCATGTTGACTGCATGCCTCAAGGGGATGGAGTAACCCGCACCACCAAGTTCATTGATCTCTGCAGGAGATAGTCCCATTGATGCGATCCGATGTGCTGTCACAACGAGACGCAATGCTTCAGTTCCCATAGCGCGAAATCTGTCGAGCGAATCCAGATCAAGGCCATCGACGGCAGCGACTAGGGCACCACTCACCAACCCACCATCGGAGGATGAAGCACCTTTGTCGGTGATAAAGAGAGGGCGCCCTTGGCGCAGATCGAATAGCCCACGTTCAGCGTTGTACATGATACGACTTACGGGGAGTAGTGGCGCAGGCGCAACGGACATAGTGTCCATTGGCTTCTGTCTCTGTGGAGTCGTGCTCCACAGAAAGTGCGTCCTTTGCGGCACGCACAAAGATGATCTCGTCCGACGGTGCTATTTCAGTTGACACGAGGAGAAGCCCGGCCGCCTTAGACCGCTGTCCAAACGATTGCAAGCTCGTCCATCGCACGAGCGGTACGCTCAAGATAAGCCCAAGGAAAATCGGACTCATCCAAAGAAAGAAAAGAGGGCTCAGCAATAGAGTCGTACCGCCCCAAACTAGTCCGACCGTTAACGGCCAGCGAGCTGTTCGCAACGCCTCTCGCCAAGTCAAATCCGAGCCTTCTCGGTCCTGAGCGGCCCAACCCACTGAACGGCCCAACATGATTTCGACCACAAATCGCGCATGGGATAGCATCATAACCGGTGCCAGAAGGACTGAGAACACAGTCTCTGTAACCACACTGACGACCATACGGAGCGGTCCGCCGAACGCATCCCGATCGTTCGATAAGCATGCTATAAGGCCAAGCATTTTCGGTAAGAAAAGTAGAGAGGCAGTGAATACAAGCAACGAAAATAACGGAGCCTTGATAAGCAAGGGGGGTGCAACAGTAACTCCATGGCTTGAGGGCATGAGGACATAAGCCGTCCCTGCCACAAGAATTAGTAGCCAGAGGAGCGAGGAGATATAGGTCATTGCACCCAAGAGAAAATGGACTTTGCTCAGTGGGTGAAGGTTTTCACCCTTCAGCAGTCTCAAGTGCTGAAGGCTCCCCTGGGCCCAACGACGATCTCTCCGAGAATAGGCTTCGATGTTACTAGGAACCTCTTCCCAACTCCCGGCGGCATCTGGGACAAAAATCACACGCCAACCGGCCCGGCGCAAAAACGCAGCCTCTACGAAGTCGTGACTGAGGACCTCTCCACCCATTGGAGGCCGACCAGAAAGCACCGGGAGCTTCGCATGGTCGCGAAATGGTCGAAGACGCACGATCGCGTTGTGACCCCAGTAGTTGGCAGTATCCCCAAACCAGAAAGCCTGACCAAACGCTAAGACTGGACCGTATAATGCTCCTGCGAACTGAACCAGTCGCCCAAATAGAGAGCGTTGCAGAGCAGGCAACGGTAGCGTCTGAATCAGACCAACATCCGGATTAGTTTCCATAAGATCCATTAGATGCATGATTATCTCGCCCGTCATAAGCGAGTCTGCATCGAGCACGACCATAAGGTCATAGTCGTAACCACAGCGCTCACAGAATTCGGCCACGTTCCCCGCCTTTCTGCCCTCGTTCAGGTCTCGACGTCGGTAGTGAATCTGGAACTCTGGATACCGAGACTGCAGTTCCATCCACCGCTCGACCTCGGCGGCCGCTATAGAATGGATTCGGGTATCACTTAGTAGGTGAACATGCACCGCATCAGTCTCAAGTATCACCTTTCGAAGTGATTGTATCATGGCTTCGATCCGCGCCATGACCAATTCGGGTTGCTCATTGTGGACCGGGATTACCAGAGCCGTTTTTGGAATCGCTCTGGGGGACACCTGTTCTCTAGGAAGCGGCCGTTTTAACGATCCGGTTATGCCCAAAGTTACTGGATCCCGCCCAGATACCCTGAGCACAAATCCAATCACAGATGTCCAAAACGGCACCACAATACACGCAAAGGTTGGAACGAACAGCGCGAGAATGAGACACTCCAGGAATGTCAGTCCCTGCGCGGATACAATGGCGGTCATCATGAGCGTGCCACCCAGAGTCGTCAGCCCCACCAGACCGAAGTACACAGTGCGGCGAACTCGAGTGAACGGAATGTTCACTTCAAGGGGCACTGGGAGGCTCCCATAAATAGCTCCATGTCTCACTCACGGCTTGGTTTTCTAGGCGAAGGTAAACGCGCATATCTGCCCCACGATCCTCTTCTGCAACCAAAGTGAACGTCGCTCGCCGACCACCATCAGGAAGGATCTGAACCGAAAGATTCGAGATCTCTCCGGAAGACACCTGAGCCTCCGCGGAAACAATCGCGTCGGGCGGCAAAAACTGAAGTGGACCACCGTTGAAGTCCACCACAACTCGTCTATGAGTTCTTGGTGGCGGATTGAACTGACCCGGCAATGCGTCCCAACCAATCCGCGTGCGGGTCACCTGCGCAAGAGATTGAGCACCGTCTTCGGTACTCAGGATCTCTGAGTCGAGTCTTTCATCGAACGTGATCAGGCGGTATCGGTACGTGCGAGACTCCCCTGCCCCGAACAACTCGTCTGGCACCCAAGAGGCGACGACGTTGTCATTGAACTCTGAGTCCGTAGGAATTTCGAGAAGCTCAAGCCCCCCCGAACCCCAGTCACCCACCACCTGAACCCATTTGCTCGGTCGCCGATGGTATTCAGCCTCGAGATCCATGTAGTTCTCAAATGAGCGATCTCGTTGCACGAGCCCAAAACCCATAGGGGACATATCGCGCAGCGATGTAAGGCGGATTCCATCTCCGTTGGTCAATGGACGCCAAATCCACTCGCCCCTACCCGCGTGCATAAGAACACCCTCTGAGTCATGGACTCTGGGCCGGAAATCTTCATCCCCACCGCGATCGAAAGTCCCATGCAAATACATACTCGTCAGCGGAGCAACGCCAAGCTTCCCAACATCGGTTCTCGCAAAGAGTCTCGCTTCTACGTCGAGAACGGTTGGGGCCAATTCGCTTCCAGGTGTCAATCGGAAGTGAAATGCACCTGTGATTGATGGACCATCGAGCAAACCTAACAATATCAGGCTTTTTGACTTATCCCCTGGCCGCACTACCCAGAACTCAACAAAATCCGGAAACTCCTCCCCGGCGGGGCTGGCGACATCAACCGCTACCCCTCTTGAAGAGATGCCGTAAACCTGCCCCGGACCAAGCAGACGGAAATACGAAGCGCCGAGGAACGAAACCACCTCATCTAAGTGGCCGACCTCGTTCAAAGGGTACAGGATCTTCAGCCCGGCGTACCCTGCTTGAGGAGCGACCGATAGGTCTAACCCTCTCAATTCATCCCCGTATTCAAAAAGAGTTGGATCGAAGGCGATGGTTGAAGCTCGTCCGTCCTCCACGAGATGAATTTGAACCGGGTCGTTGTTACCACCGCCCGGATGGAAGAGCTGCACCTCAAACGGCAATTCCTCACGCCAGATTGCCCTATCTGACCGGAATGCTATGCTCCGATGCTGAACATAGGTAAGGTCTGACAGAGACCGAGACACAACGGGAGTCGGCGCACGGTAATCTGACTGGGCACGAAGTCGTGCATATGTAGTAACGTGTTCGAACAGAGTCAGTCCACCGGGTTCCGAAACCCATGCAGGCATATTCAAAACAGATCCGTCAACTACTTCCCCGTGGGGGTGAGCTGGCGGAATCTCATCACCACCGGCGTTTGATCTAGGGATGTCCTCGCCGACACATGCACCCCACCCTGCTGTAAGCAGGAGGGTCCACAGCAGACGAATACGGAAGACAGGTATCATGTACAGAAGGTTTTGGAATCGGCAATCACGGGGTATGAAGGCGATAGTTACCCTCGTACTGGCCAATTCTTTCCTTCTCTTTCCTGTCTGGGTCCTCAACCGCGGATTCAAGCCTCACCTCCTAGCGCTAGAAACAGCAATCCTCACGGCAGTCTTTCTGTTATTTCCGAGCGGACGGTTGACGAGGATCGCCGCGCGTCTTTCTGGTCTGCTCGTGGTCACCATCTCTATACTGCAACTCGGCGACACCACAGCTCGCATAAGCCTAGCGCGCCCGCTAAATCTGTATCTTGATCTTCAACTAGTTAGTTCAGTAGTCAATCTTCTTCATGGCACGCTGGGAGAGCTAGTTGGCACGATTGCAGTAGCCAGCGGCATACTCCTCTATGGTTTAGTAGCCATATTGCTCGGATCCCTTCTTGGAACACTGCACCCAGAAACCGGAAACCGGCAACAAAAGATGGTATCGGCGCTTCTACTCGTAATAGCGCTTGTGGCTATTCCTTTGCGCTGGATGCACCCGCATGGCGTTGTGCTCGGTCTTCCAGCGGTTCAACTGACCAGAGATCAGGTGAAACATGTCTCAAGCATGATTCTTGAGAACGAGAGATTCGCTCAGGAGATGGAACACGTGCCGGGTCAATATGAGGAGACTCACGGCCTGCTAGAGGGACTTGAAGGCCGCGACCTCATAATGGCGTTCATCGAATCGTATGGAATCTCTGCAATTGAGGACGAACGTTACGCGCCGGTAATCCGACCTCGGCTAGAGTCTATGGATGCCGCGCTTGAGGAAGCCGGAATCCACGTCGTCACAGGAAAGTTGATAGCGCCCAGCCAAGGAGGGATGTCGTGGCTGGGGCACGGATCGATACTGAGCGGGCTCTGGCTCGAAAACCAATTGAGATATGACCTCCTACTCGCGAGCGATCGGCAGACTCTTGTGGATGACTTTAAAGCCGCCGGGTACCAGACCGCAGCTATAGTGCCGGCTATAACGATGGCGTGGCCAGAAGGTGACCGTCTTGGATACGACCAGATCTATGCGTTTCATGACATCAAATATGAAGGCCCTTCACTAAATTGGGTCACGATGCCCGATCAGTTTACATGGTCCTACTTAGAACAAACGGTGCGTAAGGAAAACTCGCGACCGCTATTCGCCGAAATCAGTCTCATCAGCAGCCACGCGCCCTGGACACCGATCCTTCCGGTAATAGAAGACTGGTTGGCGATCGGAAATGGGGAAATCTTCGATCCTTTCGGGGATGCCGGAGAAGCCCCTGAAGACCTGTGGCGAAACGGCGATCGGGTACGTGAGCACTACGCGCTAGCAGTTGGATACGCAATCGACGTAATGGCATCCTATGCGGAACGCTACCTTAACGAACAAACGGTATTGATAGCCCTCGGAGACCACCAAGCCGCACCTCTGATAACTGGTCAAGATGCTAGCCGGGCTGTGCCAGTCCATGTGGTCGCACGGGACCTTGAAGTGCTCACGCCATTCCTCGACTGGGGTTTTCTTCCCGGAGTCCTGCCCCCGAGCACGGAAGAGGTCCGACAAATGGACGCATTTCGTGACTGGTTCGTGAACGCATATAGCGGTAAACAAGAGCAGGGCCCCTCTCCGTGAGGCGCCTGCTAGGCCTAGCACGTTCGATGCTTATCTACTGGCACCCCGGGCGTCAGAGAGGCTTGCGAACCCTATACTCTTCGTTCGTCAACGCGGGAGACCTTGTCTTCGATGTCGGTGCTCACTTAGGCGACCGGACGGTCACTTTTTGTGACCTGGGCGCGCGGGTCATCGCAATCGAGCCCCAAGAAGACGTGCTGCCCTGGCTTCGAAGGCGGATCAGGCGAAAATCAGGCGTAACCCTTGTGAATGCAGCAGTTGGCCGAACGAAAGGCACCGGAAATCTGCTAGTCAGCGACAAAAACCCGACCCTGTCGACCTTAGCAGACGACTGGCGCAAGAAGGTCGTGCGCGAGAATCCATCCTTCCGTCATGTTCGCTGGAATCGAAGGCAAGAGGTTCGCGTGACAACGCTCGACGCCTTGATAGAGGAACATGGAGAACCAAACTTCTGCAAAATCGACGTAGAGGGTCACGAGGCGGAGGTTCTCGCTGGCCTATCGCACCCCATCGCTATGGTTTCGATCGAATTCGTGTCCGGGACCCTCGAAATCGCTGAGGCATCTATCGACCGGCTCGAATCCCTCGGTCATTACGAGTACAATGCCATCCTTGGAGAGAAACGCCGTTTCCTCTGGGGAGCATGGCAGCCTCCAGACAAAATGAGGGAATGGCTAGCACATCGGGGCGCTAAGTTCCCCTCGGGTGATCTATACGCACGACGGATCTCAACGTTACAGGACACAACCACATGAAGTGGCACGAGCTCAATAGCCCCGAAATCAAGGCTCTATCCGGTCGAGATCCAGTGGCAATTTTGCCAGTAGCCGCCATCGAACAGCATGGGCCTCACCTCCCGCTCTCCACAGACGTCAATATTGGGGAGGGGTTGGTCGAAGCAGCAGTAACCCAACTGGAGACGATACCGCTCGTCGTTCTTCCGACCCAAGCCGTTGGGGTGAGCCTGGAGCACGTAACGTTTCCAGGCACCCTAACCCTCTCTCCACAATCACTCGAAGATGCTCTGGTGGGGCTAGCGAGCGGACTGCACGCCGCAGGCCTCCGGCGGCTTGTGCTTAGTAATAGCCACGGAGGCAACAAAGCGGCAATCGACTCAGCAGCTCTGCGTATCCGATGTGAGTTCACTATGCTCGTTGTGAAAGCCCATTATTTTCGCTTTCCGAGACCCTCAGGTGTCGGACTGCCCGATACGGAATGGATGCACGGGCTGCACGGAGGAGCTATAGAGACCGCAATGATGATGCACCTGAAACCAGACCTCGTCAGGACCGATGAGCTTCAGTGTTTCAGTTCGCTCGGAGAAGAATTAGAAAGGACACTTGCCTGGATCAGACCCGAAGGTGTCGCTCCCTTTGCCTGGACGTCATACGATCTAAACCCACAAGGGGTTTCGGGTGATGCCACGCTCGCAACTGCGGAACTCGGCAGCCGCTTGGTCGAGCACTATGCCGGTGTCCTCGCTGAGGTGGTTCGGGATGCGCACGCGTTTCCGATCGGACACTTGGAGCGCCGGCAGACCGAAGTATGATCAACGCAGATCTCGGCGAACTCTTAGCACCTCTCGAGAAGATGGATCGGTTCGTGTTAGGGCAGCTCGGTCAGAGCCTCGATGGTCGGATCGCCACCGTCACCGGTCACTCCCACTATATCAACGGCCCAAAGGATATTGAGCGACTGCATCGAGTAAGAGCGTTAGCCGACGCCGTAGTAGTGGGAGCGAACACGGTCGAATTAGACAACCCCAGTCTGACAGTTCGGAAGGCCCAGGGAACCAATCCCGTCCGCGTCGTTCTCGACCCACGAAGTCGCCTGGCCGAGACATATTCAATCTTCACCGATGATGAAGCCCCTACACTCTGGATGCAGAGCATAGAGGCGACCGCTAAAAACGAGGATAAAAGACTTCGCGACGGGATCCAGATTGTACCGCTGCAAGAAGGTGTTAAAGGATTTTCCCCAGCGGCGGTAATCGACGAGCTTCGCAACAGGGGCTTGAATCGAATCCTAATCGAAGGTGGTGGCCTAACGGTCTCTCAGTTCCTCGCTGAGGACCTGCTCGACCGACTGCACATCTCAGTTGCCGCACTACTGATAGGCTCTGGGAAACCAGGCATCACGCTCCCGGAAGTGCAGACGCTAGATGGAATCCGAAGGCCTAAGGTGCGTCACTTCCAGCTCGGATCGGACCTGCTTTTTGATTTAGACCTCCGATCCGAAACAGTGTAAAGAAAAAGACACAAGCTCCAGGAAGGGTGGAAACCAGTGCTAGAAGTCCGTACGAAATCGATACCGCTACTCCATCAATTGCGGACAGCCCCGCGGTGCTCCACAGCGCAGCCGCAGCCAGTTCCCTAAGTCCCCACCCCGCCATCGTCACAGGAAGCAGCATCGTCATAAGGATTGGTGCTGCTAGCATCGCTAGCAGAAGGCCGTCCGTTTCCAACTGCACTGCACGAGCGGCCATAACGAATACTAGAAGGTAGGTACCTACTACAGTTGCAGAGGTGATCAACTGAACAGGCAGGGCTATACCGTCTATTAAGGCTCGCCTCAGATCGGAAAAAAGCTGGGACGTCTCCCTGTTTTCCCGAGCGTGGCGCATTGAAAAGCCCACACTTACAGAGAGCAAAAGGACGATTCCCAACGAGATCACCTGAATACTGCGCGATAGTTCCCGTAGTAACACGACAGCAGAAAACGATGCCACCGCACTCATCACAACCAGTCCCGAAAGACGCTCGAAAGCCACTGCCTGGAGAGCCGCTCTTTTTTCTGTCCCCTTAGCGTGTCTCCATGCACGGGACACGTCACCTACTATGCCTCCGGGCAGCACTTGATTTAGGAAGGTTGCGAGATAGTACTCGAACACCGCGTAACGTAACGAGATAAGCAGGCCCAATCGATTCGCAGTAAAGCGCCATCGCCATGCAGACAGGAATACTTGGACGAAAGACACTGTGAGCGCAGCAGCTACCCATCCTGGATCAAGCTCGGTGAAACGAACCATCACCGAGCGGAGATCAACCACGAATGCTAGTAACACAAGTGACCCCAAGCTCATGATACCACGTCCAGCGAGGATAAAATTACGCCGGCTCACTAGTGTCCCACGCGCACAAAGCTCTTCCTCGCTCAATCCGCATCCAAGGGTGGCAGGGCAAGCAAATCATAATGGCCTACTTCCAACTCATATTCGTTTCCCCACACTTGCTCGCACCTACGGTTTCCCCATGCGTGAATCAGCTCAACGCTTTTAGGAAGCACTTCAACCGCGGCTTCAATCCAACCCCGCACTAGAGCTAGAGTGAGATCCTGATCTTTCAATCCGCTCAAGCGCCAAGGAGTAGGCCGAAGCAAAACGTCATAGCCAAACTCCATAAACAGAGTCCGCGCCACAATCGCAGCCTCCGGACCCAGCGCACGACCAAGACCCTTAACCCGCCTTTGGTGTTCATTTACCGCATCCCGAACTATTACGTCGTCACGATCCTCGATGGACCATCGAATGTCTCCGTTATAGCTGAGAGAGAACAAAGCAGCAGCACCCTTCTCTGCACAGGCTTTGACGGTATCACTCAACCAATCCCTCGACACCAAATCGAGAAGCGCAGAGGCAGTGACCACATCCGCGGAAGCAATCGCGCCCATGCCCTCGACTGCGATATCTCCAATGATTCGAGTGGGCTCTGGCACTCCCGGAGCCCCTGCGGTCTTTAAAAGAGAAGAATCTTTATCGAGCAGCACCCAGGAATCCACCCAAGGCAGCCTCGGTGCCAAGTACCTTAAGTTCGAACCAGACCCAGATCCTAAATCCAGTACCACGGACCATCCGCACAGCTGCCCAACACCCTCTAACCGGTCCGCAAGTTCATGTGCTCGAGCGCGGTGATCTGCTCTCTCACGAAGCTCTAGCCAGCTTAGATCAAAGCTGTCTTCAGACATGGGGTGTCCCATCGGACCCTGCCAGTCGTAACATTGCCTCGTGGAATTGAGTCGCCTGTTCGGGCCAAGTCGGGAGTGAGTCTCTGTGCATGCGGGCACCCTCGGCCAGCACTTCACGTCGATCAGGTGCAACCAACAGACCCTCAAGTGCCCCGGTAAGAGCATCCGCATCACCAGGGGGCACTAATACACTCGCAAAACTAGGGACTGTGTAAGGGATAGCGCCGCCAGTCGTACCTACCACGGGGATCCCTCTCGCGAGGGCCTCGGCATACGCCATTCCATAACCTTCATAGTGCGAAGGGAGCACAAATAGGGATGCGGTGCGATAAACTTCCTCGAGAGCCGCAGATTCAAGCTCGCCAACTAGTTCGATCCGCCCCCCTAAACCACGACGGTCAATCTCATCCGAGACCATTCTTGCAAAACGTTCATCGCGAGAAAGGCTTCCAGCGCATACACATCTCCATTCCAGTTCTCGCAATCGACCCAAAGACTCAACAAGCAAATCCTGTCCCTTTCGTGGGGTGAGCGAACCTACACAAACGAGTCTAGCCGGATCATTATCACGTGGGCCATCAGCCAGTGGTGCGGGGTCAGTTCCAGGTTCGACGACCCGGATCCGTTCACTCGACACATCGAAATCCACCAATCGGTTCGCTGTGAAAGAGCTTGTCACGATCGCTCCGCGCACTTGGCTCAGAGTCTCCTTCTCTGAAAGGAAAAAATGATCGCGCTGGCTTTCTGTATAGCCCGTCTCGTCTGCAAGAGGATGGTGCACGAGAGCAACGATGGCGAGGCGCTGAGCGTGCTTGGAGATCACATCGGGAAGTCCACCCGAAGCCAAACCGTCTATCGCAACTCGCTCACCATCATCGAAGTCTGCAAGTATTCTGTCTAAGGCTTCCCGAGCTACAGAATCGACAACGGGGAAAGTCCCGCCTATCGAGTGAACGTCAATTGAAAACCCTGCCCTTCTGAGTTCCGAGACCATCCGAGCACCATAGATGTAACCACCAGTTCTCTGATCAAGTCTCCCCGGAACAACAAAATGGAACGCGCGCTGCTTTGTTCCGATCACACTTCCGCTTCGTAGCTCGCCCATGCAACGTGCGATTCGTTGAGGGTGACTTCTATTGAGTTGCAGCCCGAAGCGTTCGGACCAAGAGCCCCATCGTGCACAGCCTTCACTAGCCGCTCTTGGATCTTGCGAGAGAGAAACTCTGTAGTGGTGTTCTCGCCCTCGAACTCCTGAACTTCATCCAGGTTTCGGTAGTTGAACTCTTCAAGAATCGTCTTTAACTGATCGCCAGCTAGCGCAATATCGACAACGAGGCCATCCGGATCGAGTTCATCTCGCTTGAACGTCGCGTCGACAACATAAGTCGCTCCATGCAGACGCTGCGCAGGGCCGAACGCTTCTCCCTGGAAGCTGTGGGCAATCATGAAGTGATCGCGAACATTGAGCTTGTACACGTCAGACCTCTCCGGAATCAGTTGTATCGAATACGATGGCAAAGCGAGTCTTCACCAGAAAGAGCCAGCCGTTCCATCACCCTTGGAAGTTCCTCGAACCCGCTCTCATCGGATATCAGCGCGTCTAGCGCGTTGTCTTTCAGTAGACTGAGCGCAACCGCCATCCGTCGAGTATGGTTCCATCTTGGAGCGCGTTCGGGCGGGATACGACCAACCTGACTGCTGCGTATAGTAAGGCGTCGATCATGGAACGCTTCTCCTAAGGGAAGCGATACCGGCACATCTCCAAACCAACTCAGCTCGACTACCCGTCCCTCGACACCCGCCGCCTTAAGCCCATCCGCTAGTCCCTCCGGATTACCGCTCGCATGGACAACTACATCAGCGTCGCAGTCGTCCGGCACAGACACAGCGAAGCGGATGCCTAATTGCTCTGCCACCAATGCGTGTTTCTCATTCGGGTCTACGACCGTCACATCTGTAGCCGGTATTTTTGCAATCAGCCATGAGACTAAAAGTCCTAATACACCCCCTCCCACCACTACTACTCTATCACCCAAAGATACCTTCGCGTCCCAAACAGCGTTTAGGGCAGTCTCCATATTGGCGGCCAGAACAGCACGACCCGTGGGGACGCCCGGTGGCAATACCGTCACAGCAGACGCGGGCACCACATAGCGGTCCTGGTGAGGGTACAGACAAAAGACATCCTTCCCGACTAGAGCCTTGCCGGCGTCACAGGCTGATTCAATTACGCCGACACTTATGTAGCCGAACTTTATTGGAGCAGGAAAAGTCCCTTCCTGAAATGGCGCGCGCATCACGTCATAGCTTGAAATCGGGACCTCACCACGAAAGACTAGCGTTTCCGTGCCACGACTGATACCGGAATAGCTCGCACGCACGAGTACATCGTCCGGGCCCATGGGCTTAAGCTTACTTGGAACGATCTCACCGAGCCCAGGCTTCTGGACCCAGAACGCGCGTGCAGTGTTTTCTTCTAACATGTCCGATACCTCTTACTTGGCGGGAGCACGTCCCCAGGCATACACCGACCTGATCGCTGGTCTAGTCTTCGCACTCCTCTTCGCAACCGTAACGTGGAGCTTTCTAGGCCTCCAGGCCACCTATGTCGTGACAGTAGGCACCCTTTACGCGATCACCGCCTACCTGATTGCTAGTAACCTACCAGATACACTACCTCAACCTGGGCTTGGATCAGCCAATCGCATCACTATGGCCCGCAGCATAGGAACTCTCTGCCTCGCTGGCTTGGTAACCTATGCAGAGTCGCTCGGCACTTTAGGCCGTTGGTTCATCGTCGGGCTAGGCACGGGAATCATGTTGCTCGATGGGGTCGATGGCTGGGTCGCTCGTCGGACCGGTACATCGACAGAGTTCGGTGCGAGATTCGATATGGAAACGGATGCGGCGCTGATGCTCGTACTTTCAGCCTTAGTTTGGGCTGAAGACAGGACGGGAGCGTGGGTCCTTCTGATAGGTGCGATGCGATACCTCTTTTTAGGTGCAGGATTGGTCCTGCCGGCCCTCCGTGGCGAACTTGCTCCCAGCTTTCGAAGAAAACTGATCTGCGTCATCCAGGGTATAGCACTCCTCATCGCCCTCGGCCCTATCATCCCCAACTTTATCGCAGTTAGTGTGTCCGCTTTGGCACTGGCTATGTTGACGTGGTCATTCTTGATTGACGCGGTGTGGCTCCTCCGACCCCGGTCTTTGTGAACTTTCCAACATCTACCCATCACAACTCC
>DEBI01000008.1:2257-18755 GCA_002348465.1 Gemmatimonadales bacterium UBA2960 | reverse complement strand
GCCCCATTCCTAGTCTTCATCGGCGGTGTTTCCTGGCTTGGGATATCGGGCGCTCCCGATGAGACTGGCTTCGGTCCAATCCTGATTGCATCACTCGGAGCAGGCATTCTCCTAGCCAGAAAGCCTAGCCAGTACGCCGAAGCGGTGATTGAGGGAATGAGTCACCGAATCGTGATGATGCTCATTCTCGCATGGCTGCTAGCGGGTATAATGGGGGTCGTCCTGCGAGAAAGCGGGCTCATCGACGCGCTAGTATGGACGGCCTCGTCAACCGGAGTACAAGGCGGCGGTTTCGTAGTCGCCACATTCGTGGTCTGCTCCATATTCTCTACAGCGACCGGGACCAGCCTAGGAACTATCTTAGTCTGCGCCCCACTTCTGTACCCGACTGCGGGATTAATGGGTGCTGACGGGGCATTTACCATTGGTGCAGTCCTAGCCGGCGCTACTTTCGGCGACAACATCTCACCGATCTCTGATACTACCATCGCGTCGGCGACGACTCAGGGAGCCGACCTCGGAGGAGTCGTCCGCTCACGTATGCGGTATGCTTTACCAGCCGGAGCAGCCGCGGTTATAGTCTTCGCACTGTTCGGAGGAGCATCGGGAGCAGATGTGCATCTCAGCCCCCAGGGGAACCCCGCGGGCCTGATCATGCTCTTGGTTCCCGCAGGAGTTCTCACTCTGCTACTCCGACGCACTCATCTCGTCGTCGGACTTTTCGCGGGCATAGGATCAGGAATACTACTCGGCCTAGTTCTAGGTCGTTTCGGGCTCTCTGATCTGCTGGTCTTAGACCGGGAGAACTTCATAGCTACAGGTATCATACTCGACGGTATGAGACGGGCGTTTGGTGTCTCGATCTTTACGATTCTGCTCATGGGCTTGGTAGGAGGCCTAACAGCTTCTGGGCTCCTAGAACGGGTAATCGCATGGGTTACAGAACGTGCCACAAAGCGTCGCGACGCCGAGTGGTGGATCTTTGGCTCAATCAGTGGAGCTACACTCCTGACGACGCACTCAGCTGTCGCGATCCTGACGGTCGGGTCACTCGCAAGACAGGTGGGGATGAACGCCAATGTGGATCGATATCGAAGAGCAAACATTCTAGACGTAACCGTCTGCACATACCCGTTCCTGCTCCCCTTCTTCATTCCGACCATTCTTGCCGCATCGATGACCGCAGGGATCGACACTATGCCGACGATCTCGCCATGGACTGCGGGACTGCACAATGCGCACTCGTGGAGCCTCTTGATGGTCTTGGTCGCGACAATCGCGAGGGGACAGCGGCAGCATCGTCAAGACAAGACCGAAGTGCCACCCTCTCTGGTTTAGAAGGATGCACTGAGATCAGTTAACAGTGATCCTTCCCTGCGCTTCTATGCAAACGTCTGCCCGGTCCGGGAAACGAGCAATGTCAGTCCTAGTCACCTCAAGAATCGGTATCGAAGCATACCCAAGCTCTAGTCCCACGATACTGCCCAGTGCAAGAATTGCATCCGCCTTACCCATCAGGATCGCGGCAGGTGCAGTACCCTCGCGAAGAAGTTCCAGCAGGATCGCACTTGAGGAACTAGAACCCACCGCCCCGGGGATAAGCAAAACAGTACCAGTTATGCACAGATCGAACTCGGGGTGCCGTGGATCTACTATAAGACCCGAAACGGGGTCAACACCGCCCCAGAAACTTATCGGGCGGGTGAGCTTGAGCAGCGGCCCTCTAGCCTGCCCTTCCACGAGCGGCCTTCCCTCCAGTTCGATGGATAGCTCACCGACCTTTACCACGTCCAGACCTCGTGATTTCGTACAACGGAACCAGTAATAGACGACTCCACACAGTCTTCTAATGAACCGTAAAGAACGTCATATCCGGTATTAGATGGACCGTAATGAGCAAACTTACCTGAGTTAGTCATGAGTACCCCAACCTTCGCTTCTAGAATCGGGGTAACCACCACACACGTGTCCGCTACAATCTCAACGCCCGACTCTCTAAGGTCTTTCGAGATCCCAGCTGCATCCATTTCAGACAGCGTATCCCTTGCCGTGCATACGTAGAAGGGCACCCCAACACGGCGACCCCGTAGGCATCGATGGAGTGCTCGGAATTCTAAGTCGCTGAAGTGTGGACTTCCTAAAGCAACCGCATCAATGCGTTCGGTATCGCCTGCAGTGCTCAAGCGCTCCAGGGCAGCCTGGATACCATGAGCTTCAAGTTCAATCATTCGAACTAGGTCAGCGCCAGCAAAGCTACTCTCGTCTGTCAGATTGGCGACGGGCCGATCGGAAGCTGACTTAAGAATAGACTCCACCGTAGGTGCCTCTGGGGTCACTCCTTCGACGTGAAACAATGCAACAGCACCCGACGAAGCACCTGCGGCACCCAGAGCTTTCAGTTGGTCTCGCGTCGTCGTGCTTGGCAGGCCCCTGATCACAGAAATTTCACTACCCAACTCCAAGCCGAGCCACGTACCCAAAACCGGGTAAAAAACGTCCCGTGACTTCAAGGTCTCTGGGACGCCGGTGGCATCCACCACTACAGTTGCTTTCCTATTCTCTTCTACGTGCAGACCATAGAACGGCGCTCGTGCAGTCAGCGCACAGCAGGCGTCCAAAAAATCACCGTAACGCTCGGTGCGGGCTCCAAGAACTGAGTTAACGAACGCGATCGCATTTGACTCACCCCAAGCTACCTGCTCACCAACCTTAGGTTCGTGGCCAACCTGATACGGTGCGCAGGTAAACGTCGGCTGAGCACCCAGCGCTACGTACGCTTCCATCTGTCTTCGCGCCATATCGGTGTTGTGAGCATCCGCTTGGACGACATCTGGATGCAAAAGATCGAGTGCCCCCACGTTAAGCGTCGTCGGCACCGCTACTTGACCCCCACCTTTCACGAGCGCCTCTGCGAACTCCACCCCACCATCCCCGTGGTAGAGACATCCGTCTATATGGGAAGACGAAATCTCCACCAGCGACTCCGCGCCAAGAAGCTCGGCTGCCGCAATAACTACACGCATACACATCGCTGTAGCTTCCCCGGAAGAGCCGGCTAGGAGTTCACGCTCGATCTGAGTAAGGTGGAGTGGCATGAATGAGAGGCTACCCTACACTGACGCTCCAGACCAGCTTGATTGCATTCGCTCTCAAAAATCCCCAGGAAATGTCCCTCTTCACAATTAACGAACGTGTCCGCTGGTCAGCGGTCGACAAAGCTGGAATCATCTTCTATGGCGCGTATGTGCGCTTCTTCGAACTCGCCGAGATGGAACTCTTCCGCAGTGCAGGCGTGCCGTACTCCGAAGTCTTCGACCGATGGGATATGTGGCTCCCCAGGGTGCACCTCGAGTCGGACTTCCATTACCCATCACGGCTAGACGACGAGCTACGTGTCGCTGCCTACTTTACTAGGTTCGGAACTAGCTCACTGCAAATCAACTTCGACGTACTCCACCTAGCTGCAGGGCGACTTGCCGTATCGGGACACGAAGTGCTCGTTTGCACGACAAGGGACACTCTTGAGACCCGGCCGCTGCCGAAAGAACTCATCGAGATCCTCCGGCCCTACTGCATGACCGTGGAGGAGGCTCGTGCAGAACTAGATCTACAGGGCGATCTGGGCCCATGAGCACATCTGACCCCATCACAATTCCATCAACCCAAGAAATCTGCGAAGCACGCGAACGCATAACCGAAGACGTGACCTGCTCACCACTGATTCCATTGGACGGATACGGACGGGATCAAGGCGGGATCTGGCTTAAGCTGGAATGTTTACAATCGATCGGGTCGTTCAAGATCCGGGGAGCAGCCAATGCGATCGGTCTAGCAGATCCCGCACAACTAGAACATGGGGTCTATACAGCCAGTGCAGGCAACATGGCTCAAGGCGTAGCCCTCGCGGCAAAACGACAGGGGCTGCCTTGTCGTGTCATCGTTCCAGACACAGCTCCCAGAGCAAAGACGGATGCTATAAAACGCCTTCAAGGAGAAGTGATTTCAGTTCCGTTCAACGAATGGTGGCAGGTTCTAGTAGAGCACGGGCACCCGTCGGAGAAAGGGTTTTTCATACATCCAGTGAGCAATCCAGACGTGATCGCAGGGAATGGCACAGTTGGCCTAGAGATTATGGAACAACTTCCCGAGGTCGATGCCATCGTAGTTCCGTTCGGGGGAGGAGGCTTGAGTTGCGGGATCGCAGCGGCCATCCGAGAACGTACACCCAGCATCCCAGTGTACGCTTCTGAAGTCGAAACAGCGGCTCCTCTCTCGGCTTCCTTTTCTTTAGGTGCCGCGACCGCGATCAGGCGCACGCCTACCTTCGTCGACGGAATCGGGGGGACCAGCGTGCTGGAGGACATGTGGCCACTGGCTCGCGTTCTTATCGAAAGCTCACTGATCGTTTCAATTTCTGAGGTCTGCGATGCCATTCGTACCCTTGTATCCAAGGCTCACATTATCGCAGAAGGGGCAGGCGCTAGCTCCGTTGCGGCGGCGCTCCATCACCTTCCGAGTAATCAACGGACAGTCGCCGTGGTATCCGGAGGCAATATCGATAGAAGCGTACTTAAGCAAATTTTGTCTGGTGAAACGCCACGCTAACTAAAACGTCCAGCTACGCGCTCACAAGCT
The DNA here is from genome assembly GCA_002348465.1 of Gemmatimonadales bacterium UBA2960. Lineage (GTDB taxonomy): Bacteria > Gemmatimonadota > Gemmatimonadetes > Longimicrobiales > Gaopeijiaceae > UBA2589. The sequence goes on along the minus strand of DEBI01000008.1, from coordinate 14,120 downwards.
GACGGACCCTAGCGATCGAGTAATCTATGACCACCGATGATTCGCCCGTCACTTTTCGAAAGAACGGACCTTTTGGAACTGCTCGAACTCAGGCGATACAACATCACCCGTATGTTCTTTCGCCCATGTCGCAAGCGGCGAAGAAACCTTCCCATATTTCCCACGACGTGCACGACATATATCTGAGAAGTCGCAGTACTTGCAGTCTTCGGGATCGTTAGTAGGCACAAAGTGCCCTCTCATCACGCCATCCAAGAGAAGCTCAAGGAGATCCTCAAGCCGGCTCATCTCATCCCGATCATAGACGACCCTTTGATTCTGACCTTTCCTTGTGGGAAAGTGGTACTGACCGTCTACCACCTCTACACCCAGCCGCTCCTCAGCGACCTTGGCGTATATAGCGTGTTGTAGATGGCGGCCTCCTCCGAATACATCCGCACCATAATCATCCGCTTTACCGGTCTTGTAATCGATCACATGTAGACCGTGAAGATCCTGGTCCACTCGATCGATGGCACCTCTGAGGCGCAAGCGTCCTCCCTCTAACGCGATTACCACCGGCTCATCGCCGTCAATCCCAAACTTCAGCTCAAAGGCGATACTGTCAGCGCTGTCACTACGAATCATTCGGACAAACGATCGCACATCTTCCCGAAGGCCGGCGACCTCTCTGTTCAGTGCACCCTCTCCCGGAGCCGGAACTTGGGATCGGAATACACCGACCCGTTCTTCTAGAATGTCCAGTGCCCGCCCCTCAAAGTCAGCTTCGTCTGGCTTGATCCCATCTGCTCGAGACGTTCGCAGAGACGCTTCGAACACGCTGTGAAGCAGGCTACCACGCTGAAGTGGGTTCAGCCAACAGTCTGGGTCCAGTTCCGGATCATCCGGCGAACGGATTCCCAGAACCACGCTGTGCAGGTACCGAAGCGGACAACTGGCGAGTGCCTCTAGACGACTTGCTGAAAGAACAACTCCGTCCTTCACACGAGGATCTAATTCCTCCGGTCGTGGTTGGATTATCCCGTGAACCTGACCTGGGTCACCAAACATTCTCTCCTCATCAGCAGCTAGGCCACGATCAAGCCCCGGAAATGATCCACGCACCGACGCGACACCTCTCTTGATGCTTGAGTCAGTTCCTAAGGCCCGCATCCAAACGTCATCTCCATCAAGCGCTGGACGCTTTGCCCCCGGGATCGCGCTGATGACGGGACTGATAGCCTCCTGAAGATCGTCAAACGTCAATGATGCATCACCGCGAGCTAACCGGAGCGCGTGAAGCAAGATAGAAGAGGGGGCAATTGTCTGAGCCCCAGAAACATCCCACGCTCCGAAGCTCATCGTGACGACGCCCCTGAGACGTGCGAACATCGCAGCGAAACTAAAGAGCCTCTCACGAAAAGCCTCAGTTGAAGTGAGCAGGCCGGTTCCTAGCACTCTGCGATCGCTGTCCAGGAGCACGGCGTCCTGCCTCACGCCTCCTGGCATCCTTTCCGCATCCAGCCCTACCACGAAAACCGCCTCACGACCCGAGTAACCTCCATGCTCCAAATCGCTCAAGTGGAGAGCTCCGCCTGTCGACGTCCAAGGCGCACCTGTCCCGTCAGGATCATCACCAAAGATCTCCGGACGTACTCTGAGGTCCAAGTGACGTCGAAGAATCGAGACCGCAGAACGAAAATCCGTTCTGCGATTTAGCGTTGCCTCAATCCGCTCAAGAACTCGGGATACCTCCTCTCGTGCGCGGCGATCTGCTCCACGTCCACGTGTTACTCTGCGGAGAAAAGACCTCAGACCACGCGCGATCTCTGCCGGTGATACGCGATCGGTATCTCCAACCATACGATCAGGGATCGTCGGCGTCTCCTTGAGAGGCGGGAACAGGATTGCCCGGATCGCTTCGATTTCCTCTCGCGCTCGGTTCCGGCGACGTTCGAAACGGTCTAAGGGCTCCGTCTGTCCTCTCTCCATGCGGTCTACGCCCTTTAGAGCCTCATTAATCTGAGTGCGGTAGCGTTTACGACCCCAACCGATTCGTAAACTCCGGAACCTCCGAGCCAATGCAGCCGGCGCATGATTTCCTCTGCCTTTGGGTGGCCTGAGGTCGCCAGCTTCAAGAAGACGGCGGATCAACGAAGCATGAAAACCCTCTTCTATCCAGTCCAGATATGCTTTCACTACACGACCCGTTCGGGTTCGGCTGATCGGCAGTCCTGCTGCATATGTGACCGGAATCCCAAGCTGACTCGCTATAGCATGAAGCGCCGAACCATAAGTAGTCCCGTCTACCGCTATGATCTCAACCTGGTCCCACGAGAGGCCCCGCTCTACCACTCGCCTCAAGACCTCACGTAATTCGACGTCAACTGATGCTGCACTGAAGAAGACAAACTCACCTCCTCCAACTGCTTCACTGGGCTCGTATAGGTGCGATCCTGAGGATGGCTCTCCGGATCGGCCCCAAAGGAGAGACCTAGGAACATCGAGCCCAATCACAGGATCAGTCTCTAGCACACGACCTCCCCGCGCAGACAGCGCCGAGATCAAGTCGCCATAAAGTCCCCGCATCGATAATCCCGGCAGGAGGAGAAGCTGATCGGCTTCCAGCGCCGCTGGCATACCGCCTCCTTCCGTTTCTAGCTCCGCCATCGCAAGTCGAAGTACCGTAGCCGTATCTGCCCGACACCTCTCCGTCAACAAACGCTCATACCGTTGGAGCACACGAACTAGAAAAAGCTTTTTTTCCCACTGAACAAAACGCGCATCGTCAAGCTTTCGTGGACAGACTTCCGCCAACCTTAAAGCTAGGATCGCTCCGTGCACTCGCTCCCTGAACCCAACCCCTTCCGACAGTTCACCAAAAACTCCTTCCTCAGCAGTTAGGGCAGAATCTAAAGCACGATCCAGGAGGGCTAACTGCTCGAACTTATCGACAACATCGAGGTTCTCTTGGTCTAAGCTTCTCTGTGCCAACCTTTGAGCAAGCCTCTGGGGTGTGAGCACCTCAAACCCAACCCATCCTTGACCAACTATTGCTAGTCGCCTTAGTAGTTCGCGTCCGGCCGCATGCGTAGGAGCTACGATAAGCTTCCGAGCAAGTCGATGCCGCCGAGATACGGCAGCGAGAGAACCTACGAGTCGAGGTGTGGTAGTGGGGTCAATCATTTTACGGTGAAAACCCTGCGGCCAGCATAAGAGTCAAGATACGTTTCTCGCACGGCGTGGGGGAGAGCCCGTAGCGCCAAGGTCCTATCTCCCGTAGCCTTTCCACTGTCCATCACGATACGACGTGAGCTTACCATGATTCGATACACCCTAACCTCCAAATTCTCCGTAGCAATCCTCTTCACACTGGCAGTTGCGGTTACTCCCTCACTGTCATCTGGTCAGGACTACTGGCCTGGCGCTCACCTCGACTGGGAGCGGCTAGATCCGGCCTCAGCAGGTTTTGATCCTGTAAAGCTCGCCGAAGCGGTCCAATTCGCTATAGCCGCGGAGTCAACCTCACCCAGAGATCTCGCACTAAATCACGACATGTCATTTGGCCGAGAGCCGAGAGGAGAGGCCATCGGGCCATTCACGGTTCGCGCCCCCCAAAGTGGTGTCATCGTGCACAAGGGATATATCGTCGCTGAATGGGGCGACCCTGAGAAAGTCGACAACACATTCAGTGTAGCCAAAAGCTTTCTGTCCACGACTGTTGGCTTGGCTTGGGACCGAGGATTAATACGAAGCGTGGATGACCGGTTGCGCTCTTACATGCCGCCAATTGTCCTCGAGCCAGGGGATGGTGAACCGAACGATCAGGAGGGGAGGCGCCCAAAGCTACTTTTTGAATCTGACAACAACCAGAAAATCACCTGGGACCACCTGCTTCGGCAGACCAGTGATTGGGAGGGCACTTTATGGGGAAAGCCCGAATGGGCAGACAGGCCCGACCAAGATCGATCAACATGGCTAACGAGGGAGCGTGTCGAACCCGGCACAGTGTATGAATACAACGACACTCGAGTGAACCTCCTCGCATTAGCCGCTACTAGCGTATGGCGTCGTCCCCTTCCGGAGGTCCTGCGCGAATACGTTATGGACCCGATCGGTGCGTCACCCACCTGGCGCTGGCATGGATATCAGAACTCTTGGATCATCATGGACGGTGTCATGGTTCAGGCGCCAAGCGGAGGGAGCCATTGGGGTGGCGGAATGCTAATCAATGCCTACGACCTCGCTCGCTTCGGATTGCTCACTATGCACAAGGGCATGTGGGACGGGAAAAGGATCATCTCCGAGGAGTGGATCGACCTGTCCACAACGCCAGGTGATGTAAACGAGTCATACGGATTCATGAACTACATGCTAAACCCAGACGGCAGCCGCTACTCTAATGCGCCTGATTATACATGGACTCACTCAGGCGCAGGGTCAAACCTCGTTTACGTCGACCCTGCTAATGAGCTTGTGGTGGTTGCCCGCTGGATCCGAGGCAACCAAATGAATGACTTGCTTGGCCTAGTCTTTGACGCAATGGGAGACCTAGCAACCGCACGCTGACCGCTAGTGTGAACGCCACTCTGACGGTGGAGCTAGAAACAATAAGGAGAGGGGTCTCATTCTCTATTCTATTATGAGAAGGTTCCCCTTAATCACACTGCTCATTTCAGTGGGTTGCTCGTCAGGTAGTTCAACAGAGCCTGCCGCGTGCACAAAAGAGTATGTCTATGGGTTACATGCCCAAATTACGGACGCTCGGAACGACAGTGCTATCGCACAAGGAACGATCCTGACACTTCAGGAGGGTAGCTACCAGGAAGTCGTAACCGAATCTTGGGATGGATTGATGATGTTCGGTGCTGGTGAACGCCCGGGCGAATACAGCGTGACGGCCGAACGTCTCGGCTACGATAGGTGGACGATGAGCGGAGTAGAGATTTTGTCGGACGGGTGCCACGTCATTCCGGTTTCATTGAGAGTTCAAATGGCACCGGCATCATGACCAACTTACCTAATGGAAAATCCGACTGGGTAAGAACAAGCGCAGGAGGGAGTGGCGAATCCGCTCACCACTCCCTCCCCCTTTAGGTCATAACACACCGCTCGGCCGACTATCCTGCTCCTACTTCACAAAGAGCATATCCCGATAAGCAGGCACCGGCCAAAGGTCATCGGGCACCACACGCTCAAGACGATCTACTACGTCACGGACATCATTCATCGCAGGAATAATGTTCGTTCGCATGTGTTCCGCTTTTGAGACCACGTCGTCACCACCAAGTTCTTGGTTCACTGACGCTAACGATCCAATCTTCTCGTTGAGCTGGTCGACTAGGTCATTAACTCGTTGCGCCGTCGCGAGAACACCGCCAGCCTTCATGCCGAGGTCGTCAGCACGCTCCGCCGTGGTGAGCAAGTTATTCAAGTACCGAACCGCAGCCGGTAAGAACATTGTCTCTGCCATGTGCTGCGCCGTCTCACCTTCGATGTTAATAGCTATGAAGTACTGTTCGACAAAGATCTCGAAACGGCTCTCCAGTTCTCGATTAGAGAGCACTCCATACTTCTCGAAGAGTTTGAGATTCTTCTCGTCCACCATCTTCGGCAGAGCGTCCATGGTGCTGCGCAGGTTGAGTAACCCACGACCCTCTGCCTCAGTGACCCATTCATCCGAGTAGTTGTCGCCGTTGAAGATCACGTGTTTAAATTCGTGGATCTCCGAGGCCAGCAAGGAACGGAGGGCATCATCAAACGATGTACCTTTCTCTAGTTCAGCTTCGAGTTTCGTACACAGATCATCAATCGCCTCAGCAACTACCGTATTTAGGACCATAGCAGGAAAAGAAACGCTCTGCGACGAGCCGAGCGCACGGAACTCCCACTTGTTACCCGTGAAAGCAAAAGGAGATGTTCGGTTGCGGTCACCCGCGTGCTTCGGGAGACTTGGGAGCGATTTCACTCCAAGGCCAAGAAGGCCAGAAGGCATACTACTCGTGGCTTCACCTGCCTTCTCAATCTGCTCAAAAACATCCTGAAGCTGATCACCGCAGAAAGCCGAGATAATGGCCGGAGGCGCTTCGTTCGCGCCAAGACGGTGGTCATTCCCTGCATGGGCTACGGCTGCTCGCAGCAGATCCTGGTGCTTAGCTACAGCCTTTAGTGTAGCCGAGCAGAAGAACAGGAACTGCATGTTGTCGTGTGGAGTCTCGCCGGGTTCCAGAAGGTTCTGATCTTCCGTGCTAAGCGACCAATTCAGGTGCTTACCGCTGCCGTTCACACCCTGGAACGGTTTTTCATGCAGTAAGCAAACGAGTCCATACTTTCGGGCCACCCGGCGAAGTGTAGACATTACGAGTTGCTGATGGTCCGCTGCCTGGTTGGCATCCTCATAGATAGGGGCCATCTCATACTGACCCGGTGCCACCTCATTATGACGTGTGGTTATCGGCACACCAAGCCTATAAAGCTCAACCTCCACCTCATTCATGCATTCCAGGACGCGAGATGGAATCGAACCGAAATAGTGATCGTCAAGCTCCTGACCCTTTGGCGGTTTTGTGCCGAATAGCGTTCGGCCTGCAGTTTGAAGGTCTGGCCGTCGGTAGTAGAACTCCTCGTCGACCAGAAAGAACTCCTGCTCGGCACCACAAGTCGCGGTAACGGGCTTCGACGGAGAGCCAAATAGTTCAAGAGCACGACGCGCCTGAACGTCGATCACATCCATCGAACGAAGTAAGGGGGTCTTCTTGTCGAGCGCATCACCGGCCCACGATGCAAAAACCGTAGGGATACAGAGATACGCCCCGCCAGGCCCCTCAATAATGAAAGCCGGTGAGGTCGGATCCCATCCCGTGTATCCCCTGGCTTCGAAAGTGGCTCGTAGGCCCCCGGTAGGAAATGAGGACCCGTCAGGCTCACCCTGCACAAGCTCCTTGCCCCGAAAGTCGGTAATAGCACGACCGTCCCCAGTCGGCTTTAAAAAGGAGTCATGTTTCTCAGCTGTGCTGCCGGTCAATGGCTGAAACCAGTGAGCATAATGGGTAGCACCCTTCTCTAGAGCCCACTCCTTCATAGCAGCGGCTACTGCGTCTGCAACTGATTCGTCCAGTTCTGTCCGGTTCCGGATCGTAGAGAGCAACGCCTCGTACTGCTCACTAGGCATACGAGCTTTCATCTCGTAGAGACCGAAAAGGTTCTCACCAAACACCTCTTCAAGGTTTGTCCGGTGACGCTTCTCAATCGCAGGTGTAGAGTCGTATTTCGCTGCAGCCAGGGTGTCGAAACGTGACATGGAAACTCCAAATAGGGTGAGGTGCCTTAACTGTCGGAGAACTTGGGAAAGACACGACACACTCTCAACCCCATAATAAGCTAGTTTATACTAACTTTTATTACGCTAATTCTTATTATTTCCTTGTATATAATGGTATAGAGCGTGCGCTTTACAGGAAGATCCCGTGAACTCGGCATTCTCCGAACCGGATTCGATAAGCTAGAAGCTCAGTGTATCTTTGTGAGCGGACCGCCTGGAGCAGGCACCTCCACACTAGTACGCCATGCAAGCAAAGGCCGATCCGGGCTTTCATTTCGGTGTCCACCCCTCCCCGACCCACTTATCCGGCTCTCACTCCGAGACCGCATAGAACAAACGTTCCATCAGACACCCATAGGAAGTGACCTTCAGCAATCCGAAACGACACACGAGTCAATCACACAGTCGAGTGACGCAACCCTAGGATGGGCTCACTTGTTCTCGCTCCTTTTGGGACAGGCTGAGAAGAATCAACCCTTCATCTTGACCCTAGACGACGCCCATCGGCTGACCGAAGCGAGATCGCGGTTTGAGGTTGCGCTTGCCGATGCCTTGAGGAAGGCTCAAGGATCAGGGATCCCATTCCACGTGGTCCTCGCAGGAAGAGCCGGATCCATGCCAAAAGTCGGCCTAGACTTCCCGATCACAGCACCCAAGACTCGGATTCACGTGGGCCCCCTCCCTCTGCGAGCTGCAGCCCCCCACCTTCCCGGCAACGAAGCGTACGAGAAAATCCGAGCTTATGGCGTCTTTGGTGGCTATCCCGGAGTCCTGACACACCTCGACACTAAGGTAACCGTCGGGACGAACGTCCGGCGCCTCCTACTTCCTGATACCGGAAGCCTAGGGGACCTGCCAATGACATGGCTTGAAACAGCGATTCAGACTCCGACTCGCTACATCGCCGTGCTTGAATCATTGTCAAAGGGCGAAGCCGGGTGGTCTCAATTATCCAAAGCGATCCCAGACCTTACGAAGGCTGGACAGATAGCCCCCTACCTAAAGAAGCTCTCAGAACTCCGATTAATCCATGCTCATCGCTCACTCGATACGAAGCCGCATGGTCGTAACACAAGGTATGCCCTTTCCGACCCATTCCTTGCCTTCTGGCTCCGCTTTATTCTCCCGTGGCGCTCTTCAGAGCGAAATGAGGAGATCGTTCCTTACTACGCGTCGGAAATCCGCCCCAGAATCCGGGATCATCTCCAGCAGGTCATGGCTCCAGTATGCCGCCGACACATGGAGATAGACGCACTAGAGACATTCGGGTCCAACGCACGCGACGCTGGAGCGATCTGGAACAAAGAAGCCGAGATCCCTATAGCCGGGACACTGGGCACCGGAGCCACATACTACGGCCTCTGCCTCTGGGACCCTCCAGCGAACAGACCCAGTAAGCCAGAGCTAACTCCCCTAGAGCAAATCGACCTGAGTATCCGAAATACCCGATACGGCTTTGGGCGCGAGCAAAGACTCAGGGTTGTGTTCACTGGGAGAAACACACCAAACTGGCTACGACGGGAGGCCGCACGACGAAGCGACGCCCGCATCATCAATGCGCCGGACATGCTCGGGGATACGTCAGATCAAGGAACGTCCTAAGGCCGAACTGTCACGCCTGTGCAGCTCATTCATAAAGATACGCCCGTACCTAGATATCCAGATTCTTCACATACTTGGCGTTCTTCTCAATAAATTCACGGCGTGGCTGGACCTCCTCTCCCATAAGTTCATCGAAAAGCATGGACGCTTTCACCCCATCCTCGACCTGCACTTGCAGAATCGTACGAGCCTCGGGATCCATGGTGGTCTTCCACAGCTGATCGGGATTCATCTCACCTAGGCCTTTATAGCGCTGTATATGAATCCCCTTGCTCGACTCTCCCCCTTTACCACCAAAACGCTTGATGGCTTCATCTCGTTCGTCGTCATTGTAGCAATACACATCCTGCTTGCCTTTACGCACCCGATACAACGGCGGCTGAGCTATATAGACGTAACCCGCATCAATCAAATCACGCATCTGATTGTAAAAGAAAGTAAGGAGCAAGGTTCGGATATGAGCTCCGTCGACATCCGCATCGGTCATAATGACGATCTTGTGGTATCGAGCCTTCCCAAGCTCAAACTCGTCCCGGATCCCAGCACCGATCGCCGTAATCATCGCGCCGATCTCATCGTTAGACAGAATCTTGTCTATCCGGGCACGTTGCACATTAAGGATCTTTCCTTTGAGCGGGAGAATCGCCTGATAACCCCGGTCGCGGCCCTGCTTTGCTGAACCGCCAGCAGAATCGCCCTCCACCAAGTACAGTTCGCACATTGATGGGTCTGAAATCGAACAATCCGCCAATTTCCCTGGCAATACTCCACCTTCTAAGGCACTCTTTTTTCTCGCCAGATCGCGCGCTTTACGAGCGGCATCACGTGCCCTGGCAGCCTGCAGCGATTTCTCAATGATCGCCTTTCCGGCTTTCGGATTTTCATCAAGAAATATGGATAGGTGCTCGTTGACAGCCGCCTCAACCGCTCCACGAACCTCACTATTACCGAGCTTCGTTTTCGTTTGACCCTCGAACTGCGGTTCCATCACACGTACACTGAGCACACAGGTCAGGCCTTCTCGAACATCGTCACCCGAAAGTGACTCACCCTTCTTAAAAATATTGTTGCGCTTGGCGTAGTCGTTGATTGTCCGGGTAAGGGCGGCCTTGAGACCAGTTAAATGCATTCCACCCTCGTGCGTATTTATGTTGTTCACGAACGAATGGGTGTTTTCACTGAAGCCCTGATCGTACTGAAGGGCGAGTTCGATCTCAGCCTCAGGCTTCGAGGCTTCGAAGTAGCATATCGTGTCATGGAGCGAACCGCGCGAGCCGCGAAGAAAAGTTACGTACTCAGCAATTCCGCCCTCATACTGGTAAGATTCCTCTACACGATCTCCTCTCTCGTCCACAAGGACGATTTGTAACCCTTTGTTTAGAAAGGCGAGTTCGCGAAGCCGGTTAGACAGGATTTCGAACGAGTAAACAAGATCGGTAAAGATCTCGTCATCCGGTTTGAAGGTGACCTGTGTACCGCTGCCTTTCGCTTTTCCTTTCTCCTCCAGTTCCTTCGTCTTTATCCCTCTCTCGTAACGTTGGTGATAAAGCTTCCCTCCGCGTCGGATTTCAACCTCCAAAAAAGCAGAAAGCGCATTCACGACCGAGACGCCCACGCCGTGCAACCCACCAGACACTTTATAGGTGTCCTTATCGAACTTTCCACCAGCGTGCAACGTCGTCATCGCGAGTTCAACGCCCGGGACCTGCTCCGTCGGGTGTATATCGACCGGTATGCCCCGACCATCATCCTCCACCGTGACGGAGTCATCCTCATGCACAGTGACTGTAACCCGAGTACAATGCCCAGCCATTGCCTCGTCAATCGAATTGTCGACGACCTCATAAACGAGGTGATGGAGGCCACGACCCGAAGTTGACCCGATGTACATGCCAGGACGTTTTCTAACCGCCTCGAGCCCCTTAAGTACCTGGATCTGGCCGGCAGTGTACTCGCTGCTCTCCTGCTTCTTCTTTTTCGCCATCTCTACTCCGAAGCTTTATGCGGCGCACCGTGGCGCCTATTCAGTCTCCGCCTGCACGAAGACAATGCGCTCAATCGGTGTGTCCGGCATGTAATCGTTCACACGCCGGACAAAGTCACCCTTCATCATGTTTAATTCCATCAACCACGGACTGCTGCGAACCTCTACTATAAGAACCCCATCTTCTACGCTACGGGCTCGGGTCACCCTGGCAACAGCATCTCCTACTAACTCGGACCACTCATCCAACACAGACATGCGGCGAACCTGAGCTAGCACCCCATGGTCCTCAAGAATCTTGTCTACTATCGAACTCAAAGCGACCGGCTTCCTAGAGCCTTCGTCTCCACCGAACTCGGAACGATCGGAACCCCCGTCAGCGTTGGCTCTCATCACGTCGTGATCTCCCCGGCCTCAATCTTCCAGCGTGGCAACGCATCGCGTCGAACCCTGACATCCGCATCCTTTGGTGCTGTTAGGACAACCTGTCCCGTATCTTCTGCCTCCATCAGCTCAAGAATCCGCTCGCTTCGCCCCGCATCTAGTTCCGCAAAAACATCATCAAGAAGGATCATGGGCCTTTGGCTCCGACTTTCTCGTATGGTCATCGCTTCGACCAATCGCAGAGCAAGTGCAGCTGTGCGTCGCTGACCACCTGAACCGTAGTCCCTGAAATCCAAATCGTCACCCTCGCCACACACCTGCAAACGCAGATCGTCCCGATGCGGCCCGACCAACGTTATTCCCCGACGCGCCTCTCTGTCACGGGAACCCTCTAGTGCCTCGCGGAATGATTCCCTGGACGCTTCTATATCAGCGCCGCTTTCCAGCGAGACGTTCGGACGATAGGACATCCGCGCCCTCCGTCCGCCACTAATACGCCTATAGTATCCGTCGAACGCACTGGATCGGGATTCAACCCAGCTATGTCGCCCAATCATTATCTCGGCGCCAGCTTTGGTTAGGCCAGGATCCCA
>DEBI01000008.1:0-1832 GCA_002348465.1 Gemmatimonadales bacterium UBA2960 | reverse complement strand
TCGTTGAGCGCAAGGACTATATCCAAGAAACGTCGCCGATCCGCCGGCCCGCCGCTGACTAAATCGACGTCCGAAGGTGAGAAGATCACGGCCGAGAAGTGACCTAGGCCATCGGTAAGCCGATCGGGGTTAGCCCCGTTAACCGACACCTTCTTTTTCTTGCCCTTCTTCTCGAAGGCAGCAGCAACACGGGTTCCATGGTGTTGGTCCGATTTACCTTCCGTCTTTCCCACAACTCGGAAGACCTCTTCACCGAACGCAACCATCTGAGAATCGCGAGCCCCCCGAAAGGAGCGCAGTGTCTCTAGGTAGTAGATGGCTTCGAGAAAATTGGACTTCCCCTGCGCGTTGTCACCGATCAGCGCTACTCCTTCGCGAGGCACCTCCAACTCCTGATTCTTGAGATTTCGGAAGTGCCTTACTGAGAGCTCGCTTAGATACACGGCTAACTGGTTTGGAGAGTCTCAAGTGCCATAAGAGAATCTAACGATTTCGTGCCCCACCGAGAACTCCGAAAAAGCGCTCAGTCTAGAGTCTTCCGGAGAGAGGATCGACCTTTGAACTGCAGGGTGGTCACAGCCCCTTAAATTCAGCTTTCCGCTTATCAAGAAACGCTTCCATCCCTTCCTTCATATCTTCGGTCGACGCTAGCAAGCCGAACGCCGACGACTCAAAGCCTAAGGCGGCTTCGGTCCCAGTATCCAAAGCCCGGTAGATGGATTCCAGCGCGAGCCTAACGGCTATAGGTCCATTCTTTGTGATTTTTCTTGCTAGGATTTTTGCTTCGTCCATAACGGCATCCTGCTTTGCCACCAGAGAGACTAATCCTATGGCTTGAGCCCTCTCTGCCCCGATGACTTCACCTGACAACGTCAACTCAATAGCTCGCCCAAGCCCCACAAGCCTTGCCAGCCTGACAGTACCACCGTACCCAGGGATGATGCCTAGCCCAACCTCAGGGAGCCCGAAGCGAGCCTTCTCGCTCGCAACACGTAGGTGACAGGCCAGGGCCAGCTCACACCCACCTCCGAGCGCATATCCTGAAATCGAAGCTATTACCGGTTTAGGAAACAACTCTATTGCTCGAAAAACTTCCTGTCCTGCCCTACTAACGGCTACGCCCGACATTGAGCTCATGGTCGATAATTCACCGATATCGGCCCCAGCGACAAAAGCTTTCTCCCCAGCGCCCGTAAGTATCACAGCGCGCACAGTATCATCATCACCCAAGCGGGTGAATACTTCGCCAAGCTCTTGAACTACTTCAGCGTTTAGGGCATTGAGCTTTTCCTGCCTATCGATGCTAACGATTGCGAGCTCATCGTCGTGCTGGACCTTGATGTATGTCATATCGCCCATGTCTAAGCCTCTCCCGAAAGCATGATCGAACGTCTATATGAGCCGAAAGATAGCTATCTCGAACCTCATGGAAAAACGTTAGCGATAACCTTACCTTGGACCCTGCTTCGACGCCCTACAAACAAGCGTCACATTCCTTACCGCCATCCGGGGGCCGCCCCGAACCAGGAGTTTTTTTCCATGAGTCGCTCGCTAAATAAGGTCATGCTCATCGGCAACGTGGGGAATGACCCGGAGATCCGTGCTACAAGCTCTGGGACACGAGTGGGTAAAGTTTCCTTGGCAACTAACAGGTCCTGGACCGATCGATCAGGCGCAAAAGCTGAAAAAACCGAGTGGCACCGCCTGACCTTTTTCGGTAGGCTGGTGGATATCGTCGAGCAATATGTGAAAAAGGGAGATCGTCTCTACGTTGAAGGTCGAATCGAGTACTCGCAGACCGAAGGAGATAACGGGCCAAAGTACTGGACCGA
>DEBI01000119.1 GCA_002348465.1 Gemmatimonadales bacterium UBA2960 | reverse complement strand
GGCGAGCGGGCACTTCGCCGTCGGACATCGGCTTCGATTCTCGATTGGGTTACGGGTAGGATAAATCAACTTCAGCGTGAACTGGGGCCGAACGACCGAGAGCGGCTTGAGCGGTATTTGCAGAACGTGCGGGAACTTGAGCGTCGTATCCAGATGATTGAGGCACAGAACTCCACGGGCGAAGAGAGAGCGCTTCCGTCTGCTCCGGCAGGAGTCCCCGACTCCTTCGAAGAGCATGTCCAGCTCATGTTTGATCTGCAAGCGCTTGCTTTTGCGTCCGATACAACAAGGGTCTTCTCTTTCAAGATGGGTCGTGATTCTTCAGCCCGTGTCTTCCCGGAAAGTGGAACGGACAAGCCGTTCCATCCGGCGTCACATCATGGTGGACGCGAGGAAGCAATCCTTGATTTCCATCTGATCAATAAGTACCACGTCGGGATGCTGCCTTATTTCTTGGAGAAGCTTGCGGCGATTCAGGAGGGCGACTCGCACCTGCTAGATAAGACGATGATCATCTACGGTTCGCCCATGGCCGACGGGAACCTTCACAATCATCGGAGAGCGCCACTCATCGCGTTAGGTGGAGCTAATGGTGGGCTAGAGGGGAATATGCACCTCAAGGCCCCGGATGGGACTCCTATGGCTAATGCGATGCTTAGCTTCATGCATGCCCTCGGGCACTCAGATATGGATAGCTTCGGGGATAGCACCGGAGAGCTGTCGCTCTCGATGCCGATGTCGACAGTTCGAGCTCAGGGTTTAGGGGGCTAGGATGGATCGATCGGATTATGCGTCAGAATCACGTGTGCGAGTGCAGGCGCCGCTGGCACTAGGTCTGACACTCTTGCTCTGGGCAGGTGCACCAAACCAGTCCCCGGTTGCTGACGCTGCCATGAGGGGTGAGGTGGATCATGTGCGGGAACTGCTTCGCTCGGGGGAGGATGTTAATGCCGCCCAAGGTGATGGGATGACAGCTCTCCACTGGGCAGCTGAGAGTGGCAACGCGGAACTCGCCAGTATGGTGATCTACGCTGGTGCGAATGTCAGTGCTGTGACGCGTTTGGGAGACTACACGCCACTGCACATTGCGAGTCGCTCAGGACGTCACACGGTCGTGTCTGTTTTGTTGGATGCTGGTGCCGACGTTGATGCGATAACATCCACGGGTTCTGTCACATCTTTGCACTTCGGAGCTGCCTCTGGGAGCGTTGAAGTAGTGGAGGCGTTGATCGAAGCAGGTGCTAATGTGAATGCTGCCGAGACCCGTCGTGGGCAGACGCCGCTTATGTTTGCAGCCTCTTCAGGAAGGACGGACGTCCTCAGGGCATTGGTGGAGTCCGGAGCAGAGATCTCTATTCCAAGCTATGTGGTAGATATTCCCAAGATCGCTGCGGAGGACCGAGCCGCCGGTAGCGTCCGCGATGAGGTTCTTGCCGCATTCCGTGGCGACCAGCCTCAGGGGACATCATGGCAGCCTTCTCCGGCTGAAGTGCAGGCAGCGGTGCGTGCGGCGAACGCAGCACGTGTCGAGGCTTCGGATGCAGGTCCTGTCCAGCGACGTGATGAGCCATTGCCTGATCCCGACCTCGGTGAAGTATCAGTTACTTCGAACGGGCAGCCGGGCGACCAGTATAGCAATTCATACACAGACTTGGTCTATAGGCAGGGCGGCTTAACTGCCTTGCATCATGCAGTGCGAGAGGGTGAATCCGACGCGGTCTTCGTGCTCTTAGACGCTGGTGCAGATATCGATCAGCAGACGGCCGGAGACCTGACTAGCCCGATGCTCATGGCGATAGTGAACGGACATTACGATCTCGCACTCGAATTGCTGGAGCGCGGTGCGGATCCCAACGTGGGGAGTCACGCAAACCTGACGCCGTTGTATGCGGTTATTAACAGCTACTGGGCTCCCAAGGCCAGGTACCCGCAGCAGCAGGCATATCAGCAACAGGAAGCGACGCACTTAGAAGTGATGCGGGCGATGCTAGATGCGGGAGCGGATCCCAACGTGCGCCTCTCCAAGCACCTTTGGTTCATGGAGTACACGTTCAGTCAATTGGACGTAGATACGAGAGGGGCAACGCCTTTTTGGCGGGCGGCTTACGCGTTGGACCTTCCTGCGATGAGGATGCTGATCGCGGCTGGTTCTGACCCCAACATTCCAACGATGAAGGCTCCGTCCCGTCGATTCGCGTTTGAGCCTCCAGGGGCAGAGACCGATCCTTCAGGTCTACCGCCGGTGCCGGTGGGAGGACCTGATGTATATCCAATTCACGCTGCCACTGGTCATGCGTATGGCACTGGGTTTGCCGGCGTCTCTCATCGTCACGCGCCAGAGGCGTGGCTTCCTGCCGTTCAATATCTAGTTGAGGAACTGGGTGCCGACGTGAACGCTCGAGACGCTAACGGGTTTTCACCACTGCACTGGGCTGCCTCTCGCGGTGACAATGAGGCGATCTTGTACTTAGTTGAGAAGGGAGCCGACGCGACCTTCGTCAGTCGCCGAGGCCACACGACTGCAGATATGGCGAACGGTCCGGTTCAGCGGATTTCGCCGTTTCCTTCAACAATCGCACTGCTCGAAAGCCTTGGGTCTGGAAACAACAATAACTGCGTGAGTTGCGAGTAGTTTTCTGAGGCTGTTTGCACGCCAGATATGTGGGTCCCGTATGTCTGACCTTTCTGATTTGTTTTCGGCGTGCTGCCCGGATCACGTCAAAACGCTAAGGTCCCCCGCGACGACGACGGAATCGAACAGAGTCAGGCTGCCGTCCCAACGTATCTAGTCCGAGATACTCTACGAAATCCGAGGGCCGGATCGAGGGCATCTCTGCGCCAGCCATCCGATACACTAGTGAAAGATGGTAAGCAGCCTGAGCCAGGCCGATTTCGTCTTCGTTTCGACCGATTCGCCCATCACCGTCGACATCCTCTCCATACATCATTGCTCTGATTGCTTCAGCTAGTTTCTTGATCAGGGGTATAGTGCTGTTTACATCCCGAGCTGATTGTATCTGGCGTGCTAGGGTGATCACATCATCAGCGCGAGCTTGAGCGATATACGCTGCATGGCTAACAAATGGCACGTGGAACGCGATAGCGGGCGATAGCGTGTCTGGCACAGC
>DEBI01000106.1 GCA_002348465.1 Gemmatimonadales bacterium UBA2960 | reverse complement strand
GACCCTGAGTGCCTTTTCCAAATGTACGTCTTGAGCAATTACACCCGTCGAAAAAGCGGCAAGCAGAACGAAGGCACCGAGCGTAGCACGTTTCATGATCTATAAGGATGGAGGATACAGCGCGCCGAACGCGAACTGTCCAGATCTAATGTCTACTCCCTAGCATCTCTAACCACCAGGAATACCCCAATGCAAACCTACTTCAAATCCCAAGTTGTTGGCAGAAGAAAAACGCTTCTTACCAACGGTGACGCTTCCATCGTCGTTCAGGTTTAGGTCGCCCTTAACCATATAAGTTCGAGTCCCAAAATGCTGATATGAAGCACCGACATATAATTGAAAAAACTTCCAAATCTTGAACCGCACGCCTCCTCCACCTCTAACAACCGCCCCCCAGTCGTCATGGTAATTATTACTAGCTTCTGAATAACAGGAATTGGAAGAGTGATGATGATCGTGCCCTCCTCGCCCACATAATTCAAGCCCTAGACTTGTGTAGAACACTGACCTACCAACGGTGGCAAACAGGTACGGCTGTAGCGGACCACTTGTGATTGTCCACTCTGGACCTATCCCAAACTGAAGAGTCCCGTAGCTCGTAACCACATCTCCTTCAATCCAGCAGGGATCAGTGAGGCAGGTCGCTGTGGACTCTCGGTCGTAGACATTAAGTGAAAGATCTAACCTGACTCCGAAGTTTCTGCTTCTCTTGGGCATCCAAGTAGAACCCATAGTGAAACCGAAGCCTGATCCGGTCAGGTCTCCGAACTCCCCTAATCCGCTCGTAATCAGGAAACTCGATTCGACTCCGAAGATACGTGATTTCGAATCCTCCTGGTCTTGGGCTCCAACAGGCGCCGCCCCAAGAGCAAAAATACATGCGCCAAAGAAAAGGGGATTCCTTCTCACTTCGTTTTTGATCCATTCTCTTGAGTTACGTGAGGATCCCATAAACCCTGGACCTATTGTCTCTTTATGCAAGTAGTAAAACGTTAGGCACTATACATCGCGACAGGGTGGGAGCATCCCCAATGATGAATGTGACAAATTCGGTCCGCCACCGCAGGGCGTTTGCAACAGGCTTGACCGTATCTGTTTTTGCTCACGTGACCGTCCTCATGATGGTCAGCCTTCCAGAAGTAACTCCGGAAGAACCTGAAACACCCAAAGCCGAACGATACATAGAAGACTTCGAAGCGATTGAAGTCATAAAACTGGTGGAGGAGACCCCACCTATGCGCGTAGTAACAGCCCAACAGCCAGCGGCCTCGACGATGGCCGCTACACTCGACGATCCAACCGTTGGAGCAGGGGCTCCGAGCCTGGAAAACCTGCTAGCGGAAATCGAACCCGCGACTCTAGCCATCAATCGTCTTGCCGAAAGCAGCCCCGTAGTCACGCACAAAGATCTCGACCTGATCAGCGAAAACGAGGAACTCATGTCGGCACTCTATGGAGATCTCCTAGCAGGATCGATCGATACCGCAACTCTAGGAGGTGGCGGACTCGGAGGCATACTCAGCAGTATCGGTTCAGCTCTGAGTGGGGGAGGACATTGCCCCGTCCCTGCGACAGGTCAAAATCGCTGATCAATTAGACGTCTGCCGAGATGTACCTGTCTAACAGAAGTTTTCCTGCTAGAGAGCTGAGTTCCCAGTCTCAGTTCCACCCGCCTTTGTTTACTCGCACATCCGTAACGAGGACTTCTACAACCATTGGCGCCGAATCATCAACCATCATCGCCTCGAACTGCTCCATCTGTTCGGCCATGAGTTCAATGATCATAGCCCGCTGTTGAGCGGGCAGCGCTTCCAGCTCAAGTTGCATCTCTTCGAATTGCGCTTTGACCTCAGGGTCGATTGCGGCAGCCAACCCCTCGATCGTAGTCACAGTTCGGAATGGAATCAGTAGCCCCTGAACCTCTCGGTAATCTCCCATTTCCATTATCGCAGTGAGCGGGATCGCAGACCCACTTCGAGTCATCTCACCCTCAAAGACGAACCTGCGTGGGACGTAGCTTTGAGCATCCAGAAAAACGCTTCCTCTTATAGGCTCAAACTCTGAGTCTTGAGCCACGTTACTCCCGAAGCCAGTGCCGCGCAGATCTGTTATATCCAGAACGTGCACCTCGTAGTCACCGACACGTTCCCGACCCCGATACTCTGACCGCCTCGCTAGGTCTTCACCTAACGCGTAGACATCTTCTACTCCTGTCGCTGGCGAACTCCTCTGACCACCTAACTCCGCGAAACTAGCTCTGAATACGGAACGTCCTTCCACGGTATGCTTCTCGAAATATGTCTCTGTTTCGAACCCCATCACGGCTTGGACAAGGGTATAATTTTCCACCCCCTCAATCCGAGCTTCATGGGCTTCGAGCATCGAGCGAACAAGATCCGGAGCAGACTGGGCTACGACGTCACCGTTACCGATCGTTGTCAGTGCGACAACCATCGGTCCAATGCAACGGACCTTCACCTGCCTCAGCTCCCCGAAATACTGAACTTTTGAATACGGCGACCCGTCGAAGCCTCTCCCACATATATGTTGCCCTGAGAATCGACTCCCATGCCATGTGGCCTTAAGAACTGTCCGACTTGTCGCCCACCTCTACCAAAGTTGCCCGCGACCTCAAGATCGCTTCGGCGAAGAATCCACACCTTGTGATTCGTTCCATCAGCGAGGTAGAGCCATTCCTGTTCTGTATCCGGCGAAAGCTGGATCACAAAGGCCGATCCAGAAGCCAGCGTGCCTGCTTCGATGATCTTCTCAGTTACAAACGTGCCATCTTGCTGGAAAACTTGGATCCTGTTCCCACGACGATCCGCAACGTAGATCAGACCATCATTTGAGCCTACAAGTCCGTGCACCGTGGAGTACTGGGTCGGAGGATTTGCAGCATGACCCGCGCCCCCAAAGTCGTACTGATACTGATCCTCAGGCACCTCACCGTAGGCACCCCAGTGGCGCACGTATTCGCCTGTGTCTCCATCAAAAACGATAACCCTTCGATTACGATAACCATCTGCGATGAAGACCTCGTTAGTGCCAGGATCTACCCAGATACCTGCAGGGCCCCCAAGCAACTCCGTATCGGCGTTGCCACCTGTCACGTCATACTCACCGATCTGCATCTGCAGTTCACCCGAACGAGTGAACTTCATGACGCGGTGATGGCGATAAGTGCCAACCCATACGTTGTCGTTGTGGTCCACGAACAGTCCGTGAGCATTACGCGGAAACTCCGAAGCATCCTGTGTCTCTGGATCACCCCAACCCTGAACTACATTCCCTTCTGGATCGAACTCGACCACAACAGGAGCCGGGCGGCAACATAGACCGATAGGGGGCTCCTGTACGGCAGAAATCTCTTCTGGCGTCAATGTCTCCGGTAAATGCGTGACCCAAACATGATCCTTAGAATCGACGAACACGGCCGTGATCGAACCCATGATCCAATCGTTCGGAAGCTGTTTTGGCCATGATGGGTCTACCGAAAAGTGCGGCGCTTCTCTAATCGCGATATCAGCTTCAGTTTCGGCTTCGTCCATACCAGAGTTGCAGGCACCAAGGACAAGAAGAGTCCCGAGCAGCACGTTGGCTCGAATCATGTTCGGTTCCGTCAGAGGGTTCAAGTCATTCAGCGACAAGTAGGTACAACCACTCCCGCAAGCAGACGCACACCAAAGTAGGCGCAGCAAGACCGCCGGGACATGGGCGCTGTCGAGGACGGCTAAGCCAATCTAGCTTCCACCCCTCGCCAAAAGCCCCGTACTCGCCATGCCCTCCAAGCCTGAGAAGCACAAGGCCGCACAGATCTTCATACCGATCGCGATAGGCGGCGTGATTGTCGCTCTAACCGGATCGGCGCGCGTTCATAGCAGTGGAATACTAGCTCAATCATTCTGGGGCGCCGCAACGGTTCTTATCGCGTGGAATGTGCTGCTCTTGGCAGCACCTAATCTGAGGGAAGCAGCCGGGCGAATCGACACGACACTCCGAGCCCAGCATTACATCCAGGCAGTATGTCAATTAGCGGTATATCTCTACTGGGGTTGGTACTGGTCCCCTGTCTATGACATGTCAGTTCTCATCGGCGCGCAGCTGATGTTCGCGTACGGTTTCGGCATGCTTCTGTCATGGACTCGGGGTAAGGCGTATACGATGGGCTTCGGTCCCATACCGATCATCCTCAGTATCAACCTCTTCCTCTGGTTCAGAGACGACTGGTTCTACCTACAGTTCTTAATGGTCGCTGTTGGATTCCTAGGTAAAGACTTCATTCGTTGGACTAGAGGTGGCCAGCAAGCGCACATCTTCAATCCGTCAGCCTTTGCGCTCGGCCTGTTCTCTCTTGTCCTGATCGCATCTGGGAACACCGATCTGACGTGGGGACAAGAGATTGCTTCCACCCTCACGCTGGCCCCCAGAATCTACCTTTTCCTGTTCCTAGTTGGGCTCGTCGTCATGTACTTCTTCGAGATCACACTAGTAGCGGGCACGGCAGCAGCAGTGCTCTTTGGGATGAGCGCTCTAACGTTCCAGGTCACAGGTGTCCCATACTTCATAGACTCGGATATCCCGGCAGCAGTATTCCTCGGCTTGCACCTGCTGATCACAGACCCGTCGACTTCGCCCAGAACACCTGTCGGCAAAACCATCTTCGGTGCTCTATACGGCGGAGGTGTATTCGCACTGTACACTCTCCTAGGTCTAATGGGTGCACCAACGTTCTATGACAAACTCCTTTGCGTGCCCCTTCTAAACCTGAGCGTTCGCGCAATCGACCATCTAGTGAGCAAACGCGCCAAGACAGAGGCTTGGACCCCCTCAACTAGAATAGCAGCTCAACCAGTATGGTTGAGCCCGCGCCCAAACCTTATTCGAATGGGTGTCTGGGTCCTCTTCTTCGGAGTGATGAGTGTGACCGGACGGACCGACGGGCAGCATACAGGAGATGCCCTTCCCTTTTGGGAGCACGCTTGCTTTGAGGATCTCAGGAACGCGTGTGATCGGCTGATCCAACTGGAAACGAGCTACTGCGGTGACAATGCGGCATGGGCGTGCAACGAACTTGGCCTGCACTACCGAAAAGGCACGATCGTGGGGCCTAACACAGAGCTTGCAGGGCTTTACCTTGCTCGGGCATGTGAGCTGCGGTACCAGTCCGGATGCATGAATCTCCTCAACCCGGTAGGTGAAATCCGAACCGAGCCACGACTATTGGACCTTCGGCTAATGCTTAGGGAAGGAGGGCTAAATCTCATGGAGATGGGGAGAGCAGACCTCCTCGAACGCGCCTGTGCGCACAACTGGTCATTCGCATGTCCAACAGAAGTGGGCAACACATGACCGCGCGGATAGCAGAATCGGCCGTAGAAGAGACTAAGGACAGGTTCAAGCGAAACTCCTCGGGTGTAGGACTCATGAGTATTGCACTCGTCGGTCTTTCATGGCTTGCTCTTGTGCTCGCTCCCAATCCAAACGGGCAAGACAACGCAGAAAGATCTTCATTCAAACTCCAAGACTCATTGCTTCTTCCGGGCTTCCGAGCCGATGTAGCGTTCTTGCCCGATGAACGAATGCTTGGCTTTGTAGAGATTCCAGGGGGAGAGTTTCTCATGGGAAGCGATCCCGAACAGGACTCACTTAGCTTCGACCTCGAATGGTGGGGAAGCAGTCGCGTATCGGGACGTCCGGATGAGCCGACATTCTTCATGTCTAGATACGAAGTCACGGTCGCTCAGTATGCCACTTTCCTTAGTTCTTCGAAGCATCCTGTGACGACGCCCCAGGCAATCAGTGCTCCGCCAGATCACCCGGTCACGTGGGTGGCATGGACAGACGCCGTAGCATACGCGGCCTGGTTAGACGACGAGATTCGAACGAGTGCTGCAGAGGGCTTGCTGGCCGAACCAATCGCTACGCTCCTCCTCACTGGTTGGCGAGTATCCCTGCCCAGCGAAGCGCAGTGGGAAAAAGCCGCACGTGGCATAGACGGGCGCATCTACCCATGGGGTGATGAGCCTGAACCCGATTTTGCAACCTATCTGGCTGGAGGGACAACCGCAGTCGGCTCGAACCCTTGTCCGCGATGCGCCCACGGTCTCTCCGACATGAGTGGCAATGTCTGGGAATGGACAACCAGCCCATACCAGCCATATCCGTTCACTCATGAAGACGACCTAGAAACACTGCGCATGGACGCCCTCTGGGTCATGCGAGGCGGATCTTTCGGCGACCCCGAGCAAATGATCCGTGCTGCAAACCGTGGCGGCGCCGATCCTGGAGCACGAAGGCCCTTTATCGGATTCAGAGTCGCTTTGGTCCCAGGTTAGGCAGTAACAACTTCCTCAGCTGCCCTTGCTGACCGCTCCAACATCAAACAGGTGATCGACCTCCTCTCCGTCGAAGCCGAGTTCTTCAAGGATTTCAACTGAGTGTTCACCTGGTGTTGGTGGCACGCGCGTGGCCCTCGGCCGCACGCCATCAATCTGGAGAGGAAGGGACACGTCCCTGTAGCCTTCTATTTCTGGATGGCCCACGGTCTGGAACATACCTGCTTCGGCGACCTGAGGATCATCGACTATGTCTGCAATCGATTGTATCGCTGATGCCGGGATAGCGTTTCGAAGAGTTCTCTCTAGTAGTTCGCCTGTCGAAATCTGAGATGTAACTCCCTCAATGATCGCGTCCAAGTCACTCCGATGCGCAACCCTGTCCGAGTTCGATGCGAAACGGGGGTCATCTTTCGTACCCACTAGTCCGAGCGCGTCGCACAAACGATGAAAAATTGCATCATTTCCGGCTGCTATCATCACATATCCGTCTAAGGTTGGGAAAGCCCGATATGGTGCGATTGCGCCAAGACTGGACCCTCGTGGACCGGGAACCTCACCCGTCGCCATGTATCCCATCATATGGTATGAGATCCATGCCAAAGATGTGTCCATCAGGGACGTCTCAAGAGCCACTCCCTTCCCCGTGCGATCCCGCTCTCGTAAAGCGCTAATAATCGACAGCGCCGCCCACATGCCCGTGCCAAAATCCACAACCGATCCACCTACTCGAGTGGGTGGTCCTCCCGGTTGTCCGGTCACTGAAATAATTCCAGCATAAGCCTGCATGAGCGGGTCATACCCAGGCTGATCGCTCATCGGGCCCTTCTGCCCGTATGCGCTCAACGACATATGTACAATGTCCTCATTCCAAACGCGGACCGACGCCTCATCAATGCCTAGCCCTGAAGCGGCGGCCGGTCTCGAACTCTGTATGAAGACATCAGACGACGCACCGATCCTCTTCAGAACATCCATACCCTCTTGCTGCTTCAGGTCAAGAATGATGCTCCGCTTTCCCCGATTTGCGGATAAGAACAAAGTCGAGTCTTCCCCCCAGAACGGAGGACCCCACAGACGACCCAAGTCACCTCCTGGAGGCTCTACTTTGATTACCGTAGCACCGAGGTCAGCCAGAATCTGAGCACAAAATGGACCTGCGAGGTTCTGTGTAACATCGCAAACCCGTATGTCCTCAAGAGGAGCGGACATCTCGTTACTCGTTACCCGTCGTTCTGGTAGGGATGGTACCCGCGCCCTGCCAGTAGAAGCCTTGAGGTTCCTGCTCTCTGGGCCACACCTGCTTCAAGGTGTCACCCTCATACAGGCGTCCGTTCTTCATCACCCAGCGCACCGTGTTCGTGTTTGATAAATCATCGATCGGGTTACTATCGAGCACTACTAGATCCGCCAGCTTACCCGGTTCGAGCGACCCGAGGTCCTGATCCAGCCCCAGGGCATCCGCTCCGATGATCGTGGCAATCTTTAGAGCCTCGTGATTCGTCATGTGATCAGATGCACCAGTAAGCCAGAGCTCCCAATGGTAACCAAGCCCTTGAAGTTGCCCATGACTCCCAACGCCCGCACGGCCACCGGCCTCTACCACATTATCAAGAAAATCAGAAATCTCCTGATGGATGTACTGAGATTGATCGAACCAACCTGCGCTACCCGCCCGGCGCGCAGCCTTCTGATAAATTTCTTCCCACGGTGTGAAGGTGGCCAATTTCTCATCACGTAGTACATCAGTCGTCGTATAGAACAGGTTTTCTGCCCAAGGACCGCCGTACGTGACTACGATCGTAGGAGTCGTAGCCATGTTCGACTGAGCGACAAGTTCGACAACGTCCTTGAAGAGAGGGACACCGGGGAGATTGTGCTCTGTTCCGGAGTACCCGTCCTGCGCCATCGTAAGATTTAGACGCAGATCAAGACTACCCTCCGTAGTAGGCATAAGCTCTAGTTCTCGGGCCGCCTGGATAATCCACTGGCGCACCTCGCGATTCCCGGCCCCATACATCTTGATCGTTTTTGTGTCAAAGTAGTCCGAGTAGCGGCGAAGTACGTCGCGCGCCTCATCGAGGCTACTGATGCCCTCGCCGGAGAAGACGCCCTGCCCGGTGCTGTAGATCCGGGGGCCGACCATCCGGCCAGCACGCACGAAGTCCTCATACGACAGTACGTCACTAGAGCCGGTCTGGGGATCGCGCGCCGTCGTCACGCCGTAGGCCAGATTGGCCGCGTACGACCAAGGCTGCGCGCGATGCACGTTGAACGACGCCCTCAGGTGAGCGTGGGTGTCGACGTATCCGGGCACGATCGTCCGGCCGGCCATGTCCATGCGGTCGGCGTCCTCCGGGATGGCGATACTGCCCGATGGACCGACGGCTTCGATCCGGTTGTTCCGGATGACGATGTCTCCCTGCTCGAAAACCTCGTCCCCGTTCATCGTGATGATCCGGGCACCGGTCAGG
>DEBI01000039.1 GCA_002348465.1 Gemmatimonadales bacterium UBA2960 | reverse complement strand
GTCCGTAGGATCAGCCGATGATGGGGCGACCTAGCGCTATGATACCAGCCGCTAGACATGCCAGCACAACAAGAGTCCCTATGAGGTGCGGAGTGAAGCTTTGGGCTTCCGGGGGGCGCCGCTTCATTACCCCGTGCACCACATGGGCTGTCACCACAGCAACGACCATCATCATGATGTGTCCGGTGAGCTGAGGATAGAAATTGTCAGTGAAGATCACGACCAATAGCCCTAACAGGGCGGTTAGGTCGACGACCCCAGTGAAGATCCCAGAGAGTATGCGCATACGTTTCCCATACTGATTCTTGGTTGCTAGCCCGTAAGCGGCATACGCAATAACAATGACGCCTGTTAAGAGGACTAGATATCGGAAGCCGGAATGGGCGTGTAGAAGCATGGTCAATTGGTTAGTTGGGGAAATACTTAATCGCTTAGGTTGTGCGCTAATATTTTTGAGAACATCTACCCTGACATTTCAAGATTGATGCTGGTGAGACCGGGACCGATCTCGACGGAGCGCGGTGCCTGGAAACCGCTTGCGGCGGTCCAAAGTTGCAGTGTGTATGTGCCTACGGGCACCGAGTCGAGAGCGAAGCTCCCGTCAGTCTGGGCGAAGACCGAGTGCGTTGCCTCGGATACGAAGATGAAAGCCGTCATGCCGGGATGCATGTCACAGATTACGTCGTAACCGCCCGCAGCCAAGAGTTGAACCACTAGTTGTTCGCCCGGATTGGCATCCGCATCGATAACGTCGATTGTGTCACCGAACGCACGAAGACGCACATTGTGGGAAAGATCGGACTCACTATTCGTGAACGTGATAGGATCACCTTTGTCTGCTAGCAGATACCTAGGCGAAAAGGTTAGACCGAATTGGTCAATAGTGAATAGCGACGCTGTTTTTTCGATCTCCGGCGAGGCTCCTGCTGGAGAAAGCATGATCACGCTGGGTACACCACCTGATGCAGCCGGACTCTGACCGTGCACCCCTTGCATAGGCAGTGTCTCGATGTCATCCCCAGAGGTAGGGGCCCCTGAGGGTGGCATTTCGAAATCGCAGGCGGTTAGCATGACAAATATGCTTGGGACGATCAGCGTGCGTTGGAGGCGTTGCTGAGGTCTCATGGTGTCTCTTTATTTTGGGTCTTCTCGCAGTTCACCAATCGCTTGGCTGAGTAACTCCTGTGCGTCCAGGAGCTGCTCTCGCTGAGTCTGAGTTGGAGGATAGAGGCTGCCCGGACGGACTCCGCCACCATTTAGTGCTCCGTATACCTGCTGTGCGAGGCGACGTGCCGTGCGCAGCATCTCGCCAGGGGTACGGGGTGAGCCTGTTGGGTTACGAAAGCCGGAGTCACCTCTTGCCGAGCTTAAGTCGAAGTCTCTCATCGTCCGAGAGATCCGAGTCGTGAGAGCGATTGCATCGAGCATGAAGCGCTCGCGGTCCTCGTACATTTTTTGCGTCAGCATTGGCATCTCGGGATCACCACGGACTTCGACAACGTTTTTTGCATTTTGGTCGCCTGCCTGAATAGAGACTGTATACGTCCCTGGTGATACCCAGGGACCCCATGCCTCGATTGAGCGGGCTAGAACAGGACTGTTGTGCCTACTCCATTGGCCTGCGACATCAGGCCCGCCATGCCTGAGATCCCAGTGTACCCGGTGAGTGCCAGCGCTGCCCGGGACGGTCAGTTCTCGCACCAGGGTTCCGTCCGCTGCGTGGACCCTCATTGTCGCCCCATTTGTCGCGTTTATAAGTCTGTAGGTTACCTCAACTCCATCGACTGGGTTTGTCCCAGCGTATTTGTCTTGCCCTCTGTAAGACGTGTCCTTTTTCCAGAGCTTGATCGTCCCATTGGGGATCGAGAAGACTGTCACTGGATTGGTAGCGTCACTCCACTCAGCTATAGCGCGCGTATCGTCTAGGATCCACACACCTTGACCGTGTGACCCAATCACAAGGTCTTTCTCGCGAGGGTGGATCACCATGTCGTCGTAGTTCGTTGTTGGCAGGTTGGGCACTCGAGCCCAATTCTCTCCTGCGTCCGTGCTGACCAGGACGTGGTGTTCGGTGCCTACGAAGAGGGTACTGGGGTTGTCTGGGTGCTCCACGAGCACATTGACGGAACCCATCTCGGGCAGGTTCGCGTGCAGCGGTTCCCAAGATGAACCGAAGTCATGTGTCCTGTACACGTACGGGCGGAAGTCACCGTCACGGTGTGCGTCAAAGGTAGCGTATGCGGTCCCTGCACTAGTGAATGACGCTACGATCCGACTGACGTACGTACCGTCGGCAAGCCCCGGCACGTTGCTAGATACCTCGGCCCACGTGGTCCCTCCATTGCGACTCACTTGTAGGTTGCCGTCATCGAAGCCAACCCAGAGCACGTCAATATCGAGCGGTGATTCGTCGAGTGTGACTGCCTCTCCGAAGGAACTGGTTCCGTCGTTTCGTGAGATCGTTATGTCTGCACCTAGAACATCCATGATCTGAAGAGTGTCCCGGTCTACTTGTCGACTCATGTCCTCGCTTGTTGACCAAGAGCCTCCTCGGTCTTCTGAAACGAAGAGGCTGTTGCCGGCGACGTAGAGCCGATCCGAGTCATGCTGAGAAAGCATCATCGGTGATGTCCAGTCGAAACGGTATCTTTGGCCAACAGGAGGCTCCGGTGAGATGTCTAGCATGTCGCCAGTCTGTGTGTCGTACCGGAAGTAGTTCCCGCCGTTTGAGCTACCGTAGCTGTAGCGGGCATCGTCTGGGTCGGCCTGCCAAAACATGCCGTCACCGAATCCGTTCTGCATCCAGTCGTCGTTGAGGATACCTGCCCATCGACGCGTTTCTGAGGGGCCGAAAAAGGAGTGGTTGTCCTGGAGTCCCCCATAGACCCAGTAAGGGTCACGCATGTCCACACCGATCGCGTAGAATTGCGAGATTGGAAAATTATTGAGCTTTCGGAAGTTGATTCCGCGATCGTAGCTCTCATGAAGCCCCGCGTCGCCTGCGAGGAAGAGGTGCTCTGGATCGGAAGGGTTGATCCATAGTGAGTGGTGATCAGCGTGGATTCCTACGTCGTAGGTCGGGGCCAGAGCGATTTGACTAAACGTTTCACCGCCGTCGTCACTGAAGTACGATCGGGTCGCGAGTGTGTACACGCGCTTGTCATCGTTCGGGTCGATGAAGATGTGCGAGTAGTACATCGGCCGAATATTCTGCTGATTGACCCGTTTCCACGATAGACCTGCGTCTTCGGACCGGTAGACTCCTG
Source organism: Gemmatimonadales bacterium UBA2960 (assembly GCA_002348465.1). Taxonomy (GTDB): domain Bacteria; phylum Gemmatimonadota; class Gemmatimonadetes; order Longimicrobiales; family Gaopeijiaceae; genus UBA2589. The sequence goes on along the minus strand of DEBI01000039.1, from coordinate 2,035 downwards.
ATTGATTGTCTTCGGCTTCGACGATAGCCATGACGACGTCAGGGTTCGATTCAGCAACAGCAACTCCTATCCGTCCTAGGTCACCCTCGGGAAGCCCTGAGCCGAGGCGGGTCCAGTTTTGACCGCCGTCTGTCGATTTCCATATGCCACTGCCTGGGCCGCCTCCGTTGAAGCCCCAGGCGCGCCGGAGCCTTTGGTAGGTCGCGGCGTAAATGGTGTTGGGATTATGAGGGTCGATGGCCATATCGATCACACCAGAGAACTGATCTACGAAGAGAACCTTGTCCCAGTTTTGGCCACCGTCAGTGCTCTTGAAGACCCCACGATGCTCTGATCCTGCCCAAAGATTTCCGACTGCGCCGAAGTAAACAATGTCGGGGTTTGTAGGGTGAATCACGATTCGTCCGGTGTGCCTGGTTTGCTCTAGCCCCAGGTGTGCCCAGGTGTCACCTCCATCATTGGAACGGTATATACCGTTCCCGTACGAGGACGACTGCCGGTTTTGTTGTTCACCAGTCCCAGCGTACATGATCTTAGGATCCGAGCGTGAGATGGCTATGTCCCCAAAAGTACTGACAGGTTTGTCAGCAAATACGTTTACCCACGTCTGCCCTCGATTGGTCGACTTCCATAGCCCTCCGGAAGCCGTACCGACGAAGACGGTAGAGGGGTCGGTAGGGAGCGCCTCGACGTCGTGGATCCGACCTCCTGTTACCGCGGGCCCTATCGATCGCGGATACATGGATGACATCACTTCTGTCGTAATCGCAGCTTGGCCGCTCAAGGATGCAGCAGTTGACGGAGACAGGAACGTCCACGAAAACAAGAAGATGGTGCCAGCGTGTCTCCGGTACTTGTTTCTTTTAGGTGTGGGCATCGCTGAAGTTTTCGTCACGGGAGTGCCTCTTATCGTTTAAAACAGGTTGGTTTACGGGCTAGCTTGGTTCTAAGGCTTCTCGAACGACCTCGATAACGCCCTGGTCCATGTCTTTGGCCCCAATCATCCAATGCAGGTAGTCCGGTGCTTCGGCTGCAACCTCCTGAAGAGGACGGCCTTGGTATTTCCCTCTCCTGAAGACACGCCCTTCTTCCTCAGGGCTGAACCAACGCTCTAGCTCGGTGCTTGCGCAGTATGAGTGCAAACCATCCATGCTACGAGGCAGATGCGAGTAGCGCTTGAGTTGTGCCCCTAGTACCGCCTTCGAAATCCTAATGTCTTCCAATGCTTCATGCGCGCCCTCGTGCTCACGGCCAAGATAGAACTTAGCTGCGGCTGAGAGGTCTCTTGGCTCTTCCTTGTGGAAGATGTTCATCATGTCGACGACACGGCGTCCCTCCATTGAGAAGGTGACGCCACAGCGCTTGAATTCCTCGACAAGCATTGGTATGTCGAACTTGCGGACATTGAATCCAGCTAAATCGCACCCGGATAGGGTTTCTTCTAGGGAGCGGGCTATTTGACAGAACTTAACTTCGTTCTCGACGTCTTGATCTGTGATTTTGTGGACAGCCGTTGCAGCCGCAGGAATAGGGATTCCTGGGTTGAACCTCCTCTCTTTCTCTAGAACATCTCCCCGCGGCCACCACTTTATGAACGCGATTTCAACGATACGGTCGGTCTTCACGTCGACACCTGTCGTCTCGAGGTCGAAGAAGACCAAGGGTCGGTCTAGTTGGAAGGGAAGTTTCATGTGTCGTCGAAGGTAGCTGGCGCTCGCCGATTGAACTACTGAAACGCTAACCTCGAAGGCTCGTTAAGCGTTCTTGCGAATCGGGCGCGCACTGGTTTTGGTGTGGTTTTTCTCTGGGGATCGTCAGCTACGGCCGATCCTTCCTATGCTTTTGTCGGGGTTTCGCCGCCGAGGGCTTCAATTATGACTGCGTTCTGTGATTCAGCGTGGCTCGATGTTTTTCCTTCAGCTGGGCTGGCACGTTCGGGACGGGCTGCGTACGAGAGTGGCACTTTGCGTGGCACTATGGTTCTTAGCCGCGGCCCGATGAAGGTGAGTGCCCCCATGTTTCGGGGTTCTTCCTG
>DEBI01000071.1:4853-8662 GCA_002348465.1 Gemmatimonadales bacterium UBA2960 | reverse complement strand
GCTATCAGCCTATCGCTAATCTCACTCACGGCTTCCTGCAACGTTGACAGGTCGGAAGAAGGACGAGATGCCGAAGAGGTAATTCAGACCTTCATCTCGCCGCGAGATGCAGACATCCTGATCGCTGATCTGTCTTCCGACTCTGAAGGGATCCCGGTAATAGGTGCCCTGACTAACCTCACCCAGAGGCCCGACTACGACAATCAGCCCTACTTCACCCCCGACGCGTCAGGAATCTGGTACACGGCGAACGACCCACAAAACGGACAGTCAGACATCTGGCGCTATGACTTTGCCACAGAAAGTGTGACCAGGATCACACAAAGCGCGCCAGAGAGCGAGTACTCAGCGACCGCCCTACCGGACGGGTCGGGCATCTCAGTCATCAGAGTCGAGGCTGATTCGATGCAAAGGCTTTGGAGATTCGATCTAGACGGTTCAAATGCCTCACTCATACTTCCCCAGATAGCACCCGTGGGATACCACAAATGGATCAACGAGTCGACAGTGGCGATGTTCGTGCTAGGTAACCCGGCTACCCTGCAGGTCGGAGACCTCGAAACAGGTCAGGCCCGTATCCTGACCGAGGACATAGGGCGTTCGATTCACAATATCCCCGGCACCGAAGACATTTCCTACGTGCAGCGTCATGAGGACGGCTCGGCAACGATTATGCGCCTTCCCGGTCGGGGTGGCCCCCCGGAGCGAATCAGTGAAGCAGTATCGCAGGGTGATTTTCACGCGTGGACTCCAGACCATTTCCTTCTTATGACAGACGGCCCACTTATCTTCGCCCGCAGGTACGAACCAGGAGCAAGTTGGAAGCAGATAGCAGACTTCTCGGATCTTCATTTGAACCTGTCCCGACTCGCCGTAAGCCCGGACGGAACCCAAATTGCCTTGGTCGCGGAACTCGATGCTCTCGAATTGCCCGCAAACTAATCGCTGAAGCGCCCATCACCCTCGCAATCTAGAACCACGTTCCCTGAAGACACACTACCTGTTATTCACCGATCTCCCATGAAGCGAATTCACCTACTTCCCATCGCCTATTGTCTCTTAATGGCTACTGGTATCCTTCCTAGCTCCATTAACGCCCAGGATGAGAACCGTGTAGCCCGCCTTGTCCCGAGCGCCGATAGAGTGGTGGTCGCCTTGGGTTCCCAGGTGCCATTCTCGGTTAACGCAGTCGACAGCTCCGGCTCCCAGGTCGACGCAGCAATACGTGTTGTAGCTCCAAGGAATTCACTCCGACTTAGTGACGGCTTCGTCGAGGGGCTCTCACAAGGGGAGTTCGAAATCACAGCAACGCTCGTGGTCGGAGCTGGATCGGAGTCGGCGCCGATATCTATCAGCGTCCCCGTTATCGTAGAATGGCCTCCAATCGAGGACCTCAAACTCGCAAGTCGGCACCAGAAGCTCTTTGTAAGTACAACAATCCAGCATGACATCCTCGCTCAGCACTCCGACGGCTCGCAGCGGCCAGACCCTCAAGTTTCGTGGAAGTCCTCAGACCCGCTGATCGCTACAGTCGACGGCTTCGGCAACGTAACCGGCATCTCATCAGGACACGTCACGATCGAAGCATCGTTCGAAGGCGTGTCGGCATCACTCTCCTATGAGGTCGAAGCTGTGCCCCAAATCACATTAACCCTCAGAGGTGGCCCGACTGAAGCTCGGACGGGAGACGTCATTCATTTCCAAGCAGTCATTACGGATATGACGGGTGAGGTCCGTACCGATATACCAGTTAACTGGTCTCACTCATACACAGCCACTGATGGCATGTTGGGGGTCGCCGCTACAGGTCAAATCAATCATCAGGGTTCCTACGTCGCTGATATACCTGGTATCCATACAATTACCGCGACAGCCGGCGCAGTGAGTGCTCGACACTCTTTCCAAGCGAAATCCCGTGGGGTAGTTCAGGAACTAGAGTTGGTGGGTCAAGGAGCCGAAAACTGGTATCGCACCACTGATCTTTGGGCGTTCGAGGGCCTCGATGGACGAGACTACGTCATTACCGGCTCTAAAGTCTCGGGTGGATACGCCTTCTTTTACGATGTCACGGATCCCACAGCACCGGTAAAATACGATTCCATCCAAGTGGACGCGCGCACAGTAAACGATGTAAAAGCTTCTCCAGACGGCAGATATGCAGTGCTATCTCGTGAGGGAGCCACCAACAGGCGCAACGGCCTGGTAATAGTAGACATGGCCATTCCCAGTGAGCCTAGGGTCGCGACAGTTTACGAGAATGGGATAACCGGCGGCGTGCACAACATGTTCGCAGACGACGATTATCTCTACGCGCTTTCCGACGGCGACAAGTACGTCATTATCGATATGACGGACATCTACAAACCTGAATACGTCTCGGAATACAATCATCCCGATAGTCGAATCCACGACGTGTGGATTGCTAACGGACTAGCTTTCTCCTCCGAATGGGGTACCGGAGTCGTAGTCGTGGACGTAGGAAATGGCCGCTGGGGAGGATCTCCTCAAAATCCAGTATATGTGAGTAGTTACCCCACACCATCGGGGGCGACACACGCCGCATTTCCATACTACTCAGAAGTAACTGGTAAGACGTACCTCTTCCTCGGTGACGAAATCATGAACCGTAGTGGGCTAGCGTGGGCAGGATATCCACGCTCGATGGGTTCATACGCGGAACAATACAACCCAGCCACAGGCGTAGGCGGAATCCCACTCGTCACAAGAGGCTATATCCAAATTATCGACTTTACTGATCCCGAGAACCCTGAAATGGTAGCACGCTATGAGGTGCCAGAATTCGGAACGCACAACATGTGGGTTGAGGACGACGTCCTTTATCAAGCATACTACGAGGGCGGTGTTCGTATGGTCGATGTGAGCGGCGAACTAATGGGGAATTTGTACACCCAAGGTCGTGAGATCTCAGTCTTCAAGTCAGCAACACCGACCGGGTATACACCCAACGCAACCATGGTATGGGGAGTGCAGCCATTCAAGGGTCACGTTTTTTTCGCAGACACGAACTCGGGCTTGTGGTCCGTCAAGATGCTTCCAAAAGCCCGTCCCGTCTCGCAATAGACCTAGGCCACCAAGAAATAGAACTACCCTGCGAGCCACTCTTTCCACTCAGCTTCAGCAGAACCGACCGAGAGTCGGTTTCCAATTCGCACTAGAGGCTGGCGCAAAATCATAGGTTCTTCACAAGAAATTTCGAGCCAGCGGTCGTCGGTATAATAAGCCGTCTGAAGACCCAAAGCGTGAAATCTCTTCGCAGTGCGATCGATCAGACCTTTTTCCCCAAACTTCTGAAAGAAACGGCGGAGTTCTCCCTTGGATGGGCTCCGCTGCTTGAAATCCATGAAATGGACTCGAACGCGGCGTTCTTTGAAAAAGCGCTCCGCTTTTCGAACGTCGGCGTTTTTTTTCACACCAAAGATCTGAACTTCCATAGCGTACATGATAACAACTTGATTGACGGAACCGCTTGCGCTAGCCGTCCACGTCGTGAGGAATTACAACGCATAGGTTTAGCACCACCGCAACTTTTGTGACCCGAATGGCGGATAGCCCTTTAGACACCCGATGATTCATAACCCTCGCTTTTGGCTCTCAGTAGCCGGTTTATGGCTGATCGCCGCTGGCTGTGCACATACGGCCATGCATGTCTGGACCTTCGTACTTGAGAACGGGATTGGAGGACTGCGCGAGTTCGCAGTAAACGCCATGAAGCAGGCTCAATCTCCAGACCCTCTAATGCCGAGCATGTGGCGTCAATTTAGGATGTACAGTGTCTCCTTCGGCCTTCT
>DEBI01000071.1:997-4461 GCA_002348465.1 Gemmatimonadales bacterium UBA2960 | reverse complement strand
CGCTTTCAGGCAAACGTTGCATTACTAGGAACAGTGTTCTGGACGATCGCTTTCATCCCATACGCGTTTGTTGACCCGGTAATCCAGTCGATTGTCGTGGCATTTATTGCGGTGCCCCTGCATGCGATTGCGTACCTGACTGCCACACTAGCTGAAGAGCACTGAAGCTCGCTGTCCAGCAGCCCAACCCGAACTAGCGGCGACTGGCTCGGAGTTCCGAAAGAAGAGACTGTGCCGCACCACCTAGATTCGTCCTACCCTGCGTGTAATTACGAAGGAGAACCACCCCGATTTTGGCCTCCGGATCGACGGTCATGTAGGCATTGTACCCCGCTACAGAGCCTCCATGGCCAGCGAACCAATTTCCTTCATCGTCGCTAAGGAGTGATAAGCCCAAACCATAGCCCCTTTTTGGATTCTCAGGTGTCTGCATAGCTAACATCTGCTCACGGCTTGATTCCTTAATAATCTTGAGCCCCGGCACTCCAGCTATTGCTCCAAGAAAACGCCCTAGGTCACCTACAGTCGAATACACTCCCCCGTTTGGGACCTTGTACCCTCTCCCAGCGTGCTCCCTCATCGGCGCTTCAGAGCTGATCTGCTCGTCCCTTACGACATAGCCCTGTGCAAGACGCGGCTCTAGCTCAGCACCTTGCACTACAAATGAAGAGCCAGTCATCCCGAGTGGAGTAAAAATTTCATCTTCGACGAGCTCAATAAACGGACGGTCAGCTGCTTTTGAGAGAGCTAGACCAAGTATGCCAAAACCGATGTTAGAGTATTGATAGCGGGCACCTGGGATTGAATCGTATGCGGTCCTCGGAATCGACTCGAGGATCCGGCTCTCCCAGTCGCTAATCGGACCTACCACTGATTCGGACCAGTCCGGCTCACGAATCAGTCCGGCCGTGTGAGAGGCTAGATGGCGGAAGGTGATATCCTCGCTACCAGGCCGGCGGTCTTGAAGGTTGTTGATTTCTGGCAAGTATCGTGAGACCGGGTCGTCCAACCTGATCACGCCGCGATCGACTAGGACCATCATCAGTAACGCCGTTACTGATTTAGATATCGAACCTGTGCGGGAGACAGACGCAGAACCCATTGGCTCTCGCGTATCACGGTTCGCAAGCCCCCACGCATCCGCCCACACCAAGTCTCCGTTGACCATGATACCAGCTGCTATGCCCCCAACCGCATCGTCAGCTACATCTTGAGAGATTGAAAACGAAAACTCCTCGATAGCGTCAGCCCACCGAGCGCGCTGAGCTTCGAGCGGGTGAGCTACAGTTACTAAAAACGCCAAGCATACTATAGTCGAGTATACACGTGCTGTTTTCATAAGACGTTCACACCTTGTCCTCTCCAGGATCGCACTGCTGATAGTACTCGTTCGACGTCAGAATGGTTGTTATACAATCCGAAGGAGAATCTCAGCACCCCGGCTCGAAGCGCAAAGACAACTCCTGCGTCCACGAGATGTCGATGTAGCTCGTTCACCTCAGGATCCTCGGCGGTGTAGTGACGGCCACTGCCCAAGTGACCGGATGAAACGATATGAGCCAAATGAGGTCCTGGGCGACCACCCACCACCGGCATACCCAAATCCATGAGGCCATCAGCCAAGTCTGCAGCCAAACCACGGACATGCGCTTCAATCTTCGACACGCCCACATCCTTGATGAATTGCAGGGCCGCTCGAGTCGCGGCCATACCCAAGTAGTTGTAGTTGCCGAGGTCGAACCTCCGGGCCCCAGGAGCGTAAACCAACGGAGCATCAGAGTACGCCGTTTCATGCGCGTCGAGTGCGATCCCATACCTAGCGACATGGATGGGGACAAGCTGCTCAGCCACCTCCCTTCGAACGTAAAGAAATCCAAACCCATATAGGGACAGCAAGCCTTTTTGTGTAGCCACCGCAAGGGCATCAACCCCCATCGCCCGCACATCTGTCTCAAGAGACCCTATCGACTGAGCTCCATCTGCCAGTGTCCACGCTCCAACATCTTGAGCAGCCCTCACAATCGGTTCCACGTCAGTAATGAAACCTGGAGCAAACGAAATCGTCGGAAACGTTACGATCCGCGTGCGCTCGTCTATAGCAGCGACCATGCGATCGACCGGTATCGACCCGTCGACCGACTCAATTGATCGGACCTCCACCCCATACCGACGGGCTAGATTGAACCATAGATAGATGTTATTGGGGTGCTCCAGATCTGGGCATACGACGACGTTGTCATCGGCACGCCACTCTAAACTGGCAGCAAAGAGATTGAGTCCTTCGGAAACGTTTTTTGTTATCGCCACCTCATCCGCTTCGACCCCAATAATTGATGCGATCAAAGCCCTTGTCTCATCAACCTGTTCGCGGAGAACATCTTTATCACTTGTCCCAGCAATCTGCTGATCGAGGTAAGCGTTGACGACATCACGAACGCTCGAAGGAATTAGTCCCTTGGCGGCGATATTTAGATAAGTCTGTTCCGACGCACCGGGAAAAAAGCTTCGGATCTGGTCGTTCAAATCACATTCCCTCTTTTTGATTCGGAACGGACGACAAGACACGTTCCCACAAGATCACCCATGACGTTAACAGTGGTGTTCCCCATGTCTACCAGACGGTAGATCCCACCAACGATAGCGGCTACTTCGATGGGAAGGTTGAATGCCTGCACGTAGATCAAGGCGATGACGAAACCACCCCCTGGAATACCGCCCGAACCCTCCGAAAGCAGTAACCCAATCAGGACAACGGATACGAGGGCCGCGGGAGTGAAAGACACCCCCGCCACCTGGGCAGTGAATAGCAAAACTGCACCAAGCATGACCGACGTCCCGTCCTTGTTTAGCTGCGCACCGAGCGGAAGCGTGAAGGAGTAGACGGACGACGGCAGCCCCATCCGATCCGCGGTTTCCAGTGATACGCTCAGCGACGCCAGGCTCGAGGTCGTCGCAGCCGTCGTCGCCCAGAGCGGCCCCGTCTCGCGCAAGAATTTCAGTGGCGATCGGGCTCCGCTCAACCGCAGAAGTGCCATGTAGGCCAGAAAGACCACAAGCTGCGCCAAATAAACGCCCACCAAGAAGCGCGCCATCGGACCGAGAAGTGCTGCGCCATAGGTACCAACGGTCACCGCCATAAGCGCTCCGATTCCTACCGGAGCGGTCAACAAGATGACATCTACCAATCTACGAAAGAGCGCGGATACGTCTTGGTATAGTCCGGCTAGACGCATTCGAGAGTCCTCCGCCAGAAGTAGGGTTGCCACGCCGATCAGTACAGCGATCACCACAATCTGAACCACGTTGCCTTCCACGAACGCCTCAAACGCGTTCCGAGGAATCATTCCCAGAAGTACCTCAGCGATGGACGGGACCGTGCCGACGGGTCCATCCACAGAACCTGTAAGCTGCATTCCGATACCAGGTCGGAGCACTGCCATGGCTCCGAGCCCAAGAAGGAGTGC
>DEBI01000071.1:0-582 GCA_002348465.1 Gemmatimonadales bacterium UBA2960 | reverse complement strand
GCGAGCAGATTGAAGAACACCAGCGGCACCGCGGCAAGAACGAGAAGGCGGATAAATAAGTCACCCACAGGCTCCACTATGGCAGCGGCATCTCCAAAGATACCGCCCGCCATGGAACCAATCACCATGCCGATGAGGATCTGGCTCCCCAGCCCGATTTTTCGCATGACCCCGAACTTGCACACGTCACCCCAGTCAGCAAGTGTGGGGAGAGAAGTTCATTGTCTCGGGAAAAAGCTCGACTCCTCCTGTAGAGGATCACTTCTTATCACTTTCCAGACGTGCAACACGAAGGGATCACATCCGGAGTGCGCCTTTACCTATGTGTCGAATCCATTGATGCACTGTATACTATTTCCCTGAACAGTCCACGCATGAGGACCAATGGAAATGCGCCTCTCATTCCTGCTCGCGCTAGTCGCGATAGTCACCACTTCCTGCTCCAGCGCCGAAGCCGCACCAGATGGTACGATGTCCGAGGCCAGGACACCCGACCCTGATCTTCCGAGCGTTTTGGTGTACAAGTCACCAACGTGCGGGTGCTGTAACGGTTGGGTCGAGCATATGGAACGCGCCGGGTTC
>DEBI01000128.1 GCA_002348465.1 Gemmatimonadales bacterium UBA2960 | reverse complement strand
GCACTGCTCCTCGTTTCTATAGCATCCTGTTCAGACGAAACCGGTGCCTCCTCGAGAGAAGAAACGCTCTCTGATAGCCTGCAATCGCGAGTCGCGGCACGTTTAGATCGGCTCGATGCTATAAGCTCAATCTATGCAAAACACATCCCAACGGGTCGAGAGATAGCGGTAAGAGCGGACCATCCGATGAACACGTTAAGCGTGATCAAAATTCCAGTGATGGTTAAGGCCTTCCAAGACAACGCGTCGGGTAGACTAGACTTCGGAGAACGTTACACGGTAGGGCCAAATGATATGCGAAGGGGTAGCGGACTAATCCAGACGTTCGAACCTGGACTGAACCCTACCCTTCGAAGCCTGGTAACGCAGATGATAATCACATCTGACAACACGGCGACCGACATGGTTATCAAAGCCGTGGGCCTCGATCGTGTGAATGCACTTCTCCAGAACGAAGGATTTAGCCAAACACGCTTAAAGGCGACCACAGGAGATCTATTCAGGGAAGTTTGGGTTCTGGATGATCCCGAAAATGCGCGAATGAGTGACCGAGAGGTATTTGAAGCCGGCTTTCCGGACGATGATGATGCCGCAAAGCGGTCGTTCGCCTTCGAAGGAGACTCGACATCCTGGCTGGGAAAGACTACTGCTCGTGAAATGGGCAACCTGCTGGAACAAATCCTGAACGCTGAACTCGCTGACGAAGAAGCAAGTGCGGAAATGATCGCGATGCTTACGAGACAGTTCTACACGAGTCGCCTACCACAACGAGTGCGATTACAGGGGGTGAGCGTAGCTCACAAAACCGGAGACTGGCCTCCAATCGCCGGAAATGATGTGGGGATACTCTTCTACGAGGGTGGGCCCAGCATCGTGTCTGTCTTCACCAACCAAAACACAGGAGACTTTTTCGATCTGGAAGCCACGCTCGGATTGATCGCTGAAGACATCGTAGAAGCATGGCGCTAGAGAAGTCTCAATAAGGCGAAGAGACTACATTCCAGCTAAAGCGGCCTTCACAGCCTCGTAAGCATTTACGACCCCACCTGTAACAGAAAGCCTCCCAAAAGGGATCCTTGCCCCATCACCTGGCCGCGCCAAGACATGGTCTTGGTGCTTCACTGATGAGTGGAGGAGAATCCTGCGCACTTCGGATACATCAAGATTCGGGAAATACGCCATCAGCAAGGCAGCTACACCACTCACAACAGGTGAAGCCATACTGGTTCCGTCCTCCCGTTCGTACTCGCTTCCTGGGACAGTGGAAAGGATGTCCACCCCGGGTGAAAAGAGATCTACGGCGTTCTGGCCATAATTGGAGAAGGTTGCGGCAAGACTGTCGACCTGCCAACTAGCAGCACCTACCTCAATCCAGTTACGGGCACGCGACCCATCATTGAAAAATGGCGTTGGGAAATTGTCACCTGTGTCGATGTCTTCGCCGTCGTTGCCTGCAGCATGAACCATCAACACCCCGTGATCATCGGCGTAACGGACAGCGTCATCAACCAGAACTTTCCGAGGGGAAAAACCTTTCCCAAAACTCATGTTGATGATGTGCGCTCCATTGTCGACCGCGTAACGAATGGCGTTGGCGACGTCCTTGTCGCGCTCGTCTCCGTCGGGCACAGCACGAAGCGCCATGATCTTCACGTTGGTGGCAATGCCATCGATGCCGAGCCCGTTTCCACGCACTGCACCAATGATCCCTGAGACATGTGTTCCGTGGCGAGGATCTGTAGCGTGAACATCCGGGTTCCCGTATCCCTGCTCAGTTCCATCCGACAAGTCATCCCCCACGATGTCCTCGCGCGGCCGGAACTCAAGATTCAGGCCATAGTCTCTAAGCCCCTCATAGGCTTCCCTCGCTTCCGGGACCTCCTCGATGGGCAAGATGTCGACGAGCTGGAGAAAGAGTGACTTCGCCTGAGAAATATCGGGCCTTACAGCAGAAACTCGTCGCACGCTCTCCTTCGTAGGGTTCTGCCCTGCTCCGGCTCCCCGCAAAACAGGTAACGCAAACGCATATGCCTCCTCAATTTGATCCAGAATGTCGAGCGTCTGATTCACCTCATCGATTTCGGCCTCGTAGTCAGCCGCTAAGTCCTGACAAGTCTTTTCGATCGGAGATACTTCACCCCTAAGGCAGTCTGCGTGAAGCCGCGTTACCTCGAGCGTTTCATGACCTACTGATTTTCCATCCGGCCCACCAAGAAAATTCCACCCATATACATCGTCGATATAACCATTGTTATCGTCGTCGACTCCATTCCCAGGCACTTCGTCTTCATTGATCCACAGATTCTCTCTGAGATCCACGTGTGTCGTATCAATACCACCATCGATTACAGCAACCACCACGGTCCGAGCTGCTGTTCTACCCGCGAGCAATTCCTCGTAAGCAAGGTTCGCGCTTACACCAGGGACCCCATCAACTGCTAGGTCGAGCAGCTGCCAAGCATCTGGAGCCGATACCAGAGAAGTAGCTTCGACCACCGGACCCTCACTTATTACATCCGGTTTTACCTCAACGTCAGTATTCGTCCTTGGTCGAGTGTCAGATACTGAGGCACCCACACCTCCCGAGGCGCAGCCTGCGAAGAGCAGAATCCCTGTTAGTGAAGCTAAGCGACGAGTCATATAGAATTACGTGGGTTGATGGGCCGATTGATACACCTCCCAATCCTCATTTGTTACAGAACAGGTGGAGCCCTAGAAAAGCAAATCGATGTTCGACCAGTCCGTATCCACTGTGACAATCCAGGACGCAGATATAGAAAAAACATCGATGTGAACAGATACTCTTCATGGTGTCTCGTGAGCTGTAATCGGTTTCGGGCATCTCATTCTTGGACCTATTATCGTCTAGCCAAGCATGATCATAAGTGTTGCCCTAAATAGAAACTGAGTGGTGAATGAAGGGTGTGGCTCACCGGACTAGATTCCCCCTTTAGCACTAAATAAACGAGTCCTAACTATGTCGAAAAAGCAGGGGGCAACGATCACTGGACCAACTCATTCTCTCCTCTCCCTCACTCTTCTCTTAGCCACACTACCCTGTCCTGCGTCCAGTCAGCACGACACCAGAGAGCTACTCGCCCACACGACAATCGCTAATGGCGTTGACTACAGGGTATACGATCGGAACGGCGACGCCATCACAATTGCGGCGATCGTAGACGAGGCGCTCGGAGACGAAGTCCTGCTAGTTGGTGAGGAACACGACGACATGGTCGGACATTCGTTCCAAACTTTGCTTCTACGCGAGGTGGTGAGCCGAATTGGTTCGGATCATGGCTCGGGTCGTACCGTGCTGCTATCACTAGAGATGTTTGAGCGGGACGTTCAGTACGTGATCAACGAATACCTAGCGGGGTTGATCACAGAGACGCACTTCCTCCGATCATCAAGACCTTGGGAAGACTATGCCAATCGTTATCGACCATTGGTAGAGAGTGCCCGTGAGTTTGGGCTACCCGTCATAGCCGCCAACGCACCTCGTAGGTACGTGAATCGAGTGACCAATCAGGGGCCCCAATCGCTAGAAGACCTTTCGGAGCAGGCCCGAACTTACCTTCCACCCCTTCCCTACCGAGGCCCGTCCGATCGGTACCGAGCCCAATGGGATACTGTGATGGCGGAAGCGATGCGAGGGATTCGGTCAGAATCCGATACGACCTCTGTCAGAATGGACCCGAGTGCGGGAGATGAAAAAGAATCACAGAGCGAAGAAAGTCCGGCGGGTCACGAGATAAACCCAAACATGATACAAGCTCAAGCCCTTTGGGACGCATCCATGGGCTATTCAATCACTGAGGCCTTGGTCGGACACATCGGAGCATTTGTGCTACACATGGCAGGCTCGTTCCATGTGGAAAAGGGAACTGGAATTCAGGAGCATATCTTGGCCTATCGACCGGGAACACGTGTAACCACCGTCGTGATGAAGAAGGTGGATGACATCGAAGCGTGGTCGGATTCTGAGTACGCGCCACTAGCTGACTACGTGGTGTTGACCAGAAAGCCTCAGCTGAGCGAGGGTGGCTCATGAAACTCGCCACAACCCTTGCAGCTGTTCCTCTCATCCTACTGTTCGCGAGTCACAATCTAGTAGCACAGGAAGACGATGACTGGGCTTCACTTGAGCGCTATCGGGAGGCGAACGCGAAACTCACTCCTCAAGAGTCGGCAGAAAACCGAGTGATTTTCTACGGGAATTCCATAACTGACTCATGGGCCAGTCTTTTCCCAGAGATGTTCCCCGGGAAACATTACTTGGGAAGAGGAATCAGCGGACAAACCACCCCGCAGATGCTGGTTCGCTTTCCTCAAGACGTGATCCGCTTGGAACCTGACGTAGTAGTGATTCTAGCTGGCACAAACGACATCGCCGGGAATACAGGGCCATCAACCCAAACAATGATTGAGGACAATATTGTCTCAATGGTTGATCTCGCTTTGGCCAATTCAATCTCCGTGGTTCTATGTAGTGTGCTGCCCGTCTCAGACTACCCATGGAAGCCTGGGTTAAATCCTGGCCCAAAGATCGTCGAACTCAATGCATGGATGAGTCAATTGGCGCAAAATAAGGGTCTGGTGTATGTGGATTACCATTCGGAGATGGTAAACGATAGTCTCGGCTTAGCTCGCGAACTCACATACGACGGCGTTCACCCGAATCAAGCAGGCTATCAGGTCATGGCTCGCTTAGTCGACTCCGCTATCGGTACTGCTCTAGACCGTCGACAAAACCACACTGCGCCGAATCGGTAGAGAAAACATCCGGTTCTGTAAGCTAAAGAGACTCGGTTTTAGTATGCGGTCACGAGCAAAGCAGTCCGCTTCCAGCTCAATCGATCCGGACACCGAACCATTCACTGATCCAGCGAAAGGGTCTCAAGCCCCTTCAGGCCTCTTATGTCTCGATGGATCCCACTCAGCGAGTCCATGTCAATCGTTTGAGCTGCATCGGTAAAAGCCGAATCAGGGGTTGTATGTGCCTCGACCAGCAACCCCTGAGCTCCACAGGCTACGGCCGCGCGTGCCATCGCTCGGACCCGACTGCGATCCCCCACACCATGACTCGGATCGGCTATGATCGGGAGATGTGATATGGATCGAACTAAAGGAACAACATTTAGATCAAAGATATTTCGAGCGTGCCCTGCCAATCCTCGTATTCCTCGCTCACATAGAATCACTTGGTGGTTTCCAGCCGAAAGTAGATACTCGGCAACCAGCATCCATTCTTCGAGTGATGCCGACAAACCCCTCTTTAAAAGGATGGGCATGCGCACCATCGACAACTTCTTGATGAGCGCAAAATTATGCATGTTGCGCGATCCGATCTGCAGCACATCCACGACCTCGCTCATTGGTCCCACTGCATCGGTGTCGACGACCTCTGACACAATCGGAAGGCCTACTTGCTCTCGAACCTCTGCTAAAGTATCCAGAGCCTCATACCCAAAGCCCTGAAAAGAATAAGGACTCGTGCGAGGCTTAAATGCCCCGGCTCGAAACAACTGACCTCCAGCCCGCTTCACGGCATCCGCTATGGCCAGAGTTCTCTCTGGAGTCTCTACCGAGCACGGCCCAGCAATCAGCACAGGATCGCTCCCTCCGATCTCGACCCCGGCCACATCCACCACCGTCGATTCGGGTTTAACCTCACGAGAAACCAACTTGTAGGGTCGAGTGACTGAGACGCATTCCCGGACACCAGCTAGTCTTTGCAAATGACTGGGATCAACAGGGCCCTTATTTCCAGTCACACAAATAGCTGTGCGACTCTCACCGGGAACTGGCAGTGGCTCATAACCCATGTCACGAATCACGTCCTCAACCTTAGCGCACTGCTCCACGGTACTGTCCTGTTGCATAATGACGAGCATCTTAATTCCTCAATAGCGAAGTGAAATCGGACGAACGAGTACTCCTTTCTTCGCGTCCATATCTAAGGGCGCCTGGCTGTCGATCACTTTAACGCACCAGGTCCCATAACACCTTGAAGCAGAGCCTCAATGAGAGGACCACCTGTCGGGGTAAGGATCGATTCAGGATGGAATTGGAGGCCCAAACGGGGACGTGTCCGATGGGCCACCGCCATGATCTCTTTGCCCTCTCGCGTATGTGCGATCGGGACATCGTTTGGACCCAAATGTGTGACAACCAAGCTGTGATACCGGGCAACCTCTAGAACTGGATTAATCGACCGAACGAAAGCATTAGCGAGGGGGTTCGTATCCAGATCGGCTGACGCTACTTCAATCGTGCTGGTCTTCCCATGAACGGGCTCATGCGCGCATGCTACGACTCCTCCACCCGCCTCAGCGAGCGCCTGGTGACCCAAGCAAACACCCAAGATCGGCACATCCGGATCAGTCTGCAGCCACGGAAGCGTGAACCCCGTGTCCCTAGGGCCACCAGGCCCAGGTGACAGAACAACCAAATCAGGGTTCTGTTTCTGGACCCACAACGCGAAATCCTCGAGCGCCGCGTCGCAGCGCACAGTGACCACATCAGCACCAGCTCTCGCTAGCTGGTCTCCGAGGATGAACACAAAACTGTCGCGATGATCCACCACTACTACACGGGGCCGCCGACCACTCCACCCCTCAGTGCTGATCTCTCCTGCTAGCGCCTCGTTCTCTTCGGGAGACGAGTCACAGGTTCTCCTCTGTGCGGAAGACCTGGAGCCTATGCGCCCCGCTCCGCTGGTCATTTCCTGAACCGCCGCCACCGAAAGCTTCAGTGCTCTTGCCTTACGTTCGGTTTCATCGAACTCCCGACTTGGGATCGAAGCCGCCACGATACCCGCGCCTACCTGCAACATTACCTGGTGGTCCAGAACTCTCGCCGAACGGATCACGATGCAGGAGTCGAAGGTGCCGTCTGATAAGAAGTATCCAACCGCTCCGCCGTAAAAGCCTCGCGACTCGGGTTCAGCGAGCCTAATTAACTCCATCGCCCTAAGCTTCGGCGCACCAGTGAGCGTCCCCATATTTGCTACAGCGCGGTACGCATGCAGAGCGTCGTATCCCTCTTGCAACTGCCCCCTCACTCGGCTCACAAGATGCTGAACGTGGGCGTATCGCTCGACGTCGATCTGCTGAACCACTCTGGTACTTCCTATCGTCGACACTCTAGCAACATCATTCCGAGCCAGATCAACGAGCATGCAGTGCTCCGCTAGCTCCTTACGATCGAGTGATAACGCTAGAGCAAGGCGATCGTCAGTGTCGGTATCCAGCTTTCCGTCCACCCTGCGCCCTCGTGCCGTTGTGCCAGCTATCGGGCGAATTTCTATGACTCTGTCTTGAACACGCAGACAAGTCTCAGGTGATGCCCCGACCAGCGCTCCTTCACTGAGATCCAGATAAAACATGTACGGCGAAGGGTTATGCTGCCTCAGGCCTCTATAGAGTTCTATCGGATCCACACGGATGTCGGCACGAAGACTACGTGAAGGGACGCCCTGAAATATCTGACCCTCTCGGATTGCCTCTAGGAACGTTCTAACCGCCTCCTCGAACTCTTCCTTGTCTAGCGATGCCGTCCAAGTGATTTCACCCTCACCCTCCATCCCGGAAGACTCGATTACCGTTTGCTCTCCCGATGGGTCTCCCCCACAAATGGACTCGACTAGGTGAACTAGTCGGCGGTGTCGACTTCTCGCGTCTATGGCCTCTTCCCACGGAAAGCTTCTTGTAATCACGAATACTTCTTCTAGCTCGTGATCCCATACAACCAAATCGGCTCCCAAGACGAACGAAAAGTCGGGCTCATCCAACGGATCATTAGCCCGGGGCGGCAGTGTCTCAAACTGGTCGACGAGCTCGTACGAGAATGCCCCGAAAATACCAGACGCAAATGGGGTGGAACCGCGATCTACAAGGAGACCAGATGTCGCTCGAAGTGCATCGAGGACAGTCGCCGAAGCGATGCGGTCGGCATCGGACATAAGCCCTCTCATCGGCTCGCACGGAAAAGACGCTTTCAATCGAGTTGATGAATAATCATATCCGTCTGGGAGACTCAGTCTCTCAGCAAGAATTGACAGCAGCGGCTCAGCTCGTTCTTGAAGAATGTCCCAAGTGACTTCTCCCATACGTGCTTCTAGGCTTAAGAGGGGATCAGCTACTACGACACTCTTAGTGACTGTCGGAGGCCGGTCTCCATCTGGAGAGTTCCCCATACTCTCGAGCAGCACCCTGCGCTCACCTCTTGCGCCAAGTGCTTCCAAGACAGCCACCGGGTCCGGTGCTGTCCCGATCGAAAGGGTCGTTACCAACGGGACTGTGGTAACACATGCTTCGCTCTTCTCTGGGTCCGCCATTGCTCACCTTCCCCGGCGGGCCCTCGAACAAAAAAAGGCAACCCGTCGCCGGGTCGCCTAAGATTCTCTGAAGAAGGATGTTTACATCAGAAACCGGGCAACCCGTTAGTCTCGGGCCACCACCAATTGAATGATACAGTTTTCGTCGCGTTTATCATGATGCCGGAAATGGTCGGCCTGATCGTCACCTGTGTCAACTCCGGTCACGCTGCTCGTCCTGCAGGGACTCGGGAAATTCTAAAGGCTGGCATGGCGGACTCGCTGACTGATGTCCCCTACTCCTATGCAGTCGAGACAGACCTATCTCTGGTCCCGCCGAGTGCTGAACCCGAATCCGATGAGGGCATCCGGAGCAGATCCAGATATGCCTGCAGCGGCATGGATGTCGAACTGCATGATGGGCGTTAGTGCAAACGTGAGCCCCGCGTGCACCAGAGATGCTGAGGTCTCGCCAGAGCCTTTCTCTATCGCGAGCTCAATGAAGGAACCAACTCTCTCATTTAAGGCCCTAGCCAACACCACTGTGGACATCACTCCGACGGCCTCTTCACCTGCCGGAGCAGTTGCTGACAACTGCACACCCAGCGAACTCCGCAGGCCGAGCTCACGACCAGCGGTCAGAACAGCCTGTGGCTCAAATCCTCCCGAAGAGACGACCTCCGTACCCGTCGGAAGTGTAGCCGCCGCGATCACCGCGGCGTCCCAAACCCCGAAGCGACCAAGTTCGAACTTCGCACCCAGTCCTAGGTCACCAAAACCTTGACCGCCTCCGGGCGCCTCAAGCCAATCAGGGACACCTAGCCGCAATTCGAGTCCTAAGACCGGGCTCCATCGTACTAGACCCTCCGGGAGTCTGGTAACATCAGCGCCAGAAACTCGCTCCCATGAGAATCCTGTCTC
>DEBI01000002.1:9747-21821 GCA_002348465.1 Gemmatimonadales bacterium UBA2960 | reverse complement strand
TGCTCAGCCAGCTTATCGGCGATCGCAATCAGGGTAATCTCGTCTTCCTCAGTAAACGCAGCCTTCTCCTCCGAATCGATGTCAATCTGACCGTATATCTCGTCGCCAGCTCGGATCAGAATGACCAACTCAGACTGAACATCTGGAGAGCACGCCAGATAATCCTCCTCGGCAGCGACGTCTGGAATATTCAGGTTCGTCCGCTCCTGCACGGCTCGACCACAGATCCCAGTACCAACTGGGATCTTGGCATGCTCCGTCGGTTCGCCTATGTAGTTGTGTAACCAGAGCCCCTCCTCATTCAGGAGGTAGACACCGACCCAGTCGAAGCGGTCGTCTCCCTTCTCAATAGAACGGACGGCAGCGCGAAGAAGCGCATCCGAGAGATGGCCCTCGTCACGCATAGTCTGCAGGTCATTAACGGTCTCAGCAGCATCAAGCATCAAGTGATGTCCAATCGAAGTGTCCGACTCGCTTCAGCGCGGTCCCGAACGAGCCCTTCGGCGCCCACAGTCTAGTGGTACACCTCCCGCCGGTCGACGGCCCTCCGTGCGAGGGATGCCCGCGGTCTCGACCGGCGCGGGCACAAAGGGTAGAAGTACTACTAGGGAGCGTCAACGTTTAGGGCCTGACAGAAATAGAAGGCTATCCCGCGCAGCCATCTACCGAGGAGTGAAGTCGACCTCGGAATTGAGCCTACGTATGAAGGCAGCAATCAGTTGCGCTGTGTGAAAGAGGTCATCCAAGTTCACAACCTCGTTGGGCGAGTGCATATATCGGTTCGGAACCGAAATCAGCCCAGTTGGGACTCCCGAACGGGTGAGATGGATCCCGTCCGCATCGGTTCTAGTCGCCCTTGGTGACGCCTGAATCGTGTGCGGAATCCCCTCGAGGTCGGCCACTTCTGCGAGCATTTCAAAAACATTGTTGTGTGCCGCCGACCCTCTACTCAAAACCGGGCCGCCTCCAAGGGAATGTTCACCCACCTCTTTCTTGTCTATGTCGGGCACATCTGTACTGAAGGTCACGTCAACCACAAGAGCTATGTCGGGCTTAAGCGCATAGGCGCTCGGGCGAGCTCCGCCACCTTGGTACCCGATCTCTTCCTGCACCGTGGCCACCGCTGTAGCACTTGCTAATAGCTTGGTAGATTCTCGTTCTAAGATTCGGATGGCTTCCAATACAACAAACGCCCCGATCCGGTCGTCTATCGCCCGGCTCGCTATCAGCTCACCAGCCAGGCGCACCATCCCTTGGGAAATCACCATAGGGTCACCTACCCGGATACCAAGACCCGCGACAGCATCTCTGTCCGCCGCGCCAACGTCGACCCAGAGTTGGTTAACTCTAGAGGATTTCCTCCGCTCCTCGGCCTGCATCAAATGGATGGCTTTCTTTCCTATCACTCCGGGAACGTCCCCATCAAGGGCCAGAACCGAAACCCGCTGACCCACCAGCACCTGAGGGTCCCACCCACCGATCTGATCCACATAGAGAAAACCGTCTTCATCGACATGTGTCACCTGAAGTCCGATCTCGTCGATGTGACCAGCCAACATGACGTGAGGGTTGCCCCCTGGGTTCACGGTCGCGAAAGAGTTGCCACTAACATCGACTCGCACGTCAGGTGCGAACGTTTCGGCCTCCTCACGCCACACCCGCGCGGCCCGGACTTCAAATCCAGACGGCCCAGGCGCATCCAGAAGGCGCTCTAGGAAAGAGATGTCTCGGTTCATGTCAGTAACCTAGCGAATGAACACAATCCAGCGGAGACGACTGCCTCCATCGAAAACAGTTCTATCCCTCAGGCTCTATAACAATCCCCTTCGAAGGATCCATCTTCGCTTCGCGTATCTGAATGTCTTCCTCCAGCCTACTCCCCCCGTCCGTCCCTCTTGTACCGAAACCCACACCATAACTTGAGACCACATGCACCCGGCCCTCTGCGACCTGTCGCTCGAGGTTGTCTCGCATCCATGACTGGATCCGGCGCCGTGTTAAAGGCAACATGAGTGAGAAGCCCAGAAAGTCGGAAATTACACCTGGGGTAAGCAAAAAAGCACCACCAACCAGAACACAAATACCATCGAGCATCGCTTGACCAGGCAAACGACCTGAAACCAGCTCCTCCTGGAACCTGAAGATGACTCGCAATCCCTCCGTCCTAGCGAGCCAGGCACCAGTAACACCTGTGAGAACCACAATGCCAAGAGTGGGCAGAGAGCCTATATGACGGCCTATCTCAATTAGGAGAATTAGCTCCAAGATTGGAAGAACGACAAACAAAAGTGCAAGGCGACCTAAGATGTTCATGATTCTACCTACCCCAGACGGGCCTTTATAGATTCCAGGATCTCCTTACGCCGGTTTGTGTAGCTCC
The DNA here is from genome assembly GCA_002348465.1 of Gemmatimonadales bacterium UBA2960. Lineage (GTDB taxonomy): Bacteria > Gemmatimonadota > Gemmatimonadetes > Longimicrobiales > Gaopeijiaceae > UBA2589. Next base: position 19,441 of record DEBI01000002.1, on the reverse strand, counting down.
CCCTGTCGTATACAGTTCTGATTACGCCGTCTAAAACCCCAACGCCTCTCATGGAGCAGACCTACTTCCGCAAAGGCTTCGGACTCAAAAAAGAGCTCAGGCCTCTGATCGACTCCGATTACCAATCGGCCTTGGTAGAGCGGATTCGCTCACGCGGGTATACCGATCAATTCGGCGACATCACGGTACACTTAGCAAAAGAGTTCGGGTTCTGTTACGGCGTGGACCGTGCCATCGACTACGCATACGAGACGGTCCATCAGTTCCCTGAACGACAGATTCACCTCCTAGGGGAACTCATTCACAATCCGCACGTGAACAAGCGGATGACAGACATGGGCATCGCGTTCCTCTACCCAGACTCGGATGGAAGCTTCGACTTCTCGCATCTTACTCCTGAAGACGTCGTTATCCTGCCAGCTTTTGGCCTAACGCTCCAAGACTTCGAAAATCTCAAGAAGATTGGATGTATTCTCGTCGACACAACCTGTGGATCTGTACTAGTGGTCTGGAAACGCGTAGAGAAATATGCCAAGGACGGTTTCACGGCTGTAATCCATGGCAAGTACACTCACGAAGAATCCAGAGCGACCGCATCACAAGTAGAAAAACATGAAGGCGGGAAATACATCATTGTTCGCGACATGGAGGAGGGAGGGCTTCTTTTCGACTATATCGCAAAGCGGCCAGGACACCTGAGTCGAGAAGCTTTCATGGAGCACTTTGCAAGCAAGGCATCTGAAGGCTTCGATCCGGACACCGACCTTGAGTACATCGGTGTCGCTAACCAAACAACCATGCTTGCTAAAGAGTCCCTGGCAATCGGGTGGAAAGTGCACGAAGCGTTCGTCGAACGCTTCGGGGAAGAGCACGCATCCACACACTTCCGCTCGTTCGGTACCATTTGCTCGGCGACACAGGAACGCCAAGACGCGGTAGCCGATATGATGGAGGATTCCCCTGACGTCATGCTCGTCATCGGCGGCTATAACTCCTCTAATACCAACCATCTCGCTCACCTCTGCCGGCAACACACGGCGACCTTCCACGTAGAGGATGCAGCCTGCATCAACATCGACACGGGCTCGGTCTTGCACAAACCTGAACTGGACCCCGCCACTCCCGAGGTCGAAGATTACGACTGGCTTCCTGAGGGCCCCTTCTCGCTTGGAATCACGGCAGGTGCGTCGACACCGAACAACAAGATCGGCGAGGCCCTGATACGAATCCTTCAGGTCCGCGGTATCGACATTGACTTAAGAATGCCAGAGACGGTGGGATGACCCTGGAGGTCTGATCAACGTCGATGAACCACCGGCGGGCCTAACAGTTTTTCACCGGCAACGATTCAACACACAAAGACTGACTCTAAGGAGCGGCTCTTTCGTTTCCGGTATCCAGTGCCTCTTTAGAGCTACAAATCGTGCTCCGAGATCCCCGTGCCCAACTTCTTTAGTAGTGCCGAAAGCTCTCTCTGCTCTTGATCTGTCAAATGACGTGACAGATGCTCCATTCTCCCCACATGGTCTGGAAACACTTTGCTAACCAGATCTCTGCCTTCAGTCGTCATCCGCGCTACCACTACTCTTCGATCGTCAGTGCGACGATCTCGAGTGACTAGGCCCCTACTCTCAAGCCTGTCCATGACGTATGTCACATTTCCCCCTGTCACGAGTAGCTTCTCAGCTAACTCACCTAAGGGCAGTGGGCCGAGATGGTGCAGTGCTTCAAGTACGACAAACTGGGGAGTCGTCAGCTCGTACTCCTGGACCTGAGCTGCCATAGCTCTTGAACAAGTGGCATAGCAACGTGACAGTCTGGCCCAGAGTCGGAGTGCTATGTCCTGCTTCTCAGACCACTGGCGAGCCGCTGGTCCGTCTGTGCCAGGCTCTATTAATTCGGCGTTACTCATCCCGAAACTTGTTCTCCGCGAACATTCAGATATGGATAGCTCGACCCAGCGCCGCTAGTGCACCTTCTGATACACCCTCGGAGAGGGTCGGATGCGGATGCATGGCCTTTTCCATCTCCTCGACAGTAGCCTCGAGATGGCGACCGACTACGAATTCGGCTATAAGCTCGGTCGCGTGCGGCCCCACTATGTGCGCACCGAGAATCTCCGAGTACTGCGTGTCGCGGATGATTTTCACAAATCCTTCCGAGTGCCCAGAAGCGACCGCGCGACCAATACCAACCCAAGGAAACTTTCCGACTTCTATGTCATGGCCTGCCGCTTTGGCCTGTTCCTCGGTCAGTCCCACCGACGCCACCTCGGGGTGGCAGTACGTGCAGTTCGGCACATTATCGTAGTCTACAGTGCCATGGCCCTTGCCCGCGATATGCTCGACGCACACGATACCCTCATGCGAAGCCTTGTGCGCAAGGAGCTGATGGCCTGCAACGTCTCCGATCGCATATACGCCGGGGACATTGGTCCTTAAGTGTTCGTCCACAACAATGAATCCGCGCTCGTCAACCTTCACGCCAACATGTTCGAGGCCGAGATCCTCCGAATTGGGCACTCGACCAACTGCTGAAAGGACGTAATCGACGTCCATGGTCTGAAGCTCTCCCTTCTTGTCTTTGAACGTCACAGTTACGCCATCTTTCTTGACGTCGGCGCTCTGGAAGAAGGCTCCAGTGTGGATATCCATGCCGCGCTTCTTGTAAGTCCGCTGCATAAACTTCGATACCTCGGCGTCCTCGAGCGGAAGGATCGTATCCATTCCCTCAACAATGGTGACCTTTGTGCCGAATGACTCGTACACATCGGCGAACTCCATCCCGATCGCCCCCGCGCCCACAATAAAGAGGGAGTCGGGTGCCTTGGTCTGCATTAGCGCACCGGTAGAGGACCATATGCGGTCTTCATCTATCTTGAGTACCGGAAGGTCGCGAGGGCGAGAGCCGGTTGCGAGAACTACATGCGACGCCGAATACGTCTCTTTTTTTCCGTTCTTCTCAACCTCGACCTTACCGGCACCCGCCAGTCGGCCATAACCTTCGATGTGTGCAATCTTGTTTTTCTTAAACAGATGTCCGATACCACTAGTCATCTGTTGCACGACCCGGCGACTCCGCTCTTGGGCCGGCGCTAGATCGAACGTTACGTCCTTCGCAACTATTCCGTGCTGCTCGCCATTCTTCATCTCGTTGGCGAGTAACGCACTCGTGAGCATCGCTTTCGTCGGTATGCACCCGATGTTCAAGCAGACTCCACCGAGATCCTGATCTTCGATGCAAGCTACACTCATGCCGAGTTGCGACGCGCGGATCGCAGCGACATAACCACCGGGGCCGCTCCCAACGACAATTAAATCAAAGGAGTTCGTGTCAGCCACGCAGGCTCTCCATGCAGTCAGAAACCTTTGGGATTCATGGTATTTCAGGAAAATTCGGGTCCACGAAGTTAGACGAGGGCTTCCAATGGGTAAAGGCGGGACAGCAGGCGTTAGATATAACCGTCGGGTATCGCTTGGCCGACCTTCGTGAGACTTTGGTGATATGCGTGCATTGAACGTAGTATTCGTGGTCCAAGGAGAGGGCCGAGGGCATATGACACAGGCGATAGCCCTTGCAGCAATCTTGAGGGATGCCGGCCATATCGTCACAAAGGCTATGATCGGTCGCAGTGTTCATCGACTCACCCCGACTTACTTCGCTGAGAGCATCGACGCCCCTGTGATCGAATTCGAGGCACCCGTTCAGGTGCCCGACAGAAACCGTCAGGGCATATCGAACACCCGAACTCTCTTTGACGCAGTCAAGAGAAGTCCTCGCTTCTTAAGGTCCATGGCTACGATCTCGAAGGAGACAAAATCAGCCGATGTAGTTGTAACCTTTTTAGACTTGATGGCTGGTTTATCCCGAGTCTTGTTCCCCTCGAAGACGCCGGCGCTTTCCGTGGCGCACAACTACCTCTTCCTGCATCCCGATTTGAGAGGTGCCCCTGGGCCCCGACGACATCGGTCAGTTGTTCTAGCGTATGCGAAGGCCACCACTACAGGGATGGACCAAAAAATCGCGTTGTCGTTTACTCCACTAGAATCGATACCGGAAAGAGGGATGGTGGTTGCACCGCCGCTTCTCCGTCCGGGCCTCGACAACCTCGAAACTCACAATTCTGGATACCTCCTCGCATACGCTCTGAACCCTGGTAACAGCAAAGCCTTACTTGATTGGCAACGTCGGTCTAGAGCCGAAGTGCACTGCTTTGTGGAGGGTGGCTCTTCCGCGGTACCGGGCTCCGCTCATGGCTTTTACGCTCACGAACTCGACGACGGCGCGTTCCTCAAGCACCTAGCTGGGTGCAGAGCATATGTCGGTTCGGCGGGCTTCGAGGGTCTATGTGAAGCTCACTACCTTGGTAAAGCAGCACTCGCAGTACCGACCAAAGGTCATTTCGAACAAACCCTGAACGCATGGGATGCAGAGCGATGTGGTATTGCGCGGGCAGGGTCTTACGCAGACCTAGACGAATTCTGGGCTAATCCGCCACAACCTAACTCGGAACAAGTTCTTTCCTTTAAGCGGTGGGTGGCTCGAGCACCAGAAATTCTAGTGGAAGAAATCGAGCGCGCTGCAACCAAGCACGGATCCGGCCTATGCCGTTGAGGGTTAACCAAGTAGAGGGAAGGCGAGGCATCGCCCGGTTCGTAGACGCGCTGTGGCGGGTGCGCGAGTTCAACGCTGGCGCGATAGACGAAAAATCGTGGGTGCCTCCACTCCGTGCCACTGTTACCGATATCTTGAGCCCTAAGAATCCGTTTTACGAACATGCGAACCGAGCACTGTTCGTTGCAGAGCGCGGAGGCGTGACCGTAGGTCGAATTGCTGCGATCGAAAACGAAGCACATAACCGCTATCATCGTGATCGTGTCGGTTTTTTTGGTTTTCTTGAGACAGTGAACGACCCTGAGGTTGCGCATTCTTTGATGGACACAGCTGAAGGATGGCTGCGCAGCAGGTCTCTCAACAGGGCGCGAGGCCCTATCAGCCCCTCCATGAACCACGAGTCTGGACTTCTTATAGAAGGAGCTGATAAACCTCCGGCGATAATGACACCTTGGAATCCCGTATACTATAGAAAACTGGTCGAGTCTTCCGGGTACAAGGGCATTCAAGACCTGCTTGGTTACGACATTCCAGCAGGCGCCCGCCTAGCGGTTCCTACCCGGATTCAGCGTCTGGCGGAACGCACCGCGCGCACGACAGGGGTGACCTTTCGTAATCTCAATATTGAGTTTCTTGAGCAAGAAGCGCGGAAAGTCCTCGACCTATACTGCCAAGCGTGGTCGGGAAACTGGGGGTTTACTCCACCTACCTGGAATGAGTTTTGGCACACCGCTAAGGACCTGAAATCGGTCCTTCTTCCAGACTTCTCGTTCGTTGCTGAGGTAGATGACAAGGTTGTCGGCTTTATGATGGTTGTTAGAGACATCAACCGCATCCTCACCCATGTACCGTCCGGCCGACTCTGGCCTACTACGCTATTCCGTTTGGCCCGTGACCTTCCGAAGATCCAGCGAGGCAGGATAGTCCTCATGGGGCTGAGTTCGAAATACCGTCACAAGGGTCTTTTTCCCCTATTCGCATACGAGTCCGCTCGCAGGGCGAAAGACATTGGCTTCGAGGGGGCAGAGGCATCGTGGGTCCTCCACGACAACATAGATCTTACCAAGCCAATGGCGGCGATGGGGATGAATCCTTACAAACGTTGGCGACTCTACGAGAAGGCAATCTGATTTAGCTCGAACGAGCCAAGGACCCAACAGTCCTCAGTAGCCGTTCGATAGGGAGAGGGGCCGGGTGATGACGTCGCCCGACCCCTCTCTTCTGTATGTGCTATTATCGCACCCGCCTGAAAGTATCAGTCCTGCGTTACGGGCACGCCTCGTGAGTGCATCCGGAACCATTCCCTTAAGAAAAGCTGGGTTCTGAGGAAGTTTGACGGGGTACTCGATGTCCCGTGCCACTCGTTATTAAACCGGATCATAGCGGTTTCAACCCCTAAAACCTTCAGGGCCGCGTAATACTCTTCGGTCTGCGGCATCGGTGTGCGCAGATCGTTCACACCAGTCATGAGCATGGTTGGCGTAGTGACGTTTCCAACATACATCAAAGGAGAGCGACGAAGGTGTTCGCTCGGGTCATCCCACGGGAAATTATCGAAATTGCGGTACCAGCCGATCCCGTCCGTCGTACCGACAAACGAAAGCCAGTTTGTCACGGGACAGTTAGCCGAAGCCGCCGCGAAACGATCCGTGTGGCCCACGACCCAAGACGTGAGAACCCCACCCCCTGAGCATCCATACACGAACATGTTTTCTTCGTCGATGTATCCACGATCCACCACTAGGTCGACACCTGCCATCAGGTCATCGAAATCCTTGCCAGGGTATGCACGCTTAATCGAATTACCGAAAGCGCTCCCATAGCCAGAACTCCCTCGTGGGTTCGTATACAATACCACGTAACCATTCGCCGCGTGTTCCTGCCATCCAAAGTTGAAGCCCACGTTGTACATGCCGTGTGGACCGCCGTGGATCGCCAGCATGAGCGGGTATTTCTTATTCGGATCGAAGCCCGGAGGGTGGATAATCCAACCCTGAATGTCGAAGTCTTCGACGGACTCGTACCAGACCTCTTCAACTTCGCCAAACGTTACCCCACCGAGCACGTCTTCGTTGACATGCGTCAGCTGCGTCCGGTCGTTCGCGTTGTCGAGATCGAAGGCGACGATGTCCGACGGCACCTGGGGGCTCGTGTATGTGCCCACCGCCTGGCCGTCGGCAGTAAACGAACTTAAAGCGAACATGTGCTCGCCTTCGGAAATTGCTTCCACTCCGCCACTCACTGAGGCGAAATGCAGATTTCGGGTTCCTTCCGAGCTTACAGTCAAGTACAGCCCGCTTCCGTCTGCTGCCCACTGCATTCCGTTAATGGATCGATCAAAGTCGCCTGAAATGAGGCGAGGGCTGTCCCCATCACGCTCCATCACATAGATGCCCGCGTTCCGGTATGTGTCATCATGCCAGTCGCTGCCTCTATACGCTATCAGGTCCCCACGAGGCGAAGGCAGAGGGGAAAAATCTTGACCGTTGCGACGAGTCAGTTGACGGATCCCGCCCGATGCTACGTCTACGGCGTAGACCTCGGACTGACGCCAAGCGAGTTCTGAATCCTCAGTTCGAAGCGAGGAGAAGACTAGCTCCGCACCATCTGGCGTCCACTCCCCCGTAGAGTGGTTCCAGTCCCCATCCGTTAACTGTCGTGCCGTGCCTCCCTCGGCAGGCACAACGAACAGGTGCCTCCAGGCCCCATCCACAAACCCAACCCGATCTTGTCTATAGTCAGCTCGTGTCACCACCCGAGGAGATTCTACCCACGTGGCTCCATCGGGACGCCCTGGAGGGGTCACCATAAACGCTGGTTCCGCGTCGACGTTCATTGAAAACGATAGGTGCTCCCCATTGGGCGACCAGCGAATCCCCCCGGGGCTGGACTCAAGCCGTGTGACCTGACTCGTGGCACCCTCGTCATCCATCCATCTAACAAAAATCTGTGTGCCTTCAGGATCGCCAGTCGCTGTGTAGGCGATTCTCGTGCCATCCGGAGACCAGATTGGCCCTGAACCATCCACCAGGAATCGGTTCTTAGATCCATCAGCATTCATGATCCAAATCGACGATTCCCGCCGATCATTCATCTTATCAACCCAACCCCGGGTATACACAATCTCTGATCCATCGGGAGCAATCTGCGGACCTGAGACACTTTCCAGGTCTAGATACATCTCTAGGTCGACGGTGCGCACAGGCTCGTCTTGAGCCATACCAGTAGACGGGGATCCTGCGAGCACAAAGACTGTGAAGACGGCTGCCCATGACGTTCGTAAGAAAAGCTCGGCTCCGGACATGATGACACCTCTTGCTGCGGTTGAATGACCCTTAAAATGGCAGGGCGATAAACGTACGAAGACGCTCCTTACGCGCCAGCCAGGTCAGTCGTGAATCCCGAAACAAACTTCATCGCTCCCATACAACACGACCTTCTAGCAAAGTCAGGTCCACTTTCATCGACTCTAAACAAGGGTCCTCGCACTGAAGATAATCCTCCTGCGTTACGACCAGGTCGGCGAGTTTGCCAACGTCTAGGGTTCCCCTTTCGGCTTCACTAAAGGTGAGCCAAGCGTATTCCAGCGTCATAGCTTCTAGGGCCTCTAGACGGGAAACAACCTGATCCTCACCAAACACTCCTGCGCTGATCGTGCTCCGGGTCGTGAAGTGGTGCAGCACCCACCATGGGTCATACGGGACCACCGGGGCATCCGTGCCCAAGGACACAGGAACACCAGCATCAATATATTCGCGGAGCGGTGTCGTCCACGCGGCGCGTTCGGCACCCCAATACTTGGCGAGGCTAGGAGCTGCCAGGTATAGATGATTCTGCGCGGAAACGGCGAGGCCCATGTCAAGCATGCGATCAAACTGATCCGGTCGAGGAATAAAACCATGCTCGATTACCCAACGTTTTGCCGCTATGGGTTCCTTCGCATCTGCCTCGGCATAGGCATCAAGTACTAAGTCGATTGCAGCATCTCCCACCGCATGTGTAGCTATGCGCCATCCTGCATCAGCAAGCATCGACACTGATTGATAAAAGTCCTCCGTCGGAACAGTCTGGAGCCCATAGAAACGTCCACCGTTACCCCAAGGGCCCTCGTACGCATCTCGCATCAAGCCACCCTCGAACCCACCATCTACGCCGAGCTTCACTCCGCCTATCTGCACCAATCTTGATTTGCGCTGGGGCTTGGTCCACGAGTCAATGGCCTCCTCAACCGCCTCCGGGCTCGCTGACCTTGGAGCTCTAAAGAGGAACTCGACTCGCATTGATAGACGCCCCGCTTCCTCTAATTCACGGATCTGTGCTAGCTGTTCGAGGCTACCCCCAGGATGTCTCACACTTGTGAGGCCTCGCTGGTTAAGCAGCCCGTACTGAGCCTGGAGCGCATCCAACGCCTCGGCCTCCGCGGCCCGCGTCCGGGGAGGAGGGAGCGATATCAGATCTTTCGCTCGATCAACCAGTTCCCCGTTGAGTCGACCATCTGCATATCGTCCAATACGGCCGCCCGGTACTTCCGCCGCGGTCTCGTCTACTCCCCAGTATTCCAAAGCCAGAGAGTTCAGTATGTATTCATGACCACCCCGAACCACGACCACGGGGTGTAGCGGAACCATACGATCAAGGTCGTCTCGATATGGAAGGCGTTGCTCAAGAAGCTGACCTTCATGCCAGTCACTGTTGGACACGATTATGGACCCCGGGGGCAACTCACCAGCCCTTGCAGCTAAAGCTCCACTAATGTCCTCGAGTGAGCGAGCGGATGACAGGTCGACACCCGAGCCCCCACCAATCGAATGGAGGTGATTGTCCGCAAGTCCTGGGAGCACGCTCCTTCCACCCAGATCAATAACCCGTGTCTCCGGACCGCTACGTGCCCGGACCTTTTCGCTCGGTCCCACCATCATGACACGTCCATTGGAGATAGCTATGCCCGTGGGAAGTTCCTCAGATCCTGATGGATCAGGCATCCATTCGGCACCCGGTGAAATGATTCGTCCTCCTACGAGGATCATGTCGGGGACGTCATTCTCAGCAGCAACACACGAAAGAGTTGCAACTATGGCAA
>DEBI01000002.1:3842-9337 GCA_002348465.1 Gemmatimonadales bacterium UBA2960 | reverse complement strand
GACCATGACCTACAGGAGAATCGCTGTCGGCTCCTCTAGCATGCCCTTGAGGGTCTGAAGGAATCGCGATCCTTGGGCCCCATCGATCACCCGATGGTCACAGCTCATGGTGATGCGCATGCGTGGTCGAACTAGAACCTCGCCATCAACCGCTACAGGGGTCTCCTCAATACCACCGACCGCGAGAATGCCGGCCTCGGGAGGGTTGATGATTGCAGTGAACTCATGGATTCCGAACATCCCGAGATTTGACACCGAAAAGGTTGCACCCGTGTACTCTTCTGGCTTTAGCTTCTTTTCCCTGGCCCGTCCGGCAAGCTCTTTCACCTCAGCCCCTATCTGACTTATCCCCTTGAGGTGTGCATGCCTCACAACTGGGGTAATTAGGCCATCCTCCACCGCTACAGCGACACCAATGTGGACCGCCTTAAAGCGCCGGATAAAGCCATCATGCCACTGCGCGTTGCAGTTCGGGTGCTGGCGAAGAGCGCCAGCAACTGCCTTAAGAACTATATCGTTGACGGATACCTTGGCTCCTTCGGCTTTGAGCATCGAGTTCATACTCTTCCTCGCCTCCATGACCCGCAACATGTCGACATCAACCGTAAGGTAGAAGGTAGGAACTGGGCCAATTGACGTTATGAGTCGCTTAGCGATGGTCTTCCTCATCTGCGACGTCTGTACGTCCTCGTACTCGGCTTCATCCGGGGTCCACGAAGGAGCAGCAGGCGGAGCGGGAGTTGCATCTCCCGAAGCTTTTGCCGCCTCGATATCCCTTTTCACCACTCGGCCACCCGGTCCGGACCCGGGGACCTGAGAAATGTCCACTCCTGCCTGTTCTGCCAGGCGCCGTGCTAGCGGGGACGCCTTAACTCGACCTCCTCTTGAGACCGGAGAAGCTAATTCGGTATTGCCCGAAGTCGGCTCCTCAACGACCGGGTCAGGGTCAGGGGTCGAGACAACCTCCTCCTCGACAATCGCAACTGCAGGGGCTCCGCCACCTGAAACACCGGAGATCTCCGATATGTCCTCGTCCTCTGCGGCAATCACCCCGATCACCGCACCAACCTCTGCGGTTCCACCGGCGCCGAGGAATATCTTTCGGAGAATTCCCTCTCCACGCGCAACCAACTCCATTGTCGCCTTGTCGGTCTCGACTTCGGCCAATACGTCACCGGTGGCAACCGTGTCTCCTTCGTTCTTGAGCCACTGAACGAGCTGCCCCTCCTCCATTGTAGGAGAGAGCGCTTCCATATGGACTTTAGTAGCCATGGTTATCGGTACAGAACTTTATTGACAGCCTTGACCACGTGATCGGCCGAAGGCTTAGCTAGGATCTCGAGGTTCTTCGCATAAGGCATAGGGATATCCGCCTGGGTGACCCTGATAATCGGTGCGTCAAGATGGTCGAATGCCTCTTCCTGGATCATCGTAACAATCTGTGCACCAGTACCGGCATAGGGCCAACCCTCTTCAAGATAAACTATACGGTTTGTCTTTCTTACCGTCTCTAGGATCGCGCTCATGTCAAGCGGGCGGATGGTCCGAAGGTCCAGCACGTCGGCCTGAATGCCATCCTTGTCGAGTTTCTGGGCAGCCTGAAGGGCTACGTGAATCATCTTTCCGTGAGTGATGATTGAGACGTCCTCCCCTTCATGCTTGAGATCAGCTACCCCCAGGGGGATTACGAAGTCGTCATCGTCTGGGACCTCCCCCTTAAAGTTGTATAGGAGTTCACCCTCCATAAAAGCTACAGGATCGTTGTCCCTAATTGCCGCCTTCAGAAGGCCCTTGGCATCTGCGGGCGTTCCCGGGGTCACCACCTTACACCCAGGGGCGTGTGAGTAATATGTCTCGCACGCCTGAGAATGCTGGGCGGAAAGCTGAAGCGCTGCTCCCGTCGGGCCTCGGAAAACAATCGGCATCGGGAACTGCCCTTCAGACATGTAGTGCATCTTAGCCGCCGAATTGATCACCTGATCGATCGCTAGGAACGCGAAGTTGAAGGTCATGAATTCGATAACCGGGCGCAGGCCCGCCATGGCGGCTCCCACGCCTAACCCAGTAAACCCTAGCTCGGAAATCGGCGAGTCCACAACGCGCTGACTCCCGAATATATCGAGCAAGCCCTTGGAGACTTTATAGGCACCGTCATACTCCGCGACCTCTTCACCCATAAGAAAAACATCAGGGTCGCGCTCCATTTCTTCAGAAAGAGCAGCGTTTAGCGCCTCCCGATAAGTCATAACAGCCATCAGCTAGCCCCCCCTTGCTCCGGACGTCCGTCAAAGAAAAGCCTGCCATTCGGGTTGATCTCGGCCCAGACGTTCTTGTAGAGCGCGTCCGCATCAGGAAGGGGTGATGCATCCGCAAAGTCAGCAGCGTCTGATGCAATCTGTCGGGCCTCAGCATCCATCTGCTCAAATTCTTCCTGACTCAGTACGCCGGCCCCCTTAAGCGTATCTCCCAGAATTGCGATCGGATCACGCTCATCTTTGGCTTGCTCTACCTCCTCCACCGAGCGATACGTTCCGGAAACCGGATCCGACATGGAGTGCCCGTGGAAACGATACGTCTGCAGGTCCACATACTGCGGCCCGGCACCTTCCCGAACTTGAGCAGTTAACTCGCGGAAAAAAGCGTAAGTCGCGAGTACATCCTGCCCATCTACCACATGAGCCGGAACGCCATGCGGAGAAGACTTAGTGGACATTTCAGTTTTGGACACTCGGTCGAAGGCGGTCCCCATGCCGTACTCGTTGTTCTCCACTACATAGATGCAAGGAAGCTGCCAGACCGCCGCCATATTCAGACCTTCGTGGAAGCCGCCTTGGTTAACAGCTGCGTCACCCATGAAGACCAGAGAGATCGAATCTTCGCCCCTGTACTTGATTTTCCAGGCGATGCCCGTGGCCAAGGGGACTTGTCCGCCAACAATACCGTGGCCTCCCATGAAACGGCATTCGGCGTCAAAGATGTGCATCGAGCCACCTTTTCCTCCGGAGGAACCATCCCTTCGGCCGTAGAGTTCTGCCATCACCGCGTTCGGGTCGACTCCCTTGGCAATCGCCTGCGTATGCTCGCGATAGGCGCTTGTGACATAGTCCTCTCGGGCCAGAGGTTTAATGCTGCCTGCCGCTGCCGCTTCCTGGCCTATGTGAAGGTGACAGAAGCCCCCGATTTTGCCTATCGCGTAGGCTTCTCCAGCCTTCTCTTCGAACCGGCGATATAGCAGCATTTCGCGCATCAGATCTAGAGCAAGGTCTTCGCTGATGTCATGCTCGATGAGAGCGTTCTTTTTCTTTTTCTTCTCAGCCATCTCAGCCTCCACTCATCGTTCGGCTAGGTCTGCCGAGCTCGAGCTGGACGAGGTCCAAAACGACCTCTGCGGGAGCAGGTATATCAACCTCCATAACATTCTGTATAGCTCCCGGTCCACCCGCTTCGACTTCACGAGCCTGCTCCTTGGCATGATAACTGGACCTAACAAGAGGCCCTGATTCGACATGTCTAAATCCGTACTCCTGCTCCCCCACCTCTTTCCACATTGCAAACTCATCCGGTGTGACCCAACGGGCGACCGGGATGTGCATCGCTGAGGGTCTCAGGTACTGACCCAGCGTGAGTATGTCCACCGCCGCCTCACGGAGATCACCCATCGCCTTGCGAATCTCGCGCTCCTCCTCGCCCATACCCAGAATAATCCCAGTCTTTGTCAGCATTTTGGCGTCGAGGCGCTTCACCGCACCAAGAAACGAAATCGATCTCCAGTAGCGCCCTCCTGGCCTGACGTCGGGATGAAGTCGGTCAACCGTCTCAAGGTTGTGTCCAAGGATCGCCGGGTTCGCTCGTACGACGGTTTCCAAGGCACCCTCGTCACCCTTAAAGTCGGGGATGAGGACCTCGACGGAACAGCCGGGCACTTCCCGGTGGATCTGCCGGATTGTCTCCGCGTAAATGGCCGCCCCTCCATCCGGAAGCTCGTCACGGTTCACACTCGTTATAACCACGTGCTCAAGAGCCATTTCTTGCACGGTCTGTGCAACACGCCGAGGTTCGTCTTCGTCTAGCTCGGTCGGGAGGCCGTGTGCAACACCGCAATACTTGCAAGCACGCGTACACACGTCACCAAGAATCATAAAGGTGGCAGTTCCCGCCTCCCAACACTCCCCAATGTTTGGACACCCAGCTTCTTCACATACGGTATGGAGGCCTTCTGCCCGCATTTTCTTCTTCAGGCGCAGATAATTGGGGCCTCCGGGCGAGCGCACCTTAAGCCACGAAGGCTTCCGAGACCGGATCTCTACGGTCTCCAAGCCTTCGTGAGCCCGGATTTTAGAGGTACCCTTGGGCTTTACGACTCCGGTGTTTTTGCCGGCTGGCGCGTATCCCTTGGGCGCGTCGGTATTTGTTGTCACGTGCTTCTCTGCTCGCGGAACGTCCGTTTACAGCCTAGTCATGAAAAAAAGCAAGTGTAGGCGCCCCCAACAAGACCGAGCCATTACTTGCCTCCTTTTTTCGTTAACGGCTGGCTAGCCACCGGCCCGTGCGCCTAAGGGCATCTTCGTGCCTGTGCGGAGGGTCCCAGCCCAGATCACGGTGGGCCCGCCGGGAAAGGTAGGGATTTTCCTCGAGCGCAAGCCGTGCCAGCCGCTCTAGAGAAAGATGCTTGGCTCCCGGGGGAGCGACCCCCATGCGTGAGAGGAGAAGGGCGCCAGAGCGAACCAAGAAAGCTGGCAGGTGCACGAATCGGGGGGCTCGACCCATCCCCAACCCCTGCTCGTAGAAGAAGTCTTTCTGCCTAAGGGGGTGATCCATGCCTAGATCATAACTATCTCCCCCTCCAGGTGAGCCTAAGACAACCCCAATAGCAACCGCGACATTGCCTGCGTAAACCACAGGAAGCGTGTTCTCACCCGAACCAAAGAGCGGGACAACAGGACTGTTCAAGAGCCGCTGAATCGCTGGGCCTAGCAACCGGTCGCGTTCACCATAAACCGCAGAGGGTCGCAGCGTCGTAACAGGAAGGCCGGTGTCTCTTTCCACCTGCCTCGCCACCACTTCAGCTTCCCTCTTCGAACGCGCATAGTGATTGCTAAACCCTGCTCCCGGACCCGGCGTGTCTTCTTGGTCGTACTCAAGCTCAGAGCCGCCGTACACCGCCACCGAAGATATGTTTACGGCCTTCTGAACCCCGCTCGTGGCCGCCGCCATGAGGACTCGGCGAGTGCCTTCCACGTTTACAGCCGCAACCGCATCCCATCCACGTCCTGAATACACCAATGCTGCGGCATGCACCACGTGGGAACACCCATCCATTACGGAGCACAGGCTGTCGACGCTATCGCTCACATCTCCGTGGACCAGATCAACAACCTCAAGGCTGTCCAGAAAACCGGTATCCGACGTTGGACGAACTAGCGCCACAACCTCATCACCGCGCTCGACTAGATACTTCGCCAAGTGAGAGCCGATCAACCCTGTCGCGCCAGTCA
>DEBI01000002.1:0-3443 GCA_002348465.1 Gemmatimonadales bacterium UBA2960 | reverse complement strand
ATGACAACACTCGTTTCTAGGTAAGGTCACCGTCCAGCCAAGAATCTCTCAGCATCCTGATTCAATACATCCACAATCAGCGAGTGCTGGTCATACTCCGGGAGCTGTTCTTGGAGTTCCTCTTCATAAACATCCGCCAAATGACGGTAATGCAACTCCGCCTCGTCGAGTTCCCCTAACTCAATGGCTGCCTCGGCTGCTGCAGCCAAACCAAGCAGGTGGTCGGGGTCCCTTTCCAGGATCTCGAGCGCATTGTCCAGCGCAGCCTCAAGATTCATCGCCGTCCTGTTCAACATCGAGAGGTGAAATAGGCCATCCAAGGTCAGTGGTCGTGCTCTCTGATAAGCCGCGATGGCCATCGGAAGAAACGCTCGGGCCTGCGCACTGTCACCCGCGCTTGTTGCTTGCATGACCCGGTTGAACAACCGGTCAGCAGCCTCAATAGGGGACATATTCGAAATGTCAGGAGCGGCCCCTCCGGTGGCCAGGCCTTCAGCAGGGAGCCCTTGCTGAATTGGGCCACTTGTCGACGGAACCGGTCCTGGCCCTGGTCGAACCATCGACAAGCCCACAAAAAGGATCAAAGCAAACATCGTCACACCAGCGATCCACCATGGCAGCGTTTGGCCGCCTATGACAACTTCGCGCGCAGCCTCAAGGCGAGGGGAACGCCCTTGGCCAGCGGTCTCCTCCCCTCCCTGTGACAGTTGAGCTCCGCACTGTCCACAGAAGTTCGAGCCGAAAGAGATCTTGGCTCCGCACTGACTGCAGAACCGACCCCCTAGATCAGCACCGCAGTCTTGGCAGAAGTTACCGGAAGCCGGGCGACCGCATTCAGAACATGCTGGATTTCGAGGAAGCAATGACGTCACCGAATTGCGTTAAAGAGTAGGGGCCAGGTGGCCATGGTCTGCGCTCGATAATTGGGCTGAAAGCCGAAGAGAACGACCGAGCCCTCACCCAGCGAAGCCTCGAGGATTGCCGGCTGTCCAGCCACGTGCTCCCCGCCTAGAACCCATCCCGAGAGCAGGGGGTCGCCCGCGCCATAGCGAGCCAGCACGCTGACCCGCGGATCGTCCACCGCATAGGCCATGCTCGAGCGCCAATACCAAGCGGACACCTCCGTTTCCATCCCCTCCGCGATCTCCGAATCGGGATCGAGCTCGAGACGAAGGATCGATCCCGGGATGTAGAAATCAGTGTTCCGCAAACGATCGGTGAGATCCGAGATTCTCAGGTCGAATAAATCGCGCAGATAATCGGTCGCCGCCTCAACACCTATGGCGCGCCCACCTCCCTCGACAAAGGCCTTTACCTCGGAAGCCCCTGCCTCTCCAAGGCCGCCCGCGTACTGCGGCGGCACTGTGCCTTCACCATGACCCTGAGCGATTGAGCGAGCACCCTGCGCCTGAAACAAAAGAACATCGTACTCTGACAGTGCCCCTCCCTGAATGTCTGCATCATGCAGCGTATCGTAAGGCATATCGTGCTGATCAAAGACCCAGCGTTGCCACCCTTCAGGCATGGGCTCTTGCCACGACTTATACATAGCCACCCGCGGCCCATCAGCTGCCGATAACCGCTCTGGCAAGCGGAAGTCAAACTCCGGGACACCCAGCGGCTCGCTCAGTGGCACGTCCAAAGGACCGTCGACAGCAACGGCTTCGAAATCGAGCAGGTAGCCGAGCGTATGCGCAGTCACATCATACGGCCTTTGTGGGGGGCCACCCGGATACTCGCGCAGATCTGGATATTCCTGGATCTCAAGCATCGTGTTCGCGAAGCTCGCATAAGGCTGATTCATCGGGACCACCAAGCTCCCAGCCGGAAAGTCGACTCCATCCGCCGTGAATGCGGCCTCAGCGGTATAAACCTCCACGTCTCCCATCGTCAACGTTCTCAGTGCATACGTCACTCCGGGATCGTTACCCTGACCACTAGGAATGATCCATGCGGTTGGCCAGGTATCCCACTTCTGGACGGCCCGCTGGTTCACGCCATAGAAATTCTCAAGCCAATAGCGGCGATTGCGAGCAGCATTTGTGAGGAGGGCCATAGCTCCTGCTTTCTGGTACTCAACGATGTCAGGTAATCCCCATGCCCCTCCCCTCCAAGGGCTCGGGAAGTTCCACGATCGCCTTGACGCGTTGAAGTTGCGACCTGGACCTAGAACCTCAGGCGGAACAGTTACTGGCGTGGCCATCCGCGCCGAAGCGGTTTCCGATAAAATTCGTGCAGCGCCGTGATAGTGCATATAGGCCCGCGCGGGTGTATAAGCATCGTACTGCGCATTTACGACCACTCCCTTTTTTCCCTGAGCAGTCAACTCAGCCGCCATATATGTACCCAGTTGCGATACCGCTGCGGTCAGCGCGGGATCAATGTTCGGCTCCCAGGGCTCGATGTAAGGTGGGAAAAAGATGCGGGCCCCGCTCCCACCCATCTGGTGCACATCATGCACTATCTGTGGATGCCACTGGTTGTGGGCTTTCTCCACTGTCAGGATCGTTTCCTGTTGGGTGAAAGCATACCAGTCTCGGTTGTTATCATGGCCCACGTAATAATGATAGAGCCATGGCAACGGAGCAGCTTCATACGGTGTCCCCACAAGTTCCATATACCAATCCGTGACCCACTGAAGGCCGTCGGGGTTGAGCGAGGGCACCTGCAAGAGAATCACATTGTCGAGAATCTCTCGGACTTTCTCCGAGTCGGAACTAGCAAGTTCATGCGCCAGGGTCGCCGACATCTGGCTTGCACCCACTTCCGTCGGGTGAATCCCTTGCGTGATCAGGACAACGGTTTTCCCCTCGTCCAAAAGCCACGCGAGTTCTCCCTCTCCGGACACCATCCGTGGATCAGCTAGCTTCATTTGAATCTCATGAAGCTCCTCGAGTCGGGCGTGATTCTCTGGGCTAGTGATGGTAAGCATCACAAAGGGGCGCCCTGCCGTTGTAGCGCCGAGTGTGTCTACCTCCACTCGACCGCTAGCCTCCGCAAGCACCTCGAAATAAGACGTCAGCGCCCCCCAATCAGCGAGCTTCCGGTGTTCCCCTATCTCGTGCCCAAAGTGCTCGAGAGGGGTCGGCACCATTTGCCCGCCTGCGGGCGCAATCAAAAGCAGAGCGGCTGAAGCCGCTAACACGAACTGCCGGACCAAGAGAGCCTCCCTAGCCGCACCCCCTCACGGATCCGGCAGCAGAGTATTACTAGTTGCCACCCAAATGGTACCAATCTCCGATGTGGGCTGCAACGGACAAGGCCCGGCCCGGCCCCTAAAGGCCCGTAGGTTGATCGATAAAATGGGCCTGCAGCCCGAACCGATCCGCTAAATGCCGGCCAACCGCCTTTACGCCAAACGTCTCGGTAGCATAATGACCCGCTAATAGAACCGATGTTCTAAATTCGGCGGCGTCGAAATATGCGTGATGGGAGACCTCTCC
>DEBI01000111.1:50482-50651 GCA_002348465.1 Gemmatimonadales bacterium UBA2960 | reverse complement strand
CGAGCACCATAATCGCTGCACCAATCACCCAGCGCTCATCAAAGTAGATGCCGACCAGACTCAGCACAGCGGCTACACTAAAAAGACGGATCTTCCATTCAAGCCACGAATGGTCTCTACTAGACCGACTCGAGAGAAACGCCATCAGCAGACGTGCGACTCTGATGAA
>DEBI01000111.1:20430-50079 GCA_002348465.1 Gemmatimonadales bacterium UBA2960 | reverse complement strand
CCCAACACGATCATACCATGTCTAGCGGGATCTGAAAGGGTCCTGTGTGGGGACCTTTATTGTTAAGCGCTGCCCTCAAGAGCAGGCCAATCGATGAACGAATTTCCTCAGGCAGAACTATCTCATCGACGAATCCTCTAGCAGCTGCAAAGCGCGCGTCCAGCTGACGATCATATTCCTTGCGCACCTTTTCAATCTCCGTCATCAGCTGATCATCCGGAACCCGATCCTCGGCTTTTAGGTCGTCCAACTGGCTTCCAAACAGCGCCGTTATCGCTCCATCAACTTCCATAACACCCATTCGTCCGGTAGGCAGTGTAAGGATGAAATCAGGATCAAACCCCTGACCCGCCATCGCATAATATCCGGCCCCAGAAGCGTGATTCAGTGTCAGAACTAACTTGGGCACCGTCGCCGTTGCCATGGCCTCAATGAACTCCGCTCCGGCTCGGATTATACCGGAGTGCTCGGCTTCAGGGCCTACCATGAAACCCAGCACATCCTGAATGAAAAGTAGTGGGGTACCCCGCCGATTCATGGCCTCTATAAAGAACGCGACCTTTCGAGCGCTCTCCGTATAGACGATGCCACCGAAATGAGGTGCCGAACCATGATATGACTTGAAAACACCTCTGGCATTCGCGATTACTCCCACGCTCATACCTTCTAGGTGAGCTGTCCCGCAAACCACCTCTGCCGCATGGCCCGGCTGGAACTCCTCAAGTCCGTCTCCGTCCAGAATACATTCAAGAACATCCCGGATCTCGTAGGGAGTCCGGTGATCCTCGGGCAACAAATCGTAGAGGTCGTAAGCAAGCCGGCGTGGCGGCGTCCCCATCTCATTCATCGGGGTGCTAGCCCTAGGCAGATCACCGATAAGTTGGCGAAGGCGTGCAACGCACGTCTCATCGTCAGGGGCTATATAATGAGCCACTCCACTGACCTCTGTATGCACCTTAGCCCCACCTAGAGCCTCAGCCTCAACAGACTTTCCGGTTGCATCTTTTGCCAAATCGGGACCAGCAAGCCCCATGAACGAGGCACCCTCAACCATCAGAATAACATCTGAAAGTGCTGGTAAATACGCACTCCCTGTAACACATGGACCCATAACTGCAGAAAACTGGGGAACACGCAGATACCTGCGCATAATCGAGCTGTAATAAAAGATCCGCGAGGCTCCGTATTGGCCCGGGAATACTCCTCCATGATGAGCGAAGTTTATCCCTTCAGAATCGATCAGATAGATAATTGGGATGCGGCAACGCATGGCGATTTCCTGAGCACGAAGAATCTTTGCGATTGTCTCTGGAAACCATGATCCAGCTTTGACCGTGGCGTCATTGGCGACTACGACCACCTCCTTCCCCTCCACACGCCCAACTGCTGTAACGACTCCCGCCCCCGGAGCCTGACCATCGTAGAGATCGTGCCCTACGAGCATCCCTATCTCTACCGCATGCTCGCCGTCGTCGAAAAGTAGCTGAACACGTTCTCGAGCCGTCAGTTTGTCCTTATCGTGTTGCTCTTCAATTTGCCCTTGGCCACCTCCAAGCTTCAGTTTTTCACGGAGACCCTTGAGTTCACGAGCGAGGTCACTCAAGCGCCGGGACGTTGTGGCTTCAGGCTTCATCAGTAGTTGAGAACCATTCTTTGACGTATGCGATCGCATCAGATGTCGACGTCCCGGGGCCGAACAATCGACCAATACCCTCAAGCTCTAGCTCGGCAACGTCATCCTCAGGGATAATACCGCCGCCGGTTAAAAGAATGTGGTCCGCGCCTAACTCATCAAGGAGAGCCTTTACTCTTGGGAAAAGAGTCATGTGGGCACCAGACAAGACCGACATGGCCACCACATCCACATCCTCCTGGATTGCCGCGCTGACTATCATCTCTGGGGTCTGATGCAAACCGGTGTAAACAACTTCAAAACCCGCATCACGAAACGCGCTTGCAATGACCTTCGCTCCACGATCGTGGCCGTCGAGCCCAGGCTTGGCTACCAAGATCCTTATCTTCCGTTCATCACCCATTTTATGACTCGAGTTGGATCTCTGAGAGATACGCGAGCTGTCACCAAAAACTATACTCAATTTCACCCAATCTATGAGAAGCAGCCGAAGGCGTCGATTCGAAGTGCCTGCACAGGCAGTAACGGGATGACTTTCTTCCTGCCCTTCGCTGAGCGAAGGCTTCGAGCAGAAGCGCCCTGATTAGAAGAAAACGGGCTCCTTGTAGGATCCGAAGACCTCTTCCATCGCGGCCCGGATCTCGAAGAGAGTGCAGTATCCTCTCACGCAATCAAGAATTAGTGGTACTAAATTTTCTTTGCTGCGGCATCCTTCTGTCAGCGCAGCCAGTGTCACTCTCACCGCCTCATCGTCCCGGCCTGCTCGCATATCTGACATACTTGCGACTTGGCGTTTCTCGACTTCTGGATCAATCCTTAGCATTTCGATCTCGACGTCCGATGAGCCCTCAGTGAAGGAGTTCACCCCCACGGTGATTCGCTCACCGGATTCAAATTCCCTTTGTTGACGCATTGCCGATTTCGCTATTTCCTGCTGGAACCATCCCTGCTCGATTCCCAGAACAACACCGCCCATCTCGTCGATTTCCTCGAATAGGCCCATCGCCTCATCTTCTAGTTCATCCGTTAGCGCTTCGACATAGTGCGATCCTGCAAGCGGATCGATGGTCAGCGCCACTCCAGACTCATGTGCAAGGATCTGCTGGGTGCGGAGAGCTATCCGAACTGCTTTTTCCGTGGGCAAAGCCAAAGTCTCGTCCATAGAGTTTGTGTGCAGAGACTGTGTTCCACCCAAGGCTGCTGCCATCGCCTGATAAGCAACGCGTACGATGTTGTTCTCTGGCTGCTGAGCTGTGAGCGTGACTCCCGCGGTCTGACAGTGCGTCCGCAAGCGCCATGAATCAGGATTCTTAGCTCCGTATTTCTCTTTCATCCCCCTAGCCCAAATTCGACGAGCGGCGCGCAGCTTTGCTATCTCTTCAAAGAAGTCGTTGTGAACGTCAAAAAAGAAAGAGAGACGCGGGGCGAACGAGTCGACATCCAGCCCGCGAGCAATACCTCTCTCTACGTACTCAAAGCCATTCCTCAGCGTAAAAGCGAGTTCCTCAGCAGCCGTGGCCCCGGCCTCCCTAATGTGATATCCAGAGATAGATATCGGGTTGTACTTCGGGGTGTTGTCGCTGCACCACTCGAACATATCTACTATCAAGCGAAGCGCCGGCTCGGGTGGATAGATCCACGCGTGCTGTGCCTGATATTCCTTCAGAATATCGTTTTGGACTGTGCCACGAAGCTCACTGACGTCGACGCCTTGTTTTTCGGCTGCCGCGACATAGAAACAGAAAAGAATGATCGCCGGTCCGTTGATGGTCATTGATACCGAAACGCGATCAAGCGGAATATCCTCGAAAAGCCTCTCCATGTCTGCTAGTGACGAGACAGCTACGCCACACACACCTACCTCACCAAGCGAGCGCTCATGGTCAGAGTCGTACCCCATGAGCGTCGGAAAATCGAATGCTACACTCAGCCCAGTCTGACCGTGCTCAAGGAGATACTTGTATCGCTGGTTGGTTTCTTCTGCCGTAGCAAAGCCGGCGAATTGACGCATCGTCCAAAGGCGCGTCCTATACATCGTTGCATACGGCCCACGAGTATACGGATACATCCCTGGATACCCGATTGGCTTATGTGCTCGGGAGTGATCCAGTTCAGTGTAGAGAGGTTTGACCTCTCTCCCCGAAACGGTGGAGAACGAAGCATCGCGTTTGGGGAGGGCATCATATCTCTCTTCCCACTCTGCTAGACGCGTCTTTAAGTCTGCTACCTCGATCTCGCTCCGTCTTAAAGCCTTTTCTAGATCTGTTCGTTTAAGGAGGTCCCGCTCAATGGTCGACAAGATCCTTCTCCCTGGGATTCATAACTGACGACCGCCTAAAACGGTCTCGGCTTGTCCGAACAAAAAAGATACAAGGGAAATTCCGGTAACCGGAGATGCTTCCCTCAGGTTGAATTATGCCGGATGGATGATTACACCACGAAGTGCCTGCTCTAGGCTCTATCTTGGAGAAGCGCTCGCAAAATATTATCCGCAGCTGAATACGGTGTACCCCTCCCCGATGAGATTTCTTCAACACCTTGCGTTAGCAACCCGTTCACCCGCTCAGAATTCCAGGCGATACGACGCATTTCCCGATCGACCACATCTCGTATTCGGATCCCAGACCTTGCCCTTCTGAGCTCTCCAAGCTCCCCACTTTCAACAAGCCACCTTCGATGCGCTTCGATAGTTTCAAGTAGCTTATCGACTCCCTCACCAGTCAACGCATTCGTGGTCAGTACCGGCACCGCCCATCCCTCTACCTCTTGCTCTGAGGCATCAGACATTCTCTCTCGCTTCATCGCCTTACCCAAATCGACTCCATGGTGCGCCGGGATATCCCTCAACTCCCGACCCGCCCGCAGATGCAAGGCTTGGCGGAGTTCCTTGACCAAGCGTGGTGCGCCTGGCCGATCCGCCTTATTAACGACGAAAATATCTGCTACCTCCATTAGCCCGGCCTTCATGGCTTGGATGGCGTCGCCTGACTCCGGCACTAGGACCACGACTACAGTGTCCGCGGCTGCGGTAACTTCCAGTTCGGTTTGACCAACTCCTACGGTCTCCACCAACACCCGGTCGAAGCCGAAAGAATCCATTAGGTCCACGACTTCCTTCGTTGAGGTTGCAAGCCCTCCCAGTGAGCCTCTTGTCGCCATAGAGCGGATGAAGATTCCTGGATCGGTCGCTATATCGTTCATGCGGATCCGGTCACCCAATAATGCCCCCCCGGAATACGGTGAAGTTGGGTCGACCGCTACGATACCCAGATGTTCCTCCAACCCTCGGTATGCGGTCGCAACCGCGGCTACTATACTGGACTTTCCCGCCCCTGGAGGACCGGTGAAACCGACCCGTTTCGTTTGCGGACCCGAAGTCATCACTGTGTGAAGCAAGTCCTGAAACCCGTCGCGTTCATTTTCTACCACGGAAATCGCCCTAGCGAGCCCTAGGACGCTTCCTTCTAGGAAGCCCTGAAGAAGAACCTGATGCTCAGGAACGGGTCTTTTAGATTTCATCGTGCACGTATCCCTCGAGCATGGTGCACCGGATTTTCCAGAAGATGCGTCGGGATGAAAAGAGTGATCACGAACATAATGAGGGCAACACCAAGACCGGTACCAAGGAGCCACCAACTTCGCAAAGCGATGAAAAGGATCGAGGTTATCACACCAGTCACCGATGCGAAGATACTCAGAAGGAGGCGCCGCGACTGGAGGTGCAGGAAACGCTCCTGAGCCTGAACATCTCGAGGATGGACCCGGACACGTAGCTCCTCACGTTCAGCTCGAGTTACTAAGTCTCGCAAGGAACGCACCACCTGTTGAGACTCTTCAATGAAGTTCTTGGCTAACTGTACCGGTTGCTGCCCAGCACTCTTAGCCAGATCCCAACGGTTCTCTTGTATAACGCCTCGGATGAAGGTTAGCCCATCAAATTTCGTGTCATATCCAAAAGCGATTCCTTCGATTAGTGCGGATGTCCGGAAGAAATACACGAGTTCCTGAGGCAGTACGAGGGGCCATGTGTAAAAAGTGTCGAGAACCTGAGCTATTACATCCTCAAAAATGATCCGGTGATTGGTCGTCTTCGCTCGTTCGACTATCCGCAAAATCTCCGTTGCTGCCTCACGGATCTCACCTCTAGACACTTCCGAGCTGATCATGCCCAACCGATACATGCCATTGATCAAACCATCGATATCCTCGCGACCGAGAGCAATCGCTATGCTCAGGATTGATTCCCGGGTCCAGCGCGGCACCTCTATCACAGAGCCCCAATCCAATAGGACTATAGTTCCATCTTCCTGAACTAGAAGATTACCTGGGTGGGGATCGGCATGCATGAAACCGTCTACCATGACCATTCTCATGTAGACACCGGTAAGAGTACCCATCACCTGCTGGAGGGATAATCGGCCTGAAGAGAAATGCTCTTGCAACCGATCAATCTTCACACCATGACAGTGCTCCATTACAAGAACACGTCGTGTCGTGAAGCAGTCTATAACCTCGGGCGCACGAACCGCAGTTTCGTTCACAAAAAAGGACTGAAAGCGCTCGATATTCGCCGCTTCTTGTCGGAAGTCCATCTCGCGGCTCACACGAACGGAAAACTCTCTCACAACGTTCGTTATCGCACGAACATGGTGATTCGGGAAAAGAATGTTCAGCCAGAATAAGAGTCGAAACGAAATTGATATGTCGAGAGCGACAACTTCCTCAACACCGGGACGCAACACCTTGACCACGACATCTTTTCCGTCTGTTCGAGCCCGGTGCACCTGACCTAAGCTTGCCGCTGCCACCGGATCGTCATCAAAGTCATCGAAGATTTCGGCGGTCGGGGCTCCCAGCTCTCTCTCTATCACGTGGCGTATAGCATCAGCCGTATCTGGAGGCACACGGTCCTGTAGCTTGGCAATTTCGGACAGATACGGCTCCGGCAGAATATCTGCCCTGGAACTCAACAACTGAGCGATTTTGACGAAAGCTGGGCCAAGGCGAGCGAGGCGCATAGAAAGACGCTCGGCACGTATTCGATGCTGCTCACTCGTACGCGGGGCGGGACGTCCCAGAATCAGAAACGACCTTCGATCACGCATGAAGGCGATCGCAAAAGGTGCCAACCCCCAACAGACGGACACAGTGCGCACCGAGCGCTTCATGGAATCAGCCGCCCAAGAGGAGCTTCGAAGCAAGCCCGAGTAGTAGGAAGAAGCCGCACAGGTCCGTAAGCGTGTGAACAAAGACCGAGGATGCTACGGAGGGGTCTACCCCAATCCTGTCCAGAGTTGCCGGAACGAATGCGCCCGCGAAGCCCGCCACTACTTGATTACCCCACATTGCGAGCATGACCACTAAACCAAGACGCGGATTTCCATCCGGGACTAGCAGAGCAATCCCCGCAATGCCCAGACCTAATACTCCCCCGATAACCAACCCGATAAGAAGTTCTTTAATTACTAGGCCGCGAGCCCCTCCAGGTCCTTCCACAGTTAGGCGCCGGATCGTAATCGCCAGTGACTGAGTGCCCGAGCTTCCTCCCATTGCTGCAATGATCGGTGCCAAGAAAGCCAGCGTTATTACCTGATCTATAACGTCCTCGTAGACCAGAATTACTGAGGCTGCAAGTGAGGCGGTCACGAGGTTCAGAACGAGCCAGGGTAAGCGCGCTCGCACTGACTCAGCCCATGTATGGCGCAGGTCTTCATCATCGGTCACACCGGCAAGTCGAAGTATGTCTTCCGTCTGCTCAGCCTCAATCACATCAATCACATCGTCGAAAGTGATTCTTCCAAGCAAAATACCAGTCATACTTACTACTGGAATCGAAGCCAAGTTGTACCGGCCAATCAGTCGACCTACGAGTTCCTGGTCTTCCTCAGGATGGGTGACAGCTACAGGCTCCTCGACAAGCCCTGCGATCTGCTCCTCAGGATTCGCAATCACCAGGTCATCAAGACGAACCGTTCCCATCAATCGACCAATTTGGTCTACTACAAACACCGTGTAGAAGTCCTCGACCTCTCGGCCCTTAACCCGCACCAAGCTCAGCGCTTCCGACGCGGTAACAGTCGAGACAACGGACACTAAGTCCGTAGTCATAAGACCTCCAGCCGACTCCTCATTATACTTGAGGAGATCAATCAACTCTCCCGCGGCCTCGTCCGTGAGTTTATCTAGGATAGCCCTCTGGCTCTGCTGATTGAGTTCCCCGATCAAATCCGCGGCATCGTCATCTGCCAACTCCGCGATGAGTTGTGCTCCCCTCTCAGGATTCAATCTCGACAACAGGTAGGCTCTCTCATCACCGACATCCATCTCCGTAAGCGCCTCAGAGGCTGACTCAACAGGAAGTGCAGAGAGGAATGTCAGTTGAGCCGACTCATCAAGACGTTCAAGCACGTCTGCCAAGTCAGATGCGTGCAGGTCTTCGACCAAGGCACACGCCTCGACAAGGCTACCCGAGGCAATGAGCGCTTCAACGCGATGCTGAGTGGCTTCGCTTTCTTTGTTTTGGGCGGTCATCTCGGTCCCCTTTGGAGCGGGAGGCAAAGCTCCGACGGGGCACCGCCGGACCAATGAAGATCCCCGGGTCGACGAGTCAGGGCAACCCGACCTCACACCCTTCATTCATCCGCCATCACCTCAGCGACAAGACGTTCCTGAAGAGAGAACATTTTACTTTCCGTCCGTTCCGGACCATCCGGGTGGTCATAACCAAGTACGTGCAAAACCCCGTGGATTACTAAACGAACAAGCTCCACCTCCCACGACTCACCGAGTTCACTCGCCTGTCGGCGAGCACGTTCGTAGCCGATGTATACGTCACCAATCAATCCAGCGTCACCACCAAGGGAAAACGCAATGACATCGGTGGCGTAATCCCGCTCTAGATACGACACATTCATCTCGCGAATACGGAAATCGTCTAGAAGCGTTACCGACACCTCGGCCTTCTTTACGGATTCGCACCTCAAGGCAGCGCGGACCCCCCTCTCGATAAGACCGATCGGAATTCCGTCAATTTCCTCTGGATTGACCGTTACGACTACCTCGCATGGTTTTTCGTCAAGCATCGACCTATTCGGGCTTGTCAGAATCTCCGCTGTCTGCCTCACTCGATACACCGGTTCCTCCATCTGCATCCGTAAGGTGACGAGTTTCCGGGTACTCTATCCGCCGATGAACTACCCCCCCAAGTATTTTCGCGAACTGGTTCTTGGCCCTTGTCATATCAGCCAACGTGAGCGGGGCTTCGTCAAGCTGTCCATCATTCAGCTTACTGCCCACTACCGTATCAATAAGATCTCTTACACGTTCGGGCGTTGGGTCACGCATAGCCCTAGCCGCGGACTCGACCGAGTCGGCAAGCATGACTATTGCTGTTTCTTTGGACTGGGGCTTGGGTCCCGGATAAGTAAAACGAGCTAAATCGAGGTCCGGACCCTCCTCCTCTTGAGCCTTTTCATAAAAGAAGCCGATCTTCTGCGTTCCATGATGCTCCAGTATGAACTGTATCACCAGAGCTGGGACCTTTTCCTCCCCAGCGAGGCGAACACCCTCTGTCACATGCTCGCGGATGATCGAAGCCGACGTTTCAGCCTTAAGCTTGTCATGCGGGTTACGACCGTCATGTTGATTCTCAACGAAATAGCGCGGCTTGAGCATCTTTCCTACATCGTGGTAGAGAACCCCAACCCGGCATAACAGTCCGTTCGCTCCAATCTCATTGGCTGCTGCTTCCGCGAGGTTCGAAACGTTGATAGTGTGGGCGTACGTTCCCGGAGCCTCCATCGAAAGTCGGCGGAGAAGAGGCCGAGTCGGATCTGCCCATTCTAACAGGGTCTGATCTGTAGTGATTCCGGTGAACAGCTCAAACACCCAGAGGAAGCCGGTGGCCAGAAGAGCCGATACTACGGCGTTACCCGTCACGAACAAAGCCGCCTGAGCACTCTCAACTAGAGGAGTCGCAGTCGCGAAACCCTGAGAAAAAAGCACGAGACTCGATGCCCCGGAGATTATAGCGATAGAGACCCACGTTTCGGATCTTCGCCGAACAGCCCGCGCTGACATAGCGGCAGCCGCTCCTGCGATCATGACAACCAAAACTGTGCTGTAATCGGCGAAAGGCTGCAGTGTCCCGGTGATCGCCGCTAAAACAAATACTAGCAGAAGAGACATGCGGGTGTCCCAAAGCACGGCTACCGATAGTGCGACAAAGGGAATTGGCAACAATGCCGGTGACCATCCCACCTCATGGATCGCAAATGAGGCCACCAAATACCCGGCGCTGAGGAGAGTCAGCAGAAGCAACCAGCGAAAATTCGCATAGACTTTTGGACGACTGAAGAGGACGAAGAGACCAAAAATCGAGAGAAGCATGAGCGTAACTAACCCACCACCCATGACTGCTACGGCTACTGGCTCCTCCGACTCCAATAAATCCGCATCACGAAGTGCACTCTCGTAAGCCTGGAGTCGCTCGAGGGTCTCCGGGCCGATCGGATCGGCAGCGCGAACGATGGCCTCTCCTCGCAGGACATCAGCCTTGGTCAACGGAACTGAGTTCCGTGCAGCTTCCCGAGCAGATTCTGTTGCAGTGACGTTAGGGGTTAAACTGAACTGAAGATGAGAAATTAGAACAAGGCGAAGCAAATCCTGCGCATCCGGTGGCGACCCGGGCGGGAGGTAGAGGACAGCCTGAGCATAAAAATCTCGTGATGTTATCACCTCGGTTAAAGGTCGTGTCCTTTCAATAACATTGTCACCTGCAATAGTGCGCACATAGATGACATCCGTTGTCACCCCAGATGCCTCTGCGGGGTCGGCCATACCTCGCGGTATTATCTCGAGAGTAGCCGCACGACTGGCGGTTCTCAGTGCGTTACGCTGTTCAGAGTCCAACACATAGTCCATCTGCGATGGTGACGGGTTGATGCGCGCAGACTGCAAAATCTGGTCGACCCTTAGCGTGTCACCTTCTAGGACCGCTCCGTCAATAGCTTCAAAGAAAAGGCCTAAGTTGGTAGCAACGGTGTCTCCGATCGCCGGGCGTTCATCAAAGGTCCTGGGTACCGCTTCCGCTGCTGCACGCCGATCCCTCTCCAGCTCGGTTGCCGTTTTCGGGACCGCGAACTCGATCTCGGCAATAACGTCCGCCGGCGCCACAACCCCGATGTCGTAACGGGTAACGTTTGTTCCCTCTATGGGAGGGAACAGAAAGGTTAATAAGAGAGTTAGCGCTATAGGGAGTGCAACCCGAGCTCCGTGGTAACGAAACCGTTCCACCTTCGAAACACCTGGCTGGCGAGAGAGGTTTCCTATCACAGACCTAAAGACCGGATCTTTGGCACCTGAGTTCACTGTTCGTCTCCACCTCCGACCTTCGCGTAGGCCTTTATTATGTCCTTCACTAGCCTGTGGCGAATTACGTCCTTCCCATCAAGATAGATCACCTGAATCCCTTCCACGGAACCAAGGATATCTTCCACCTCGAGCAAGCCAGAGTCTGACTTGTTAGGAAGATCGATCTGCGTCTTGTCCCCGGTAATGACAACCCTAGAGTTAAGACCCAGGCGAGTCAAAAACATCTTCATCTGGGCCCGCGTTGCATTTTGAGCTTCGTCCAAAATCACAAACGCATCCGACAGCGTCCGTCCCCTCATGTAAGCGAGCGGAGCGATCTCGATTGTCGAGTCCTCAACAGCCCGACTGACGCGGTCATGAGGCATCATATCTTCTAAGGCGTCGTACAATGGTCGGAGGTACGGGTCAACTTTTTCCTGCAGATCACCCGGCAGGAAACCGAGATTTTCTCCCGCCTCGACCGCCGGCCTCGCTAGAACAATTCTCTTTACTCTCTTCTTATACAGTGAATCGACGGCAGCAGCTACAGCTAGATAGGTCTTCCCTGTTCCCGCCGGCCCAATACCGATTACTACGTCATTGTCTTGGATCGCGCGAACGTACCCACGCTGACCGTCAGACTTAGGAACTATGACCCGTCGCGAACCTGGAAGAGCGATCCGAACCTCTTCATCTGGATGCACTATACCGTCGACCCCTAAAGCGTCCACGCCGTCTGCGAAGCGTGCGATATCCGGGGTGTCAAACGGGGCTCGTAGCCTCGCTAACTCGATCATATGCTGAGCCACCGGTACGGCTCTTTCCAGAGAGTCAATCGTCCCTCTGAGAACCAGCTGATCATCCCTCATGACAACCTTTACAGAGAAGAGTCGCTCAATCTCGTGAATGTTCCGGTCGTTTACGCCAGCCAGCATGAGA
This sequence comes from Gemmatimonadales bacterium UBA2960, assembly GCA_002348465.1. Taxonomy (GTDB): domain Bacteria; phylum Gemmatimonadota; class Gemmatimonadetes; order Longimicrobiales; family Gaopeijiaceae; genus UBA2589. The sequence goes on along the minus strand of DEBI01000111.1, from coordinate 38,156 downwards.
GGGTCAGCCCCCTCAGTGTCAAGGCGATGCTCCACCATCGTTTCGGTTTGCTCCACGCGCTCCCCCGGAAGCAGCAACTTTTCCTATTCTCCCCGCCCCGGCGGGTTCTGTGTGCTCACTTGTAAACCAAGTTCTTGCAGCGAAGATCCACCAGGCGCGGTTGGCGCCCCTTCATATAGTGCCCTTGCCGCCGTTGTCTTCGGAAACGCAACTGTATCTCGAAGGCTCGAGGAATTCGTAAAACGCTGAACAATACGGTCCATTCCCAACGCTATGCCACCGTGCGGTGGAGCCCCGGCGGAGAGAGCTTTCAGGAGGAAGCCAAACTTCTCCTCGATCTCAACCTCATTCAGTCCCAAGACTCGTAGAATACGGCGCTGCAGTTCAGGTTTGTGAATCCGGATACTACCCGATCCAAATTCAGTCCCATTATACACGAGATCGTAAGCAGTGCCTCGAACAGAACCCGGCTCACTCTCAATGTTTTCGATATCGCTCGCGTGCGGCATTACGAAGGGATGGTGGCTGGCGGTGACTCTTCCCTCGTCCTCTTCGAAGACTGGGAAATCAGTCACCCAAAGCCATGCGTGTTCCGCAACTCGTGGCAGTTCCAGGGCCTTGATGACGGCTTGACGAACCGCTGCTAACGCAGGTGAGGTGAGGCCATCCTTACCCGCGCACACCAGAACAAGATCACCAATCCCAAGGCCGACCCGGTCAGCCTGCTCGTCGGTCATGAACTTACCCAACGGGCCAGATGCACCTTCATCACCCCGCTTTCCCCAAAGAAGTCCCGGTGCACCGGCGCCCCTGGCCGCCCCCTCTATAACATCTATCTCACGTCTTGAGAGACGCCCACCTCCTGCGAGTCGGAAGCCGCGAACTCGTCCACCCTTATCAACCTGACTGCGAATCACGCCAAAATCGAGATCCTTCGTAGCCTCTGTCCAGTCTTCGATCGCAAGTTCGTACCTCAAGTCGGGGGCGTCTGAACCATATAGCTCCATTGCGTCTTCCCAAGGAAGCCGCTGGAACGGAAGCGACACGTCTACTTCCGACACCTCAGCAAGTGCTTCCATAAGTCCCTCCACCCAACCGAGGATGTCGTCGACCTCGACGAAAGAAGCCTCTACATCGATCTGCGTGAATTCAGGCTGTCGATCCGCTCGAAGATCCTCATCGCGGAAGCATCTTGCGATCTGGAAGTATCTGTCGAAACCAGCCACCATGAGAACCTGCTTATATATCTGCGGGCTCTGGGGAAGTGCGTAGAATTCTCCCTTGTGAACCCGACTCGGCACAAGGTAGTCGCGAGCCCCCTCGGGGGTCGCCTTTGTTAGGATCGGGGTCTCAACCTCAATGAAACCATGCCGATCCATGTACACTCTCGCCGCCAGCATCAGCTTGTGCCGAAGCATCAGCTTCTCTTGGAGTTCTGACCGACGCAGGTCAAGAACACGGTGCTGGAGACGGAGTTCCTCTGCCGGCAACTCTTCTTCAGGTGTTCGGTAGACAGGGATCTCCGGCGTGCGCGCCTTAGATAGAATCTCGAGTTTTTGGACCTGTAACTCAACTCCGCCAGTCGGCATTTGACTCTTACTACCGCCATCAGGCCTAGAGACAACCAACCCCTTGACTCGAATCACGTCCTCATGACCAATGCTATGCGCCAGTTCCCAAGAGATCGCGTCGGTCCATTCAGGCCCAAAGGACACTTGGACTAATCCACTCCGGTCACGAAGATCTATAAAAAGCAGTCCTCCTAGATCGCGTCGCCGGTGGACCCAACCTGCAAGCACGAGATCCTCCCCCTCGTGCTCCACCCGCAACCCGCCGACCATTCGGCTCCTCATTCCTGTGTGTTCGATTCTAACTTCAGACATCACATTGCTTCCTCTACTTCGAGGTTACCGCTCACTCGTCTCACTATACGCAGCGTCATCCAGTACCCAATGAGTAAGCCAGTAATATCGGCCACCCAGTCGGCTATTTCAGGGGTTCGACCCGGTACATGCATTTGGTGCCACTCGTCCGTGACTCCGTATAACGCCCCAGCAACAAGAACCAATCCATGAGACACGACTCGGGGAGAGCGAGACCACGCCCAAGCCAAAGTTACACCTAAAACCGCATAAAGAACGAAGTGCGCGAGCTTGTCCGCAAATGGAAAACTCGTCACTCCCCCAAATCCTGAAATGGTGCTGATTAAATAAAGTACGGTCGCCCAAGCAACAGCGGGGCCCCACACCCGGATTAGGTCCGGCACAGCATACACCTTGTTTGGGGTTGTCTGAAACAGCCTTTACGTCGTTCAGAATAGCACTAAGGCAACGGTCACCGGTACCTGAGCCCCTCATTCGGCGGCTAAGTTATCGGGCCTAGAACATCGATTCAACGAGTCGTCATGACCGCCGATACCCCTCCAGACCTTCTCTCAATGACACCGCTCGAGCTTCGCAGCGCGCTCGAGTCTCATTTTACGTCTCGCGGAGAACCAAAATACCGAGCCAGCCAGGTCGAGAAATGGATCTACGAGCGGCTTGGAAGGTCTATGGAGGAAATGACCGACCTGCCGGTAGCCGAGCGTGACGAGCTGGCTCAATCCTTTCGTTTAAACGAGCCTGTTTCGGATGTAGTACAACGGAGTGAGGACGGAACTGTAAAGCACCTCTGGCGCCTGTCTGATGGCAAACTCGTAGAGTCAGTCCTTATCCCAACCGAGAGTCGGCTGACGCTGTGCATTTCGTCTCAAGCGGGCTGTGCAATGGGTTGCACCTTTTGTGCTACAGGATGGGGAGGGTTCGATCGGCAACTGACGGCAGGTGAAATTGTTGGCCAGTACCGAGCTTCACGGAGGTGGGCGTATGAAAACGACTACGGGCCAATCTCAAACATCGTATACATGGGCATGGGAGAGCCTCTGGCGAATCGAAAAGCGCTTCACCCCTCTCTGACGATTCTAAACCAGGGGTACGGCGTAGGGGCACGACGTATTACAGTTTCGACAGTAGGCGTCATACCCGGCATTCTAGAATTAGCCGAGCGTCCTGAACAATTCCGACTCGCTCTTTCCCTACACGCTCCTTCATCCCAACTCAGACGTGAGCTCATTCCACTCGAGAAGCGATATCCGCTAACAGAAGTCCTGGCTGCACTGGAACGCTTTGAGGATGGAGGCGGAAAACGAATCACTTTTGAATACACAATGATCGACGGGGTCAATGACGCTCCTGAACTGATAGAGCTACTCGGTGATCTGGCTCTTCGCGTAAGCGCCTTCGTCAACCTAATCCCGTTCAACCCGATTCCATATCAGAAATGGAAACCGTCTAGGCCCGAAAGAATACTGGAGTTCTCCCGAAGGCTAGCGTCACGAGGTGTATCGGTTGCGGTTCGAGAAACACGCGGTCAGGATATCGACGCTGCATGCGGACAGCTACGAGGCCACACGTTAGGGCACATCGGGCTCAAAAGGCCAATTGCCAACATTTCGGAATAAAAGCCCATCGGCAGTCAATCAATACCCCGACCAATGCGACTCCATCTAACCTCACGTATAGCTGGAAAGGGTCGGAATGAGTCTTTGTTGTATGAATAGTACGTAAAGACAGCCCGGCCTTCGAGCCGCCATCCCTCAAGCAGGCCCCAATAACGAGAGTCAAAGCTTTTTTCGCGATTGTCTCCAAGCATGAAGTAGTGTCCGTCCGGCACAAGAACAGGACCCCAATTATCTCTCGTCGGAGCGTACGTGGCAGCGTCTGCACTTGGAGCCAGGTATTCTCGCTGCCAAATCATCCATGGGTGCGTCTCGTCTCTCACTTCAGAATGGACGACATAGGGCTCCTCAACGACCTCACCGTTCCGGTAAAGCACTCGGTCACGCATCTCTAGCTCGTCTCCTGGCATACCGACTAGCCGTTTGATGAGCTTCAGCGTCTCCTCATGGGGAGGATCGAATACCAAGACATCCCCGTGGTCCACCGATGAGTAGCCTGGGATCCGGATAGAGGTTCCGGGAACTCGAGAGCCAATCGCCGATTTGTTCACCACCAACATATCCCCAACGAGCAGCGTTCCCTCCATTGAGCCAGACGTGATCACAAATGTCTGCACCAAAAACGTGCGGAGGAATAGGAACAGAGCAACAGCGATAACGATCGACTTCGTCCACTCGGCTAGCGAGTTCTCTTTTCGCCTCCCGGAAACTTTCGCCGCCGCACGCTGCGCGCGCCTCTGGGCGCGCAGGTCGTTTTCACCCTCATCACTGCTCGGAGTTTCCATACGAGCGCGATTCGATCCCTTCTTCTTATTGGTCATATCTTCCAGTCTTGAGCGCACCGCCGCTCGAGATTCTGCTCTCGTTTCAAGGGCCAAACCACTCGCGCGGATCCCACCAGGACCATGGTTCAGTTACTTCACTCCGGAGAACTGGAGTAAGCGGCTGCCAAGGACTTCCCAAAACCACAGTCACATCAATGTAAAGGTTTGGGTCGGGTTCACTGAGCACGCTATCAATTCCAAGAGCTTTCGCAATGGCTTGAGCAGCTACGACCCGCCCCACACGATCTATCACCACCGAATGGCGCTCAGGATCAAAAGCTCGAGCATTCCCGAACTTCACGACATCAAACCCAGCGGTACGAAGTACATCCGTAGCGGTTCTCGCCATCCCCTCTACACCGCCACCGTTCTGTACTTCAACCCGAACCCGATCCCCAGACCACACCTCTGATTGGCCAATATTTCGATTTGCACTCTCACTCACATCATCATCACCACCCGGCGCCGGAATTCCGATCACGGCAATCGTAGAGACGATGACTACTCCAACGAACAAACCGAGACTCGCTCTCACGGATGGTTTACTCCCACCAGAAAACTGCTTGGATCGATTTCTGCGCCCTGATCTTTTTGACTTTCTCTTCATGCGGCTCGGGGTCATGCCGCCTCCCTCACCACCATATTCCAAAAATCAAGTGTTTGAGGAGACACCTTCGAACCACTCTCCGTCAGGTTTCTGATCCGGGCCTCAGTTACCTCGGCAACAACCGCGTCAAAGTCGTCGGGCATACGCTCCCGCAGTTCCGCACGCCATCCGGGCAGAAACGCTCGCCCCGGCTCCAAGAAATCGGCTGCATACAAAGCTCGACCTAAACGTCCAAAACGTGCATCGCCCAGAGAATGTTGCGCCACGGCTATCAGCAGTTCTCCATCATCAACACCTTCGCTCCGAAGACGCTCTGCAACAGCAGGCCCATGAAGGATCGGACCGGGAAGTTCGGCCAATGTTGAGGGAAGAATTTCTCGGAGCTCACTTGGTTCGGAATCACGGAGTAAGTCATGAACTTGACCAGCTGCAAGCCAGCGTCTTCGCTCCAACTCCGGTAGATCCATCTGCATCGCCCAATCGTTGAGAAGAGCGGAAACCCGATCCATGTGTGCACGACGCTCAACCCCCACCACTGCCCATTTGGGTAGTTGTCCAACCAGCAGAGCTTCGAGAAGGTGGTGCACAGCGTATATGGAAGGGGCAGTGGACCAGTACTGCGTCCATAAGAATTTTAATGACGCCCATAACGATACTCCCACTGCACCGTCTGCTCCAGCTTCTTCTTTGAGGTGAGCCAGTTAAGTTCGAGAATGGCAATCCGATGGGACTCTGTACTAGTGCGCGATCTGGCTCGCGAACTCGATGTAGAACTCTTAGGGTCGAGGCTGCGAGCAATACGTTTAGATGCGCGGACTCGTGACGTAGTGCTGTTCTTCAGAAAGAAGACTCTGTTGTGGTGTTTGCACCCCGAACGTAGTGGCGTCTGGCTACGAGACTCAGTAGAGCCGCAACCAGGGGACCTTCGAATTCGGGCACAGGTCCGAAACGTCAGATCCATCGCTGACGAGCGCATCATCTTCGTGGAGCTTCGGAGTAACAGGGCAAGCAATGGACCCTGGGCACTGGTAATTGAGCTCCTCGGAAATCGGATGAATGCGATGATGACCGAGGGCAGTGACCTGACTATCAGACATATACTCAGAACTCAGAGCGGGAGTCGTAACCTCAGGGTAGGCCAACCTTGGTCGCTACCTAAGTCAACCGGACGACGCTGGATCGACGGGATGGCCTCTGAGTCGGAATGGAAGGACCTACTCGCCCCCGTACCTCCCACCGAAAGACAAGGAGAGCTTCTTTCGACTGTCGCCTGGACTTCTCGGTTGAATGCGGACGCCTGCCTTACCGGAGACTCAGTTTCCTCCGGCTTAAAAACGTGGCGCCTACTCGCCAACTCAGACCACGAACTTGGTGCTGTTCTTCTAGAAACCGACCACGGTCTTCAGCCCTATCCAATGCCTCTCCCAGGGGTCTCATCACGATCGTCAGACAGTCTACTAGCCGCAATCGCAGAATGTGAGAGCCTCGCATCAGGCGCGACGGAAGCGACGCTCTCGATAGGCCCCGAGCTGCTTGAGCGGCTAGAGGACGCCATAGCGCACGTCGAACGTCGTATCGTCCAGCTAACAGCGCAGTTCGACAACCGTGAAGACCCAGGTGAGCTGAGAAGCCGAGGAGATATTCTCCTAGCTAGATACCCAGAGATTTCTCCAGGTTCGTCGTCGGCTCAGGTTCATGATTTTGAGGGTAACATCGTCGAATTGGAACTCGACCCAAAACTCAAACCTTACCAGAACGCATCGAGGTATTATGACCGAGCTTCCCGTTCCGAGCGCGCAGCCCAGAGACTTCCAGGTCTGATCGAATCAGCTCATGCAGATATGGTGGTCCTACAAACTCTATTGAAGAACGCCTACGACGGGACGGCTCAGGTCGACCAGATCCGAGCTGCCCTTCCAACCTCCCCGGCTAGGCAGCGCAGGGGGGGCCAAAGTCCCACTGAACCATATAGAACCTTTGTAAGTAGTGGCGGTCTGGAGATTCGAGTGGGAAGGGGAGCCCGCCATAATGATGACTTGACTTTCCGACATTCTTCCCCGAAAGACATATGGCTCCATGCAAGACACACCGCCGGAGCGCATGTAATCCTGAGGTGGCAAGGGCCAGGAGCACCACCTGAGCGTGATCTCCAGGAAGCCGCTTCACTCGCCGCTCTCCACTCAAAGGCGCGCACATCGGAAATGGTTCCAGTAGACTGGACATTGCGCAAATACGTCCGTAAACCTCGGGGCTCAGCAGCCGGAGCAGTTGTACCGGATCGGGTTCGAACCCTCTTCGTTACACCGGATCCCGAATTAGTTGAGCGTCACGCCGTCGACCATCGAAGCCTAAACGAAGATCGATCGCAGGAATCAGTCTAGCGCGGCCCTCAACCGAGCAACGAAGCGAGCTCCTGCTTCCACACCAGATTCATCCATGATTCGGACGAGCGCGCTACCAATAACAACTCCGTCGGAGGCACGCCCAACTTCACGTGCCTGCTCAGGGGTCGAAATGCCAAAACCCACGGCTACAGGCAACCCTACCTGAGAGCGAAGCGCAGCTACTTCATCACTGAGGCTCTCTCGAAGTTGGGAACGAGCACCTGTCACCCCAGCCCGCGAGATGTAGTAAAGAAATCCCGAACCATTCTCGGCGATTTCCGGCACACGCTCCGCTCTAGTCGTCGGAGCTACCAGTCGGATAAAATCGAGTGGGCTCTCGGCTACCGTGCGCTCAACTTCGCAGTCCGCTCCAACCGGGAGGTCGGTCAAAAGAAGTCCGCTGGCCCCACATTCGGTGGCGTCTGAAAGAAAATCTTCCAGTCCATAATGAAGGACTGGATTCAGGTATGTGAACAGCACCACTGGGGTCGTTCGCTCGGCGCGAAAGGTTTTGAGTTCGGCCAATACATCCTCGACCGTAGTTCCATTTTGCAAAGACGAAAACGACGAGCCTTGGATCGTAGGACCATCGGCCAGAGGATCCGAAAATGGCACCCCGAGTTCAATGAGATCAGCCCCCGAGTCAGCCAGCGCTTGCAAGACAGTAGCAGTCGAGTCCCCAACGGGGTGCCCGGCAGTGACATATGGAATCAGCGCCGCACGGCCTTCTTCTTGAACCGCTGCAAACACCGATCTGATAGCTGAGGCCTTCAAAAAAAGCCTCCCCTACCCTCGACCTCGGCGACATGACTTACGTCTTTGTCGCCCCGCCCCGAAAGACACACTAAGATGGGGCCACTCACACTAGCTCCGTGTTCAAGCACGTATGCTATGGCGTGGGCGGTCTCGAGCGCAGGGATTATCCCCTCTAGTTCGGAAAGCTTGTGGAACGCCCCCAAGGCCTGCTCATCTGTAGCGAAGGTATACCTAACGCGCCCCATGTCCTTCAGGTGAGAATGCTCCGGACCGACCCCAGGATAATCCAGCCCGGCTGAAACGGAGTGCGCTGGCAGGACTTGGCCGTCCGAGTCCTGTAGCAGATAGCTGAGCGAACCATGCAGTACACCAGGCGTCCCAGCGGCCAGTGATGCTGAGTGTTGCCCTGACTCGATGCCACTCCCCCCCGCCTCTACGCCCACAAGCTCAACGGATTCATCGTAGACAAAGGGGTGAAACATACCCATGGCGTTTGAGCCGCCACCTACGCATGCAACTACTGACGCCGGAAGGCGGCCCAAGCACTCTAGGAATTGTTCTCGAGCTTCTCTACCAATAATCGATTGAAAGTCACGCACCATTCTGGGAAACGGATCTGGTCCGACAACCGAGCCAATGATGTAGTGGGTCGAGTCGACGTTAGTTACCCAATCACGGATCGCCTCGTTCGTCGCGTCTTTAAGGGTCCTTGTGCCCGAGTTCACGGGACGCACCTCGGCCCCAAGCAACTGCATGCGATACACATTCAGAGCCTGCCTCTTAACATCCTCTTCCCCCATATAGACCACACACTCAAGATCAAATAGTGCGCACGCCGTCGCAGTAGCGACTCCGTGCTGTCCCGCCCCGGTTTCGGCAATGATGCGCCTCTTTCCCATCCGGCCTGCTAGTAGCGCCTGTCCGATGGTGTTATTGATCTTATGAGCTCCCGTGTGATTGAGATCTTCTCGCTTCAGCCACACGTCCCGGTTTCCCGCTGCTCCGCCCAGACGCTCTGCGTGATACAACGGAGTCGGGCGCCCAACAAAACTGGTGTTCAGTCTCTTCAATTCGTCTTGAAATGACTCATCACCTGAAGCTTCAGCATAGGCAACGGCTACCTCATCGAGAGCACCAACCAGCGTCTCGGGAACATACCGTCCACCAAAAGAGCCAAATCGGTCCGACTGCATTTGGGTGATCTTGCTCATAACCAAGGTCAATCTTGAAGTGGATCTTCTCGTGAGAGACTAGCTTTCCGGACCTTCTGAATGAAGGCCTCCACCTTACGGGGGTCTTTGACGTTTCGTTTGACCTCTACGCCTGACGATACGTCTACCACATCTGGACTGAACCTGGCTACTGCGCCGGCGACCGACGTCGGGGTCAGTCCACCAGCAAGAACTACACTCAGGGTGGACCTCTTAGCGACTGATAAGGCATCAGGGTCAAGTTCTAATGTTAATCCCGAACCTCCAACAGCTCCGTCGCGATAGCCCTCGACTAGTATCCCATCGACCAACTCCCCGAAGTCTTCTACAACACGCTGAACGTCTTCAGTCGTCTTCGCTCGCACTGCTTTCCATATCGACCAATCTCCCGCGTTCTTAAGTGACCGGGCGACAGCAACCGATTCGTTCCCGTGAAGCTGAATTATTGACGCGCCGATCGCATCGGCTAGATCAGCATTTTTCTTAACGGATTCATTTACTGTCACCGCAACCTTCAGCGCTAAAACCCCCTGCACCACAGTTGCTGCGACATTTTTAGTCACACTCCTTCCAAAGCCCTCGGTCATGATTAACCCCAGATAATCGGCACCTGCCTCATCTGCGAACCTCGCATCCACATTTCTCGTCAGACCACAAATCTTCACGAGTGGGCTAGATTCAGGCACCGTAACCAGCTCGTTTAGGGTGAGGATACTCGAGCTTCGGTAGGCACACCACAGAGCGTCGCCGCCGCTGCTGCAGGGTCCGTTACCGATAGGAGCGCTTCACCGACAAGCATTGCATCGACACCGACATGCGCAAGTCGCTTTACATCCGCTCTCGTTCTTATTCCGCTCTCGGAAACGATCACCACATCGGAAGGGACAGACTCCAACAAGCACTCGGTTGTTTCCAGATCCGTCTTGAAGGTGGCAAGGTCACGGTTATTGATACCGATGATACTCGCATCGAGTCTCAAAGCAGACTCTAGCTCCCCAATGTTGTGAACTTCAACTACAACGTCGAGCCCGAATCCAATCGCCTCGTGATAGAGTCTGTCGAGTTCTGGCTCATCCAAGATACGGACAATGAGCAAGACGGCATCGGCCCCTCCAGCTCGAGCCTCTAAAAGATGCAAAGTGTCAAGTGTGAAATCTTTGCGAAGAATAGGGATGTTTGTAGCGCGTCTTACTGCTTCCAAGTCGGTAAGTGATCCACCAAAATAAGTGTCATCCGTCAGCACGCTTAGCGCGGAAGCTCCAGATTTCTCATAGTCAGATGCTAGACGAGTTGGGTCGAGATTGGGTCTAATCTGCCCTGAGCCGGGCGAGCGACGCTTACATTCGGCGATAAGCGACACGAAGCCGGGTTGGGCTATAGCGACTTCGAAGCCACGAGGCTCCGGAGCCGCTTCCGCCGCCCGTTCAAGCGCCAAAGCACTAGAGAGGAGCCCTTGGAGTTCCTCTCGCTTAGTCCGCACGATATCGGCAAGGATGCCGGGGAGTGATTGACCTTCTTGCGTTTCGGGCAACGTTCGGGTAACCTTACTTCGGTTCTTATTCGGGTCCCTACTGTAGGGAGAGAAGACTGCGATGCCCCTCACCAAGCGCCAGAAAGAGATCCTGGACTACATTGAATCCTTCATTGATGAGCAAGGCTATGCGCCAAGCTTCGAAGAGATCGCCGAGTCCTTTGGATATTCTTCTCTTGCTACCGTGCACGAGCACCTGAGCAATCTGGAACGCAAAGGCTATATCCGGAAGTCATACAACGAGAGTCGCTCGATTGAACTCGTCAGAAGTGACACCGGAACCCCAGTAATTGAGCTGCCTCTTCTCGGTGCAGTAGCTGCTGGAATGCCTATAGAAGCGATACAGGATACCGAGACACTTGCGGTTCCCCCGGACATGGTCAGTCAGCGAAGAGATAATTACGTGCTGCGAGTCGAGGGTAACTCGATGATCGAGGAGCAAATTCGCGATGGTGATTACATAGTTGTTCAGGCCCAAGATCGTGCTGAGAACGGACAGATGGTCGTCGCCCTAGTAGAAGGCGAATCGGCGACGGTAAAGAAACTCTACAGAGAATCAGAGGGACGAGTGCGTCTTCAGCCAGCTAATCCCACCATGGAACCAATTCTAGTTAACGCCTCAGACGTTAGCGTACAGGGCATCGTCGTCGGAGTTATCCGCAAGTACTAGCAATCAGGCGCTCAAGCGCAGCAGAAGCAGCACCTGAGTCTATCGTATCGACCGCGAGTGAGACAGCAGAGGACCAATCAGGTGCCCGGTCAGAAACCAAAAGAGCTGCCGCTGCATTAAGCACAACAGCTGTCCTGTGAGCACCAGTCTCCCCATTGAGAACCGCCTTTACAATGCGCGCGTTTTGCTCGGGCTCTCCTCCGGCGATCTCTGAAGCTTTCACGGGGGAAAGCCCAACACTTTCGGGGTCGAATTCATAATCTAATAGAGCGCCATTCCTAAGTTCGACTACACGAGTTGACCCGAGAGGGCTGACCTCGTCGAGCCCATGAGTCCCATGCACTACAAGAGCCCTGATATGGCCTAACTCTAGGAGTGCTCCTGGGATGAGGTCGAGGAGCGACTCATCTGCGACTCCCACGACCTGGCGACGTGCACCCGCAGGATTGGTCAGGGGACCTAATACATTCATGATCGTGCTAATGCCAAGCCCCGCCCTCACTGATCCGACATGGCGCATAGCCGGATGCAGCAGGGGTGCGAACATAAACACGATGCCAGCCTCTTCCAGCACCTCACTCATCCGCTCAGGTGTCAGATCGATTCTCACCCCGAGCGCCTCAAGAACGTCGGCACTCCCACTCCGGGATGTAAAAGAACGGTTACCATGTTTGGCGACAGGCACCCCGGCTCCTGCGGCCACAAAAGCTGCCGTAGTCGAGATATTGAACGTGGTTATAGCTCCACCTCCCGTCCCGGCTGTATCGACTAGGGTATCCGGAGCCGACGCTGATACTGAGTTCATAGCTGAACGAAGAGCCCGGACGCAACCCGCTATCTCTGATGATGCGAGCCCTTTGGCTCGCATGCCGACGAGAAGGCCTGCCATTTGAATCTCACTAGCTGTCCCATCCATAAAGCGATCAAACGCAGCTTCTGCTTCTGAGGTGGTTAGGTCCTTTCCCTGCGCGACATACTCCAGAAATTCAGTCAGACCTGGCTGGTTCATTGTCTCATAGGGGTATGCATGGGATAAGGCTTCTCACATAAAACGGCACCGCTGAAGCCCCCAGAATGTGGACGGTCGAGAACGCTAATCCCTGCAGGCCTTTGTGGTCAATCTGGCATCGGACGCGGGAACAAGAACAAGCTTTTATTTGTCGTCTTGGAACGAATCCTGTGCATTGCTAACTTATCGTGGTGGATGCCCCCGAATCCCTCCGTTTTTTTCGTCTCACCGTCCAATACGACGGTACGGCATTTCGCGGCTGGCAAATCCAGCCGGAACAGCGCACGGTACAAGGTGACATAGAGTCCGTGGTCTCGAGGTTGGCAAACTCACCTCGCACGGTCACCGGATCAGGGCGTACCGACACAGGAGTACACGCGACTGGACAGGTCGCATCTGTGGGCATGCCATCCAGTTGGGGAGCCTTAAAGTTAAAGAAGTCACTAAACTCCTTGCTGCCGGACGACATCTGGATCTCGTCCGTTATTCCCGTCCCACCTGAGTTCCACCCTCGCTACGATGCGCTTAAGCGAACCTACCGCTATGAAGTTGGCCTTAAACCCCTTTGCGCCTCGCCTTTCTACAGGCGCTGGTGTTGGCCACTGGGTGGGACATTAGACCAATTACCCACACTAGACCGGATTCTATTGGATCGTGCAGCCCAGGACATAGTTGGTGAACACTGCTTTGCAGCATTCGCGAAAGCAGGCCAGCCTGAGCGCGGAACCCGTTGTAATGTGCACCAAGCAAAGTGGAGTGACACTGACCTAGGGGTTCGATTGACCATAACCGCGAACCGATATCTGCATCACATGGTGCGTTATCTAACAGGAACAATGATAGACATCGCACTCGGTCGGCGAGAGATTGAGGATATGGCTAGCTTACTTGAATTCCCTCACGAATTTACGACCTCTCCCCCAGCGCCTCCCGAAGGGCTATTTCTCCACAGGGTGACATATCCCAGCGATGATTCTGTCGATTAGGAATCTTCTTCTAAACCTGAACCGATACGGAGCCCCCTCCCCAGATGAAAATCTTCCTCGACACGGCTGATCTGTCAGAAATCCGACGGGCCTCGGACGCGGGCCTGATTGATGGCATTACAACTAACCCGTCCCTTGTGGCAAAGGTGGCAGATGGCGACGTCACCGCCATGTACCGAGAGATCTGCGAGGCCGTAGACGGGCCAGTCTCACTCGAAGTAGTAGCAGTCGATCGTGAGACGATGGTTGCAGAAGGAAGGAAACTAGCGGCGATACATGAGAACGCTGTCGTAAAAGTTCCCCTCACCGAAGACGGACTAAAGGCGTGCCGAGATCTGGTTTCCGAAGGTCACAAAGTCAACGTCACTCTGTGCTTCTCAGTCTCACAAGCACTTCTCGCAGCCAAGGCCGGTGCCACGTTCATCTCACCATTTGTGGGTAGACTGGACGACATTTCGGGTGAGGGAATGCAGTTGATCGGCCAGATAAGGCAGGTCTACGACAACTACGGATTCGATACAGAAATCTTGGCGGCCTCACTCCGGCATCCAATGCATGTGGTAGAATGCATGTTAATAGGTGCAGACTGCGCTACCCTGCCTTCTAAAGTTCTTTGGCAGTTAAGTAAGCACCCCCTCACCGACAGCGGTCTCGACGCGTTTCTCAAGGATTGGGATGCCGCAGGCACAGAGCTTTAAACGGGGGCCTACCCCTCACCGTCTTCTCCTGCCCGCGCTCGCAGCACTAACTGCCGGAGCGTGTGGTCCGAGTGCGGCATTATCTCAGGCTGACACATCTTCGGTGGATCAAGCCTCCGAGCTGTCGCAAATCTCCCCGTCTCAGGTGATCGATGAGAGCCGGAGAACCGCAATAGTTCGAGCGGCGGCTCGAGTAGCCCCTGCAGTCGTCAGCGTTAATGTCATGCGCACACGAAGGGTTCGACCTCGAACGATGTGGGAGAGCATGATCCTCCCTCCCCAAGCTCAGCAACGCAGTACCGGCTTCGGATCAGGCGTGATCGTACGTGAAGACGGGATAGTGATCACTAACGACCACGTAATAACAGACGCTTCGGAAATAAAGATCACTCTTCCGGGCGGGCGTGATTTCAATGCAGAGATCATTGGGACGGACCCTGTCGCCGATATAGCCGTTCTTCGGATCACGGGAGACGACCTGCCCGTCGCTCCAGTTGGGACTGCTAAGGGCTTATTAATAGGAGAATGGGCTGTAGCGATAGGTAACCCGCTCGGCAACTACGTCGCGGACAGCGAACCGACCGTCACTGCTGGTGTGATCTCGGCTGTAGATCGCAATATCGCTCCGTCCTCGGAAGACGAAGGGTTCTACTTCGGAATGATTCAAACCGATGCTTCCATCAATCCTGGCAACTCAGGTGGCGCCCTAGTGAACGCACAAGGCGACGTGATAGGAGTCAACGCGTCAATCATTTCACGCAGCGGCGGTAGCGAAGGGCTCGGTTTCGCAATCCCGATAGACCGCGCGCTGCAGATCGCGAACGACTTCCTCGAGCACGGTGAGATACGTCGAGCGTGGGTAGGCATCGATGTAGAGCCTGCTGAAGCCGATGCGTGGGGGCGAACCCGAGGAGTGCGAATCAGCCGGGTTACTGAAGGCTCTCCAGCCGACGAGGCTGCTCTGCAGCGCGGTGATATGTTACTACGTGCGAACGGGCGTCCTCTGTCAGGTCCGCTCGACTGGGAGGGCGTGCTGCTAGATCTCCGTGCTGGCAACGTCTTAGAGTTAAGTGTACAGGGGCAGTCACGATCAATCGAGATGGAGGCAATCCAATTCCCTTCGTCAATCGCTGCAAGAGTCACTCTCTTTCAAGATATTGAACTCATCACGGTGTCATCACAAATCCAGGGCGAACTTGGACTGTCTAGCGACTCGGGAGCCCTGATCGCAGACATATCTCCTGAACTGACGAGTCGGACACGTCTGCAGATAGGCGATGTCATCATTCAGATGAACCGCACTCGCATCCGTAGCGCAGAAGACGCTGCATCATTCTTCGAGGAACTCACCGGACAACAAGGCCGGATCGTTGTCTATCTAGAACGCGACAATAGCTACTATACAACCAGCCTGTCCTGGAGGGGTTAAGTTGGAAATTGATAGATACATGCACCCGCTCTCGGACCGTTACGCATCGAGAGAGATGCAACGGATCTTTTCCCCGTCACGTCGCTTTGGCACCTGGCGCCGTCTTTGGATCGCACTGGCCGAAAGTCAGTCTGAGCTGGGCCTCAATATCTCCAAAGAAGCACTTGAGCAGATGAATGCGGCAGTCGACAAGCTCGACCTAGAAAAAGCAGCCGAATACGAAAAGCGCTTCCGCCACGATGTCATGGCCCACGTGCATTTGTTCGGTGATGATGCTCCTGCGGCAAAGGGAATCATCCACCTCGGGGCGACTAGCGCATTCATTGGTGACAACACCGACCTGATCCTCCACCGGGATGCCCTTGAGTTAATCCGCGCTCGCTTGATCCGCTGCGTAGATGCGTTAACAGACTTTGCAAGGGAGCATGCTTCTCTCCCAACCCTCGGCTATACACACTTCCAACCTGCTCAGCCGACGACGGTCGGAAAGCGGGCGACACTCTGGATCCAGGATTTGCTGCTGGACTTAGAAGAGTTGGATCACCGAATCGAGGTACTGCGCTTCAGAGGTGTGCGTGGAACGACCGGGACCCAAGCCTCTTTCTTAGAGCTCTTCGAAGGAGATCACCATAAGGTCGACAAACTAGACCTAGCAGTAGGTAAGCGTATGGGTTTCGAGTCGACGTATCCAGTTAGCGGTCAGACATACACAAGAAAAGTAGACTATGCGGTGCAGGCATCTCTTGCCGGCACCGCTGCTTCGGTCTCCAAGATCGGACACGACCTGAGGATTCTCGCCAACCTTAGAGAGGTTGAAGAGCCATTCGAAGCCGAGCAGATCGGTTCATCAGCTATGCCATACAAGCGCAATCCCATGAGAGCGGAGCGCATTTGCGCCCTGGCCCGGCACGTAATCACACTATCCATCGATCCCGCTTTCACGGCAGCTACGCAGTGGCTGGAGCGCACGCTTGACGACTCAGCCAACCGACGTCTTTCGGTACCTGACGCCTTCCTGGCCCTAGACGGGTGCTTGGTACTCCTTGAAAACATTGCGGGTCGGATGGTCGTGAACCCGGAGGTAATCCGGAGGAATCTCGCCGAGCACCTTCCCTTCATGGCCACAGAAACGATCTTGATGAATGCAGTGTCACGGGGTGGTGACAGACAAGAGTTACACGAATCGATCCGGAAGCACTCCATGGCCGCAGCACGACGCATGAAGGAAGAAGGTGCCGATGCAGACCTACTCGACCGAATCGCCGGAGATGAGTCCTTCGCGCTCAGTATGGAAGAGCTTCAACAAATGACAGATCCAATGCGATTCGTAGGCCGAGCTCCGTCACAAGTGGAGCAATTCATCGAGTCCGCGGTAGCCCCAGTATTAGAGAAGCACAACTCTCACTCAATAACCCTGGAAGCCCCCACCCTACATGTCTGATCATAACTTGGTCCACGAGTCAAAGCTCCCACTGCCACTCCTACACAGAGGGAAAGTCAGGGACGTGTACGAGGTGGACGCAGAGACCCTACTAATGATAGCCAGCGACCGCGTCAGCGCATTCGACGTGGTGCTCCCACAGCCAATCCCCCACAAGGGCGAGGTCTTAACACAGATAACGGCGTGGTGGCTGGATCAGCTAGACGATAGGCTTTCACACCACCTCATCGCTGTAGATCCTGAACATATCATTACGCGTCATCCCGAGCTTGCCAGCACACGCAGCCAGTGGGCCCGGCGAGCGATGTTAGTGCACAAGACAGATCCCGTCCTCGTGGAATGTGTAGTCCGCGGGTACATTTCAGGATCCGCGTGGAAGGAATACAAGCACAGCGGCACCCTGGCCGGTGAGCCTCTAGCTCAAGGGCTTCAGGAAAGTCAACGGCTCGACCCCGCGATCTTTTCGCCAGCGACAAAGGCCCAGCAGGGTGAGCACGACGAAAACATTACATTCGGCCAAACGATGGAGATCCTGGGTGATGAGCTCGCCGAGCGACTTAAGCAGCTCTCGCTCGAAATCTACGGATTCGGAAGGGATGTAGCCGAACAAAGCGACATAATTTTGGCCGACACAAAATTCGAGTTCGGGCACAAGAACGGTGAGCTCCTTTTGATCGATGAGGT
>DEBI01000111.1:0-20016 GCA_002348465.1 Gemmatimonadales bacterium UBA2960 | reverse complement strand
CGTGACTGGCTTGAAACCCTCGACTGGGATAAGAGTCCTCCACCACCTGACCTTCCTGAAGAAGTCGTATTCGAATCATCAGAGAGGTACAAGGACGTATTCCAGCGTTTAACGGGAACAGCTCTCGCGGATTACCAACCTCCGGTATTTAGGGACGACCGGTGAGAATCGCCCGCGAGGGAATCCCTTTCGCGGTCGTGGGTACTCTCCTTGCGGGCGCATGCTGGATCAGTCTCTGGCTCCAAGGAGCTACAGGTGTTTCAGGTAGAACAACTGCGACTGAGATCGTGATCCAAATCGCGGGGGTGATAACAAGCCTGCTCGCAATCTTCGTTCTGTGGTTTTTTCGTGATCCTCAACCGAACGTGCCCACAGACGAAAGTCTCGTAGTAGCACCCGGACAAGGAAAAGTGATTCTGATCGAAGACGTCGAACAAGCGGACTTCATATCAGGAGCAGCCAAGAAGATATCGATCTTTCTTAGCATTTTCGACGTTCATGTTCAACGAGTTCCGGCGTCAGGGACGGTTGAATACAAGGTTTACCGTCCGGGCTCCTACGCGGTGGCCTGGGCGGAGAAAGCATCCGAGGACAACGAGCAATCATCTCTAGGGATTGTTACGGAGCACGGGAAGGTGCTAGTAAATCAGATCGCAGGGCTGATAGCTCGTAGGATTGTAACTGACCCTGAGCAGGGCGACTCCGTGAAACGCGGGAGCCGATTCGGATTAATACGGTTTGGCTCGCGAGTCGATCTCTTCTTTCCGCAACATTGGGAGGTCCTTTGCAGCGTAGGAGATCGTGTTAAGGTAGGGTCGTCCCCGATGGCGCGGATGCGCTCTGAGGATGCCTAATGCCAGACCCACGCAAGACTCTTCAACGTGGAGTCATCATACTCCCATCGGCGTTTACGTTAGGCAATCTCTTTTTTGGCATCTATGCAATGGTGTCTGTGTCTAGAGGTGATTTCCAATGGGCTGGGTGGTGTATAACCATTGCCGGCATTCTCGATCTGCTAGATGGAAGAGTCGCGCGCCTAACTCGGACAGGGTCCGCTTTCGGAGCCCAGCTGGACTCGCTTGTAGACTCGATCTCTTTTGGGGTCGCTCCCGGATACGTCATGTTCGCACTCTTCTTTGCGGACGCTGAATGGAGCTGGGTCTTGGCTTTTGTCTATATAACGGCCGTAGTAGTCCGGCTAGCACGATTCAATATGGAACAGGGCGGAGAGGCAAAACGACAGTACCACGGGCTTCCTTCTACAGCTGCAGGAATGGCACTTGGCTCGTTCTTTCCATTCAGTCAAACGTGGTTTTTCAACTCGTATCTGAACGACCTGCCTTGGCAACAAATAATGGCCGTGGGGATGGTACTACTGGCAGTTCTAATGGTAAGCCACGTCCCTTACTCCAAAGTATCTAGGATAAGCCTCTCGACCCCACGGGGTATAGCAAACAGCATCATACTGCTTGCAGCCGTCTTTTTAGCAGTTTCTGTCCCTGAATACTTTTTCTTTACCGTGCTGGTGCTGTACATAGTCTGGGGCCTGATGAAATCAGTTGTGCTGGGCTTCCTTGACCGCATTCCAGTCGGAGATCCACTGCTCGACCTAGAAGAATACGACGTAAGGTCTCATTCTGAAGTACGAGATCTCGACTACGGCAACCTTGTTCCATCTAGAGCCGTAGATTTCAAACTCGATTCCCAATCCACCCCTGACCCCAATCAAGGTCTGGAGGAACAAGCGTGAGTCAGTACCGTATCGAAGTTCGTGTAAAACCTCGTCCGGGCCTTCTCGATCCCCAGGGCAAAGCTATTCACCACTCACTGAATTCACTCGGCTGGGAAGGCGTGAATGATGTGAGCGTCGGAAAAGCCATATACATCGACATAGATGCCGATTCCGTTGATGCCGCTCTCGAGACAGTCGAGGTGATGTGCCGAAAACTGCTTGCCAATCCGGTGACAGAAGACTTTGAGGTCTCTGTCATTGACGAAACGGAGCAAACGTCCTCATGAAGGTTGCAGTGATCACCTTTCCAGGGTCGAACTGCGACTACGACCTGTTCAAGGCCGCTCAACAGGTTGGTGGGGACGCCAAGTTTATCTGGCACCGTGAGCGAGGTCTCGAGAATTACGATGCTGTTTTACTCCCTGGGGGTTTCTCATATGGAGACTACCTTCGGGCCGGGGCTATTGCGCGTATGAGCCCGATCATGGAAGACGTCATCGCATTCGCTAAGACCGGAAGGCCGGTCCTAGGCATCTGCAACGGATTTCAGATTCTTTGCGAATCAGGACTTCTGCCAGGTGCATTGATGCACAACATCTCACTCAAATTCGAGAGCAAGGATGTAATGCTTCGTGTTGACCGCACCGATACGATGTTCACCAAAGACTACAAGACAGGGCAAGTCCTGCGCATCCCAATCGCACACGGAGAGGGCAACTACGGGGCAGACAATGAGACTCTTAAGGCCCTCGAAGACCAAGGACGGGTCGTTTTCAGGTACGTAGACCGCGATGGTGAACTAAGTGACGAAGCAAACCCCAATGGATCTTGGAACAACATTGCCGGCATCACTAATGCAACTGGTAATGTTCTGGGGATGATGCCCCATCCTGAGCGCGCCATGGAGAAGCTGCTCGGTTCTACTGACGGCTTGGCACTTTTCACGTCCATGGTAGGGAGCATGCAACCATCATGACCAATCCTACTGCGATGCAGGTTCCTCCCCGAGAAGGCGATCCCGAAATCACACCGGAGACAGTCGCGGACCACGGACTGACTCCCGAAGAATACGAGAAAGTTCTGAAAATAATGGGACGAGACCCAACGTTCACAGAACTTGGCGTCTTTAGCGCGATGTGGTCGGAGCACTGTGGATACAAGAACTCAAAACGTCTTCTTCGGCTCCTACCCACCCAAGCCCCTTGGGTTATCCAGGGTCCCGGGGAAAATGCAGGCGTAATCGACGTTGGTGATGGCTACGCTCTCGCATTTAAGATAGAGTCCCATAACCATCCATCAGCAGTCGAACCATATCAAGGAGCGGCAACCGGCGTTGGTGGAATTCTGCGAGATATCTTCACAATGGGGGCACGTCCTGTTGCGGTCCTCGACTCCTTACGCTTCGGAGATCTCGACAATGGTCGGGTTCGTTACCTCTTCTCCGGTGTAGTAAATGGTGTCGGTGATTACGGAAACTGCGTTGGAATCCCCAATGTTGGGGGGGAGGTCCAGTTCGACCGGGGCTACGAGGGAAACCCGATCGTAAACGCCATGTGCCTTGGGCTCATGAGGCACGAAGAGCTTATAACAGCCGCAGCGACTGGAAATGGCGCGCCACTAATGGCGGTAGGAGCTCGTACCGGCCGAGACGGCATCCACGGAGCTACCTTCGCGAGTGAGGAACTCAGTGAAGATTCCGATGAGTCGAGTCGACCGCAAGTCCAGGTGGGTGATCCATTCACCGAAAAGTTGCTCCTAGAGGCTAGCTTGGAACTGATCGCTTCTGGTGCAATAAGCGGCATCCAGGACATGGGTGCCGCAGGCATAACTTCATCTGCATCCGAGATGGCTGGACGCGGAGGCAGTGGGGTCGAGCTCGAAATGACAGCTGTGCCAGTAAGAGAAGAAGGTATGACCCCTTACGAGATCCTTCTCTCTGAATCCCAGGAGCGCATGCTCGTTGTGGCACACCCGGGGCGAGAAGACGAAGTCAGAGAGATCCTTGAAAAATGGGAATTGGAAGCTGCCGTGATCGGACAAGTCACCGACGACGGAAAATTCCGGATCCTAGAGGATGGTAATGTCGTAGGCGACATCCCAGCCCTCCCTCTTACCGACGGATGTCCCACGTATGAACGTGAGGGGATAGAGTCTGGAGAAGTCATAGCGCTGAGAGAAATGGATCTCACTGAGCACATGACGGCAGAAGGAGATCTGACAAAAGACTTTCTTTTGTTGTTAAGATCTCCAAACGTAGCATCCAAACGATGGATCTACGAGCAGTACGATACCACGGTGCGAACAGGAACGGCGGTAAGACCCGGTGGAGATTCAGGCGTAATTAGGATTCGTGGAACTAGCCGAGCTATAGCGGCGACTACCGACTGCAATGGGCGCCTTGTCTACTTGGAGCCAAGAACCGGTGCGATGGCGGCCGTGGCCGAGGCAGCACGTAACCTAGTGTGTGTCGGAGCTCTTCCTACGGCAATCACGAATAACTTGAATTTTGGGAACCCGCTCAAAACACACATCTACTATCAGCTAAGAGAGGCAGTGCTGGGGATGCGGGAGGCGTGTAGTGCCTTCGAGACACCAGTGACGGGAGGCAATGTCTCCCTCTTTAATGAAACAGATGGCAAGGCCATCTACCCAACACCTGTGATCGGAATGGTAGGAGTGATCGATGATGTGTCGAAAATCATCCGGCACGCGTTCAACACCCCCGGAGATGATATAGTTCTTCTCGGAACCAACTCAGGAGAGCTTGGAGGTTCAGAGTACCTATATGCCACCTCTAAGCTAGTAGCCGGTCATCCACCCTCCGTAGACCTCGAAGCTGAGCGACTGCTGCAGCAAGCCGTGCTAAAGATGAATCATGAGGAGGTTCTCAACTCAGCGCATGACTGTTCTGAGGGAGGGCTAGCCGCCACGCTAGCCGAGTGTGCGCTCGGTAACGGTGAAACTCCACTAGGGGTTACCGTAGAGGTAGACGAAGACCTTGCACCCATAGTGTCTCTCTTCGGGGAATCGCACGGCCGAATTATTGTGTCAACGAGCCCTGAAAATACAGAACGGGTGCTAGCGCTAGCTGCTCTCTACGACGTGCCAGCAAAGAGAATTGGAACCGTTACTGAAATGGCCTCTGGGTTTTCGATAAAGGTCCGGTCAGGCTCTGTTCAAGCAAGCATGACCGACTTAGCGGAGGCATATTTCGGCTCGCTTCCGAATATTATGGACGCTCCAACAGATTCAGAGGCCTGAAGTGTGTGGGGTAGTAGGAATCAGTGGAGTGGAAAATGCCGCTCAACAGGCGTTTCTAGCAATGTACGCCCTGCAACACAGAGGTCAGGAAGCAGCCGGGATAGTCGCCTTCGACGGTGAAGATGGACGCCTCCACAAGGGATCGGGACTTGTCTCAGAGATCTTTGACCCCGAGTCGCTAAAGGGTCTTCGTGGCAACACAGCGATCGGTCACGTGCGTTACTCGACTGCAGGGGGAAGCGACCCTGCCAACATCCAGCCGATCACCGCTCGTTACAGACTTGGTGACCTAGCGCTAGCCCATAACGGTAACCTCACTAACCAACGTGCTCTTCGAACATCTCTAGTTGAAGACGGAGCGATATTCAGTTCCTCATCGGACTCGGAAACACTGGTTCACCTCATTGCCAAATCGAGAGCGAAAACAATTGATGACCAGGTCATGGACGCGCTCTCCCACTTGGCAGGTGCATTCTCCATGGCGCTGGTCGTGCGTGGTAAGCTCTATGCGGCGCGAGACCCGCGCGGCTTCCGGCCATTGATGTTGGGGAGAAAAGACAATGGCCATGTGGTAGTGTCTGAGACATGCGCCTTAGACATACTTGGAGCCACCTACTTACGCGACCTGGAACCAGGAGAAGTGGTCCGCATTGAGAGTAACCAGGTCCATGAGGTTGGTCGTCTAGACACCGCACCCCCGCCTGCACCGTGCATCTTTGAGCTTGTCTACTTTGCCCGCCCAGACTCAAGCCTTTGGGGAGAATCCGTAGATCGTGCGCGGCGCGCATTTGGACGTCAGCTCGCCAAAGAACATCCCATCAGAGCGGACGCGGTGATAGCAGTCCCAGATAGCGCGAACTCGGCGGCACTCGGATACGCAGAAGAGAGTGGAATCCCCTTCGAGCTAGGATTGCTCCGTAACCACTACGTAGGCAGAACGTTTATCAAGCCAGAGCAAAAGGATAGAGATTTCGGTGCTCGGATGAAGTACAACCCCGTGCGTGACGTACTGGCCGGTAAGAGAGTAGTCGTTGTAGATGACTCCCTAGTGCGGGGAACGACAAGCCGGAGTCTCGTGCGCATGCTCAAAGCAGTAGGTTCGACGGAAGTACACTTCCGGATTGGAAGCCCACCGGTGAGGTTCCCATGCTTCTACGGGATCGACATGCCCACCAAAGGAGAACTGATAGGATCCACACTTGACGTCCATGAGATAGAGAAAAAACTGGGCGTCGATTCTCTGGGGTACCTTTCCCTGGAGGGCATGGTCCGCGCCGTGGGACAGGCAGGACCGTACTGTACAGCCTGCTTTTCAGGGCGATATCCTGCTCCCTTGGTTGATGTGGAAGAGGGGCTCGCCTCAGAAGATGGACCAGCATTGTGACCTGGCTAGGCCACCGAAGACGTTTTCAAGCTCGAGGAAGCTGAAGGCCAACCACCTAAGATCTCAAGTTCTCCAATGTCGAGTTGGTCTGGTTTCATTGAGAAACAGCTTAAGTGTAAACGAATATCCTAGCTCGCTTTATACTACGACGACGAGCTAGAATCCATCATACTAAAACATTCCTGAGATCCCGCCGACACCGAGGCATCCTATGAGTTCGTCGCGTACAATGCTCGCCTGCACTTTCGGAATGACTTTCCTGTCATTGTTACTCATCCCCCCTGCTTCGGCCCAATTGACAGAGGCTGAGTCTGAGTCCTCCGTCGAAGCCCAGATAGAGCTGTTCTCGAATTGGATGGAGGGGCAAATCGAAATCCGTAACCTCCCCGGAATAGTAGTAGGTGTGATCTCAGGAGATGACCTAGTCTGGGCGAAAGGCTTCGGCTATGCGGATCTAGAGTCTGAGAGAGCTATGGAGACAACCACTCGGTTCCGGATGGCCTCTCATAGTAAGCTGTTCACGGCCACCGCGATCATGCAACTCCGTGAACAAGGGAAAATCCGACTCGACGATCCGGTCACCGACTACTTGCCGTGGTTTACGTACAAGATGGCAGCACCTGACGATCCACCAATCACCATTGAGCACTTGCTCACTCATAGTTCAGGACTACCCCGCGAAGCTAGCTCTCATTGGACCGACTTCGATTTCCCGACCGAGGAAGAAGTGCGCGAACTTATTGGAAATCGAGAAGCCCCTTTCTCACCTGAAGTCCGGTGGAAGTACTCTAATCTAGCATACACCATTGCCGGACTTTTGATCGAAGAAGTGACTGGCGTTAGTTGGGCCCGCTACCTACAGCAGAACATCTTCGACCCTCTCAATATGACCGCATCCAGCGTGGACATGCCGGATCCGAAGATGGCGACCGGATATGGTCGGCGCATGCCGGACGGATCTCGCCAGATTTTCCCCTTCGTAGACGCACGGGGAATGGCGGCTGCAACCGGCCTAACTTCCACAGTCGAGGACATGGCACGCTTTGTTTCAGCGCAGTTCAGGGAAGGTGCTCGCGGAGAAGATCGGATTTTGAGCACAGCCTCCCTCAGAGAAATGCACCGTGTGCGCATGATGGAAACCACTTGGACTAGAGGACAGGGAATAGGGTTCAGCGTTCAACGAAGAGACGGCACACTCTACGTGGGTCACGGAGGGGGATATCCAGGGTATACGACTAACACAACAATACAGTTAGACTCAGAAATCGGTGTAGTCGTTCTTACCAACACCAACGACTCAAATCCCGCACAGATAGCCCAGCAGCTGATGGCAACCGTTGGGGTAGCGATTGCTGAGGCTACGGCTGAGGCTCCAGAAACGGTTTCATGGGATCCTGCTTGGGAGCGGTTTGCAGGTGTTTACCGGAGTCGAGGTGGGGAGACCCGCGTTCTTGTCCTAAACGAGCGACTCGTATCTATGAACCCTTGGTCCAGTTCCATTGGGGAACCAACGCACCTTATGCCGATTGGTGACGGGACATTCCGAATGATCGCTCGCACGGGCGGTGGCGCTGTGGGTGAAATCGTGCGCTTTATAGAAGAGAATGGAAAGGTGGTGCGCATGATTACAGGGGATTCCTATTCAGTTCGCATTCGTTAGTGAACCTACGTGAGCCAACCACTCGTGCAGAAGATGTATTTGAGGGCTGATGAAAGCTTCATTCACAATCTTCCTAAAGCGGAGCTCCACGTTCACTTAGACGGTTCCCTTAGGCCACAGACGATGTTCGAACTCGCCAGCGAGCGGGAAGTGCCCTTACCTGTATCCTCTATAGAGTCCTTAGCCTCCTATATGATGGTTCCCGAGGGGTCTAGCCTTGAAGGATACCTCAAACGGTTTGAGCTCACCCTTCTAGTAATGCAAGATTCTGATGCACTAGAGCGCATAGCCTACGAATTGGTAGTGGACCATGCCGCAGAAAACGTTCGCTGGCTGGAATTGCGATTCTGCCCCCAGTTAAATCGAGAACAAGGGCTATCTGCGGAAGAAGTTCTGGACTCTGTTCTGCGCGGAATGCGTCAAGCTGAGAATGATGTCGCTGAGCGAGGTCAGTCAATCCAATCCGAGATCATATTGTGTGGATTACGCTCACACTCATCCGCAGTCACATCAGAAACCGCTGAGCTCGCGGTAGCCTACATGAGGCACGGAGTATGCGGATTTGACCTAGCTGGCGCCGAAGCGGGACATCCCGTCCTTAATCACAGACATGCGATCAATCGGGCATACCAAGCAGGACTCCCTATCACTCTTCATGCAGGAGAAGGGTTCGGCCCAGAGTCGATCCAGCAGGCCCTCGAATTTGGACACGCCAGCAGAATCGGTCACGGGACGCGGCTATTCGAGGATCCCACGCTAATGGAGCTCGTACGCAAATTACGTATTCCGCTTGAAGTCTGCCTAACCTCCAACTTGCAAACAGGCGTTGTCCACTCCCTGGCTGAGCACCCAGCCAAGCAATATCTGAAGCTTGGCATTCCGATCTCACTTTCAACAGACAATCGCCTGATGTCCGCCGTGACTCTAACAGATGAATACATTCTAGCGAGAGATGCTTTCAACATTACAGAAAAAGAGCTCGTCGCCATCGCCCGAACAGGGTTCGAGCATGCCTTCACTGACTCTGCTAGAAGATTGGACTTACTTCACGAATTCGACCAGAACGTTGGAGACTCGCTTTTTCAAGGCTGAGTCAAGAGGTCCCTGGTTAGCCAGCCTGTTATATTTTTCAGGAGGAGGATATCGGGCTAGTATTCGCGAGCATCTCTTCGGCTAACTCGACGAGTTCCCTAGAACCGAGATAGATAGGCACCCGCTGGTGAAGTTCAGTCGGCTGAATATCTCTGATGTTCTGCGTGCCGGTACTAGCACGCCCTCCCGCCTGCTCGATTATGAAAGCCATGGGTGCTGCCTCGTAGAGAAGCCGTAACTTGCCGTCAGGCCTACTCCTCTCGGGTGGATACATGAAGAGACCGCCCTGAAGCAGTGTCCGGTGCACATCTGCTACCATCGAACCGATATACCTGGCCCCGAAGCCCCCCTCGTTCTTTAAATGGCTGACCAGTTTCTGCTGCTCCTCTGACCACCTCGTGAAGTACGCTTCATTAACAGAGTAGACCTTCTTCGGCGGATTTGGGATTCTCATATCGGGATGGCTCAGTATGAACTCACCGATTGAAGGATCCAGCGTAAAACCATGGACGCCGGTCCCCGACGTGTACACTAACATTGTCGAAGAGCCATAAAGCACGTACCCCGAAGCCACCTGCCTGCAGCCCGGCTGAAGACAGTCTTCTAGAGTACCTCTCTCACCGTCTGTGCACTTGCGATGGATGCTGAAGATCGTTCCGATCGAGACATTAAGGTCAATGTTCGAAGAACCATCCAGAGGATCAAACAAAACAACGTAATCCCCGGCCGGAAACTTCTCCGGTATCGGGATGAAATGCTCGTGCTCCTCGGACGCCATACAAGCTACGAGACCTGTATGGTCTAAGGCTCGGTACATTACCCGATCGGCGAATACGTCTAACTTTTGCTGATATTCTCCATGGACGTTTTCCTGCCCCGCTCCGCCAAGAATATCAACTAAGCCCGCTTTATTGACTTCTCGCCCAATTACCTTCGCAGCCAGCGCGATGTCAGAGAGAAGACCAGTAAAGGCACCCTTCGCTTCCGGGTACTTACGCTCCTCATCGATCAAGAACCGCGAAATGGTAACCACGTGACTCTCTTGCAACATAGGTATGCGTGATTGAAAACGTTAACGGTTACTCGAAAGCTACTGCTTATAGACCAGCCTAAGGGTATATGATTACCATTCTCTCATGAAGCGTCTGATTTCACTCGCACTTTTTGTCGTATTGGTGACCGGCCAGTATACGACGGCGTCGTGCCCTATGGACCTAGGGACCAATAACGATGACAGGGCTGAGTTAGCAAACATCGCTGACGCCAAGCACCAGAGCCACCAAGGCCACAGCGGAAAAACATCAGATTCGCAAGATGATCAGAAAGGTCACCATGGGGAGACCGCCTGCGCGAGTTTGATGAACTGCGGTACTTTCGCCTTCTTTAGTGCCGAACTTAAGTCAAAAGACCTCGGACACAGAACAATCGGCCCACGCGATAACTCATTGGGTCTCGAAAATTTGTTCAAGACCGGAATTCAGACACCTCCTCCTCGTCACGGCTAAAACCTTAGCTGAAGTGCTGTCCAGATAGGCAGCCCCCCAATGACGATTTATCGAGAGGAACACCAATGTCCTTCCGCATCGCTGTATTCTTGTTGTTCATCTCCTGCCTGCCCGTTACAGCAGGAGCCCAATCACACCAACACGAAATGTTTTCTAAGGTTCTAGGAGACGGATGGCACCTAGCAGGAATGGCGCAGGCTCGCCCTACATTCAACAAAACCTGGTCCCAGAAAGGAACGACACACTTTGATGTCGCATCAACGCATCTGACCCATACCGCCGTGATGCTCAACCTGGAGAGCACTTCGCGCAGACTCGTGCTCCGCCTAACAACAAACCTTGAGGGGCTCACACAAAAAGATGGTGAGTTCACTCTCGGGAGCTGGGGTAATGGCTTTATAGACTCGAGACATCCACACCACCTGCTCCATGAGGCAATGGTGAGTTTTAACGCCTTTTCCAGTGATGGAGGAGGTCTATCTCTCTCAGCCGGTCAAGGATTCGCCCCATACGGGACAGATGACCCCATGGGACGACCATCTGCTAAATATCCCACTAACCATCACCTGTCTCAGATACCCGAGCGCTTCACCTTGAACGCTGCTTGGTCAAAAGGCGCATGGATTCTCGAAGCTGGTGTGTTTGGTGGTTCTCATTCTGAGAGCCCGTACGACCTATCGCACATAAAGTCCTTTGGGGATTCTTGGTCTACACGAGTCTCCCGCCGCTTCGGAGAAACTGCTATGGGTGACGGGTTGTGGGAATTCTCGCTCTCTCATGCACGCGTCTCTCACACGGCGTCACATAAGAACGCACTCTTCAACGGTGCTCTGCGTTACAATGGACGTGTGGCTAATGATCAGCGTTTATCTGGCCTAATGGAATATTCTTGGAGCGATCCGAGTGAAAATCACATGCGCGGCTACTGGTCCTTCCTCACCGAGGCGCAGTGGTCAACGGGCAAACATAATCCCTACGCACGTTTTGAAACGTCCATCCGACCGGAATTCCAGAGAGGCGACGGGATTTCATCTAGCTTCTTCCGCTATGGACACCATAAGATGGCTAACGGAGCAACTGCCTGGTCGATTCTATCCCTAGGTTACGGATTTGCTTCAGGAATCGGACCAGTTTCAATACGTCCGTTCGTGGAGGGCCAAATTATTTCCGTAGCCAATGAGCGCGGCAACCTCATACCAAGAGATCTTCTAGGTGCCGATAGCTTCACTGGAGTAACAGTAGGTATGCGTCTCTATTTCGGAGGAAATCCTATGCGGATGGGACGATATGGAATTCTGGATCCGATGACACGGATGGGCAGAATGCAGTCCATGTCCGGCATGTAGTTCCCCAATAGTCATCAACCTCAATCGGCAGATACGGACGCCATCATCGCATCGGCGAGAAGTCGGTGGGGTTCAGAGAAGCGTGCTAGAACCCAATCGTGATTGACCCCTCACGCCACAAGCCCGGAGCGCGTAGACGGAGGCACACCTAAGTCAAACCAGCTGACCAAATATTGCTAGTCCGCTCCGGTATCGATCACCGCGCCGTCTGACTCTGGGAACAGATCCTGTTGGGATTGGTCCACAGCGCGCGCTCTCTCCTCCCGATCTTCCTCTACGAGCCTAGCCCTCAATATCCGCCTGACCTTTAGGTCGGACTGCACTCCAGCACCCAGCATCACAACCATACCCAGTATGACCGCGACAAAAACGACCACCGTTAACGGTACACCGAGCAGCGTGACAAAACCCAAACGGAGTGTCACACGATGGCTCGAGTTCAACGATGCGAACATAATGGATGCCCCTACCAGAATCGCGACACTCGCCCATCCCAGGAGACGTTTCACGCCAAAGCCAGTTCTGTTTTTGAGTAGGCGACTTCAGAACCCGAAAAAGTGGCACCCGTGGTCCGCTCTAGGAGTGCGTGTGCATAGTCACCAACACGCGCTACGTCACCGTCAAATACGACGACCTTGTTACGGCGTGTCCGACCTCGAACCTGGCCTGGATCCCGGCCCTCATGCTCAATAAGGACTTCTTCTACCCTGCCCACCTCTGATGAGTTGATTTGCCCCTGAATCTGACGAGACACCTCAATTAATTCAGCTAGGCGTGCCTGAGCTTCTTCAGAAGCTATGAAATCCCTCTGAGGAAAACGGGTCGCTGGCGTGCCATCGCGCAACGAATACTTATAAGTGAACGCTTCATCGAAACGGACAGTCCGCATGAGGTCTAGTGTGTCACGAAACTCGGCATCTGTCTCTCCAGGGAATGCCACAATGATGTCGGTCGAAAGAGCGATATCTGGAATCGAATTCCGTACCATATCGATCTTCTCCAAAAGCATGTCCACCGTGTAACGTCTGAGCATTCTCTTGAGAGTGCGATTGTTTCCAGACTGAGCCGGAAGATGAAGTTGTTCGCATACTGCTGTTTCGGTCGCCATGACCTCTACGAGTAACTCGTTGACGTCTCGGGGATGGGGCGACGTGAAGCGAACTCGGCGTATGCCATCAACTTGAGCTACTAAACGAAGCAACTCAGGAAACAGGAGATCTCCCCACTGGTAAGAGTTCACCGTTTGGCCAAGTAATGTGACCTCTGTCACACCCCGATCCGCCAACTTACGCACCTCATCGAGAACCTCATCTGAAGGACGATTCTTCTCACCTCCTCGAACGTAGGGAACTATGCAGTAAGTGCAGCGATGGTCGCACCCTCGTTGGATAGGCACCCACGCGCTCGGTCCATCTTGACGCCGCTGCTCCAAGCCCTGGTAATTCTCATCTATATCAAGCTTAAGAACGGCTAACTGCGGACCACGCTTTTTACTCTCACTCACTACCTCAATGGACGGGGCACTGGCAGAAGCTGAGAGTGGTTCGACATGCTCTTCATCTTTATCAGTAGAGGCAATTCCTAACCGTCTTAGCGTTTCGGGTAGTCTACGATATCCATCAGGGCCCATGACGATATCTACATACGGTGCCTGCTCTAGAAGCGTACTCCCTATTCGCTGAGCCATGCAGCCAGTCACACCAATGATCAAATCTGGTTTGTCTTGCTTCAGGCCATTGAGTTGCGAAACCCGACCCAATACGCGCTTCTCGGCGTGCTCGCGTATCGCGCATGTGTTCACCAAAACGACGTCCGCTTCCTGGGGACTACCAACGATCAGGTATCCAGAGTGCTCAAGGATACCTTCCATCAGCTCACCGTCGCTGATGTTCATCTGGCAGCCGTACGTTTCCACGTAGGCTCGTTTCACTATCCTTTTAGCCATAAATAAGAAAGTGAGGGATTCTCAAGCGGAACAATATACAGGTCATCTGGATCCCCACGCAGGGTTCCGGTTAAGAGCTCTGGCCTCAAACCGTTCATTGCATGCCCCTCCCCCGCCCCAAAATCCGGGTTCTGAAGCTCTCCATCTATTCGAACTCTGAGATAGTCCTCAGTGACGCCCACCCGTCCCCTACCCTCGACTACGACCGTCGCTTTAGTTCCGGAACGTGAGCCTCGATATAACATGCCCCTCTCCTGAGCCAGCGTGCGAAGCTCCCTTGCTCGCTCGCCCGCTACACGTTGGGGTACCCGTCCCGGAAGAGTTTCCGCGACAGTATTCTTCCTCGGTGAGAACGGAAACACGTGTAAATAGGTGAACGGGATTTCCTCGATAAGCGCCTTGGTGACAGAATGATCATCGTCAGTCTCACCAGGGAATCCAGTAATGACGTCAGCCCCCAGTCCGAGAGGAGAGATACGCTCGGCAATCTCAAGAGCACGGACCCTATACTGTTCTCTAGTATGCCAGCGCCGCATGAGTCGGAGTACCGGATCTGCACCGCTTTGGAGCGGCATGTGAAGATGTGGAGCAAGGGTTCCTCCCGAAGACTCCATCAACTCAATCAACAATTCGTCGACCTCAGTAGCTTCGATACTACCAACCCGAAAACGAACGTCAGGCACAGCCTCAAGCAGAGACGCACACAATTGACCTAGACTGAGTGGGGGATCGAGGTCCATACCATAGTGACCGATATGAATACCTGTAAGAACGAGCTCTGCGTGCTTCTTCCCCAGTAATTTCGCTTCTTCTATAACTTCGGGCAGGGTGCGAGATCTCGATGCTCCACGCGCCAGCCTTGTCGCGCAAAAAGAACATTTGCGGTCACAACCATCCTGGATCTTTAGCCACCCCCTTGAAGCGCCGAGTCGCGCGCGGAGAAGCTCACCTCCCACAGGTTCATAATCGGTTCTATCGAGAGACCCCCTCAACTCAATCTGAGTGAGCCCACTGTCAGTTCGATGTTCTACTACCCTTGCGACATCGACTGCATCATGGCCCTCGACAACATCCGCGACACCGTCCATCACTGTATAATCCTCGCCCCGGAGTGCAGCGGAACATCCTGCGACTACAATCCGGGCATCTGGGTGTCGACGGTGCATGCGACGGATGAATCTACGAGCCTCAGCGTCAGCTTGATTTGTGACCGTGCATGTATTGACAACGATGACCTCTGCTTCTGATGCGTTTTCGGTTTTATATGAACCACGTGCCTCTAGTTCCTGGCGCATCCGTTCCGTGTCGTACTGATTCGCCTTACAACCGAATGTGTGGTAGTAAACACGCACAACTCGTTCCGATCAGAACCCGGAGGTCTGGAGCGACAGTGTCGCCCTCCAGAAGTTTTCAGTCAGATTTGCACCACTACGGCGTCCGCGTTCAATCGCGAGGTCTACACCGGCCAGAACGAACCCAGCCGTTTCGTTTAGGACTAGCCCCAGCCCTCCAGAAAAAATGCGTTCGTTGACGGACTCGTTCTCAAAAACAAACGGGAGTCCCGTCTGACGAAACCCGAAACGTAATGGCGCATCCTTTCCCAAAAGACGAGCCCTAGAAAGTTCTATTCCCAATCCATACCCACTTCCACTCTTTGCATACCCGCTAGAGAGGTCATCCTGTATTCTCGACCAGTCTGCGAATATGGCGCTCCCGTGCAATTGGATGCTCGGGCCGAGTACGGCTGTTGCGCCCACTCTATATTGTACCGGTATGGTGAAGCTCCTGTCAGACCCACGAGTATCAGCCGCAGCGTTTCCCGAAAGCTCAGACGGAACTTGAACACTAGCCGCTACTCTCAGACTCTCGAAATCCGCCGAGGCTCCCGCGCTCATGGACCAACCAGTCCAAGACCAAACACCGGATTCTACGTATGTGTCGACGTTTCCTGCTGCACCTTCTTCTCCGTATGCTCGAACGAGGGTGCGATCTAGGTTCCCAGCAAAGCGTCCAACCGTCAGGCCCGTAGCGAACCAGTCTGTAAGAGCCCTAGAAAAACCGAGATTCACGTTTGAGACCGAACCGTCTTGTGTAAACGCATCCGATGTCCGGACAGGACCATCACCTAGATCAGTCTCACCGATCCTCGTCACTTTATAGGTCTGGTCAAGGATAGAGCTAATCTGAATCGCAGCCATCCCACCCAATAACGGGTAGGCGATACCAAGAAGAGGAAAACGGTTTCCCTTAAAAGTCCCTGTGCGACTATTGGAGGCCGAATAGTCAATCCAACTCGGTGAAGCAACCATAATTCCTGTCGAAATTTCTAGCCGAGCGAGACCACCCGGATCAGTCTGCATCATCGAGCCACCTGTCAGGCCAATCCCTATACTGCCCAATGCACGCGCTCGACCGTCTAGGGCCTCAACAGGAGTACCGAGTCCCGCTGCATTGAACAGTGACTGTGTATGCGCTGGCGTGGCTATGGACGTCAGTGCCAACAAAAGCAGGCCGGCTACCCGTGCCGAGGTCATAAACAGACGAGTCATGGTAGCTCCACCGGCGGCCCGACCGTGACAATGAGCCGGAGAAATGGCTCACCTGAAGAAAATGGGCCCTCGAAAGAAGCAAATGTAATAGAGAACGGCTCTATCACCGAAAGAAGTGCCAGGGTGCCAGGAGTCGGATCACCACTAGCGTCCTTCCCACGAAGTCGATCCCTAGCGTATCCCGTGAAAGGAATCTCTATCTCCAACCCAGATGAGGCACCAAATGCTTCCGGAGAAACCGAACGACCAAACGGATTTGTAATGAGGGATACGCCGAGCGGTGACTTGGGCATCACCGCCCGGTCTAGCACGGGCCGGACATCCAACCGAATCGAATCAGTCGGTTGGAATGCTAGCTCCGTTGTTCTGCTTGTTAGCACGAGAGCAGCATAGGAGATCTCACCAGGCGAAAGTGAGTGCGGGCAACTGACGACCGCACACAACTCCGGGACATCATCAATCACCGACGGTATTTGAAGATCGAGTATTGTCCGCCATGACGGAGCCCCCCCAATACGCACCCCATCGGGCGGCGGTTCCGGGAAAGGACTGTATATGAATGTTGACCCGCTTGTTAATGCCGTGAGTTGGATGATCGTATCCGGGTTACTGCTAGGTCGTGCATCAAGCCGAACTAGAGCCGCATTGAGTGCCAGCCGATGCCCCGGATCAATGATGTCTATTCTCGCCCCAATACTGAGATCTGTCGTGTCCGCCCACTCCGCCAACTGAATCGAATCAAGAACAAAGACTGCAGTGTCACCTAACGAAGGGTCCCAAATGGCTTCTCCTAGAGGCTTAACTACACCTCCCCCTGCCTCCGTCCATGGACGCTGATCGTTGATGGTATCGACCGCATAGGCCCACGAGGTGGTCGCCATGTCCCAAGCTTCCGTGGTGGCCCCCAAAGCGAGCCTCACTGGACTCGTGTTGGTGCTTGCAATCGTATCGAAGAAAGCAACGAACCGGCCTCCCAGGATCGTCAACGTCGAGTCAGGACGAGAGGCCCCAGTCGTGTCCCGGACAGTCGCGATCCGCGGATAAGCCCCGATACGCATCAATGTCCTAGCATCAAGTGTTCCCGCAAAATCTTCAGCTAAGACACCTGAGCCAATCTCCTCAGCAGACCCATACCCTCCGAATACCTCAACGTTAGAACCGAAAGCGCTCCAGGGGATTTCCACTGTCACCGACACCGGTACACCGGGAATGGCCTGATCACCCAGCGCTACCGGGATCTCCTGCTGACAACCAATAGTGATCAGAGGCAACAAGCCCAGCATCGTGAGAACCACGAAACGACGATGTCCACCAAAAACTCTCAAAGACCTTTTCTTCCTTAACAATTGATGTAATACGGTACTCACTTGCCTTCGTCCGTCCATACCCTGGGCAATCGACTCGTAAGTCCCGTTAGCACCTCGTAGCTGATCGTTCCTGCCTCAGCCGCTACCTGGTCTAAGGTTCGCGTGACCGAACGGTCTGAACCAATCAAGGTTGCGACATCCCCTTCTCGCGCAGACTCAACGTCAGTGATGTCTACCACTGTCACGTCCATCGAGATCCGTCCAATGATCGGAACCCTTAGACCTTTCAATATCGCACAACCTCGGTTCGACAGGACCCTCGGAAGTCCATCGCCGTAGCCAATGGAGAGGGTGGCCCACCGTTCTTCTCTCTCGGACACATATGTCGACCCGTATCCCAACGTCGTGCCAGGAGCAACGGACCGAACAAGTGCCACACGCGCATGCACAGAAACAACGGGTTCGGGACGCGGCTGACCATCCCCAATCTCTCCTCCGTAGAGGAAGATCCCAGGGCGGACAACCGAACTTGCAAATTCTGGGGTGCGGAAAACACCCGCACTATTTAGTAGATGAAATGTAAATTCCGACTCGTCAGCCTGCCTTTGGGAGCCAATGCGCTCTGCTACTCTTGAGAAGCGAGCCCACTGCTCTTCAACTGTATCATCGTTCACGTCGGCTGAGTGGAGATGGGTATAGCAACCGACACACCTAGCACCGCCTGCCCCTTTCGTGGCAGCAGTCAGCCAAGTGGAAGTATCTCCCCAGTCAAATCCGCTACGGCCCATTCCTGTATCCACGTCGATGTGGTAGTCAGCTTTCGATTCAGTCCTGCTGCTTACCTCACTTAATGCTCGAAGTGCATCGAGACTCGAGATCGAGAGTTCTAATCCGTGTTGGACAGCCGCTGCTATCGTCTCTCTCGGGGCTGGGCTACAGACAACGATGCGGCCAGAAAAACCAAGCTCACGCAAGCAGACCCCCTCTGAGACCGTTGCGACACCGAAACCCCAGGGACCCAGAGGCTCAAGAGTGCGCATTGATGCCTCAAGCCCCAACCCGTAGGCATCTGCCTTGACCATCGGTAGAATCCCGGTTTCAGATCCTACCCGATCTCGGACGTCCATAAAATTGGCGCGCAGAGCATTGGCTCTTATCTGAACCCATGCACGGGCCTTTGGATTCGTTAACATGAGGCCTCAAAGATGCCAGAAAAAAGGCAGTCCGACGACCCCTAAGGCAGTGGTTCTTGGGACATGACGTTCTGTAGACCCGCTGGACGGATACAAGATGAACCGCACTAATCAATCACATCACTTCCCTGGACCCGGCACATTAGATCGTGCATTGAATCTTGTCCGATTCCTCCGCTGTGAATGTCCGTGGGACGCACAGCAGACCGCCGAATCACTGATTCCACACCTATTAGAAGAAACGCACGAGGTGGTTGATGCCATCCGAAATGGGGATGACCTAGAACTTGAGAGTGAACTCGGAGACCTCCTACTTAATCTGGCTTTCCAAATCGTAGTCGCTGAAGAGAGCAGTGAGATCGACGCAGACTCAGTCTACGCAAGACTAGAGAGTAAAATGATTGCTCGACATCCAGACGTTTTCGGTGCAGGCGAACACCAAGAGTGGGAAGCATTAAAGAACCGGGAAAGAACAAAGGACACAGGTGTCCTTGCTGGGTTAACCAAGGGTCTTGATCCCCTGACGAGGTCATATCGAATACAAGAAAGAGTATCCAGCGTGGGTTTTGATTGGGACGATGCTCGAGGCGCTCTAAATAAAGCGAGTGAAGAACTCGAAGAGGCAGGAAATGCGCTCGACTCTGAAGACTTCATCGAGGAGGTAGGAGATCTTCTTTTCGCTTGCGTCAATCTGGCAAGATTAGGTGGAACACATCCGACAACGGCGCTGGAACGAGCTAATTCGAAGTTCGTTGGACGGTTCGAAAAACTCGAAAAACTCGCTCGCAAAAGAGATATCGATCTGTCCGCCGCCAGCCTTACGGCTCTGAATAAGCTATGGGACGAGATAAAGTCGGAGGAACGTCAATAACCCTCCTTCTTGTTAACAACATTCTCCCACTCTTCCAAGGGACTATCATCCATATAACGGGAGAGGTTCCTGAGAATCAGATCAGTCTCACGCTTCCAGAATCCTCTCGTGACCGCAGACACGTGCGGCGTGATTACCGTATTCTTTAGAGCCCACAACGGGCTATCCGAG
>DEBI01000135.1:4105-5748 GCA_002348465.1 Gemmatimonadales bacterium UBA2960 | reverse complement strand
AGGTCAGATCACTCAGGGTTCGATACATCTGAGAGAGCGGGAGCTGACCCAGTTGAGCGAGGAAGACATGAGGGCGATCCGGGGTCGCGAGATCGGCATGATCTTTCAGGAGCCTATGACCAGTCTGAACCCGGTACACACGATTGGAAGGCAGATCGCCGAGGTTTTGATAGAGCATGAGGAGATATCCTCAACTGAGGCTCGAGATCGTTCGATCGCCATGCTCGAGTTAGTCGGGATCCCTTCGCCAAAAAGGCGTGTGGACAACTATCCACATGAAATGTCGGGAGGAATGCGCCAGCGTGCGATGATAGCTATGGCCCTAGCATGCAATCCGAGCCTACTCATAGCTGATGAACCTACCACCGCGCTCGACGTAACCATCCAAGCCCAGATTCTCGACCTGATGGAGGAACTCCAAGATCGACTTGGGATGGCAATAATCTTCATAACACACGACTTAGGTGTCGTCGCGCAGATGGCACAACGCGTCGTCGTCATGTACGCCGGCCAAGTAGTGGAGCAAGGGCCGGTGCATGAAATCTTCGAGCGTCCATGCATGCCCTATACAGCGGGTTTGATCTCTTCGATTCCACGTCTCGGCAGCGCCGAGAAGGGTCAGCGCCTACAAACTATCCCAGGGAACGTGCCATCCCTGTCCGAGCGACCCGACGGATGCCGGTTCTCTACCCGCTGCAACCACGTATCAGAAATCTGCAACAAGGGAGTACCGGCTCTCGAAATTCGGTCACGCGGACATGAAGTTCGTTGCTCCCGATGGAGAGACTTGGACCTAACCGCTAAGGCTGTGTCGTGACCGACGAACTACTTCGGGTCGACAGACTCGTGAAGCACTTCCCCGTTCGGGGAGGAGCGCTGAACAGGGTGGTTAATCAGGTCAAAGCCGTGAGCGGAGTGTCATTTGACGTGAAACGCGGCGAGGTACTCGGGCTCGTCGGAGAAAGTGGGTCGGGAAAGACAACGGTCGGACGTTTGGTGCTTAGTCTGGAGGAAGCGACGTCTGGCAACGTCTTTTTCGACGGTACCAATATCACCGCCCTGTCAAAGAAAGAGATGCGCCGGTTTCGAACACGGATGCAGATAATCTTTCAAGACCCGTACGCTAGCCTAAATCCCCGTGAACGTGTCCGAACGGTTATAGGTCATGCTCTAGCACTTCACGACATCGGCCCTCCGGAATCACACCCTGACCGAGCGGTTCAGCTTATGGAACAGGTCGGGCTGTCAGCCGCGCAACTCGATCGCTTCCCACACGAGTTCTCTGGTGGTCAGCGGCAAAGAATCGGCATCGCGAGAGCACTAGCAGTTAATCCGGACTTCATAGTTGCAGACGAGCCCGTGTCGGCTCTAGATGTCTCGGTCCAAGCGCAGGTCATCAACCTTCTAAGCGACCTGAAGGATGAACTCAACCTTACGATGCTCTTCATCGCACACGATCTGGCAGTGGTAGAGCACGTATGTGATCGCGTTGCGGTGATGTACTTGGGGAAAATCATGGAGATCGCTCCGGCCGATACTCTCTACAGTCGACCCAACCACCCGTACACCGAAGCACTGCTATCAGCGGTGCCGACTCCCGAACCCGGACGTAAAAGGGACAGGATCACACTTAGCGGTGATAT
>DEBI01000135.1:0-3710 GCA_002348465.1 Gemmatimonadales bacterium UBA2960 | reverse complement strand
TCTGCTCGGAAAAGATGCCCGAACTGGTGGGGCTAGGCGAAGGGCACTTCAGCGCCTGTCACCTGACCACATGATGCCTGGCACCCACTCCGATTCATGCTGACACGACTAGGTACCGTGCTTCACTGGACCGGATTTATCGTGGGGTGCGGGTATTGGGCACTCTGGAGCTACCTGCTCCTCGGCCTAAAAGACATCGCCAACGAAGGCATCGTTTGGGCTATCTGGCCACTCACGTTTACTGTCCCAAATGTGGCCGGATGGGCACTGGACTATGTGCTGACCGGCCGCCGAGAGTTTTGGCCTTGGAAGCTAAAGTAGCCAGACCACGACTTCACAATTCGCAAGAAGAGCCCCTCTTCCAATTCCGATACACAATGAAACCGTATACGAGTCCCCATAGCGCAATGAGTTCAATCCGCTGCGAGTAGAGAACTAGAAAGAGGGCACCGTATAGCAGCAACTGCTGCGGAGGTTTCTGGCCTCAGAGCGACTTCATTTTTTTCTCCACCAAAAAATCTGTTAACCGCATTGACCACGCATACTCTATGCTGCCCAGTAGGTTTCATCTCCGCACTTATCTAGGTTATCAGAAGGTTCACAAAAACGTCCTCAGCCATCCGCACTACAGAGACTAGCCCCATGAGCGACATCATAAAATTCTCGATCAAAGCGCTGATAGCAGGCGCAATCGTTTGGGCTTTGTATAACCACTTCAGCCCCCTGCAAAACTGCCTAAGGATGATGGAAAGCGGAGGGCTAGAGCTCGAACAGTTAGAGGGGGCAAAGTTGACTGAGGGTATAGTGAGCCGGCTAGAGAGTTCGGGATTGGCTGACCGGCTAGAGCTACTAGGGTTAGGCGACTTGCTAGAGACAATAGAGTCGAGTGACTGGTTGGATGGATTGGAAGTAGACAAGGCCCTAGAGGGATTGGGGGGAGCAGCTCAAGGTGCAGCCAGAGCTGTCTGTGTCAGCCAAACAGCTTGGTAATCAGCAACTGAGGACCGGACTAACACCCTACTCTGTTTTTACACCTCGAGTGCAGGCACGTCTCCATAGCACGAACAGCCAGACAGTGAGAACTGGGTGGAGAACGACGAAGATCACGATGTTGGCGAGTTCGTAGCCCATGCCAGTGAAGTCTCCTATTACCTGCAGGACCCATACACAAGCATCAAAGACGGATGATACAGGGTCTGCTAAAAGAGCACTCATCCGGATATCCATGGCTGATCAGTAATGCAAAGCTCGTGCCGGAATTGGAATTATGGAAATAATTAACGCTTATTCAGGAATCCATCTCATCCAATACTTCCTGCTCGGAAGATACGTACTCAGTAGTTGGAAACTGTTTTTTGTTATTTCAATTGGTTGGGAGTTTTTGGAACTGATCCTTCCGTATGAGTTCGCGATAGAAATCTGGGCAAATAAGTTCGCTGACGTGGTCTTTAACTGCCTCGGGTTTTATTTAGGAAAAGCTTCAAGAACAGAGAACTGTTGAACAAAACGATGACTCCATCCCGGAAACAGTTTGAGGTATTATGTGAGAGACACTTTTTAGTGATCACCCAGCACTAATTCTTGATTCTTCAGCTGAATTTCCGGATCTCGTAATCGGTCGTTCGGGTTTCCACGTGAAAGAAAGAGAAACCCAGTCAGACAAGTCGGTCGACACTCATGCCACTCCGACCAATCGATCTCCTGCCCGCCTCGCTCCAGCGATATTCCTCGCAACCGGTCCCAACTCGAGCTCTGCAAGCGGGCCTGAGACACGAATGCGGGGGTGCCAGCGAAGCTGAGGGTCGACGATCGGATAGCCGCAGCCCGCACAGGGCAACGACGCCGAAGCGATCAACGTCTCAACTACCGATCCGCCGGGGCGCAGGGCTGAGAAACCGGTCGCGAGCAGAACACGGTCGACATGCAGCAATTGGTGCGTCTTCAGCCTCAGCGCTAGTGCATCACTCTGCCGATCAAGCGCCTCGACCTCACCCTCATGCCAATGAATCTGATTCCGGGCGGCAGCTCCACAGAGCGCAATCCGGACCCCGCGGGGAACTGACCCCCTGTGTCGCGCCTCAGTAATGATAGCACGACGACGAGCAAGATCCTTCTCGCGGTTAAAGCCCACCATATACTTCGGACCAAGCCAACCCGGCGCGCTATCGAAACGATGTTCTCGCAAGGCATGACGGGACACCATGTGGACGCGGTGACCTTCACTCTTCAAACGAAGCGCTGTCTGCGCCGCCGAGAGCCCACCACCTAGGACCGCTACCGTCTCCGTCGTCGACGGCCAACCGTCGAAGCTGGGATCGAACACGTGGTGCACACCAGAAACATTGCGTGAGGCCCAGTTCGGCCATTCGGGCTGTTCCCCACCCCCAACCGCTAGCACGACGTTTCGGGTAGCGATCTTTCGACCGCTCGAGAGAGTGATCTCCACACCATCAGAATCGACCGAACCCTCAGTTGCCCGATCTTGGATATGGAGGTCGGGTAACCCAAAGGTCTTCAGCACATGGTCGCTATGCGCATTGAAGAGGGCCAGGCTCGGCCGATCATAAACGCCCGCAAAAGGTTTGTTCTCACGACGCCTACGGCGACGTCTCGAAGCGAAGTATGAGAGTGAGCGTGGGTTCAAGTCTAGGTGATGGACCGACGGCGAACGCAGGCGGGTCATTCCAATCGTGTCTGCGCAGATGCGCCAGCGCTCCAGAAGTCGGTCGCCCGGATCTACTATGCGGAGTCGCCCGGGGGCGACGCCGGTCTCTCCAAGAAGACGTGCGGCTATGTGAACGCCGTGGATTCCACCACCTATGATCAGCCATTCCAAAGACCCCGACAGTTCAGTCCTCCGGGGAAGTCATGATCGCTGCAGTGTTGGCGAGCAGCCACGCCGAACCGGCACATAGCTGTAACCAGTCGCCAGTTGAGGTGATGCCATAAGCGAACACACTACCAATCCAGCAAAGGCTCGCCGCGGTTTGACCAAGCCATTCCACGCGCAACGCTCGTTCGAGTCGGCTTCGCCTTGCTTTTATCGGCACTGAGTCAGCTGCGCGATTGATCAGCATACGCATTCTTGCCCGCAGCAAGAGAGATCATCCAGGTACATGCCCCACATCCGGTACATTTCGAGTCCCTCCGCCGGGAGGCCCATGGACGTGGCGATAGCCTTAGCGACTACAGCGAAACGCTGCCGGTACTTATAGATGAAGCAGAAAACGTGGTTGTCGTGCCGAACGGACGCTCCGCAGAGAAAGATCCCTGGAACAACTGTTGATTCATCGTGCTCGCTCAGGAGTGGGAAACCGTCCTCTCGTGACTCGAAGAGATCCTTCACTAAGGGGTGACTTCCTTCAAACCCACCGGCTAAGAAGGGAGGCACCGGCGTGCGAAACACCGACCCGTCCTCTGTTGCGACCTCAAATGAAGCATCAACAGCAGCAACAGACGTGACCGAGGTGTCTGGGAAGAGCTCCACATGCTCGGCATACCCTGGACGACGTGTCCGTTCGAGCGAGTACGTCGAAAGCGCCACGCTTGGATCGGAGCTCTCAGACTCCCAGGGATTTCCGCGATCAAAAAGCCGTACTCTTTTCCCCCGCTCGGCTAGATGACTAGCGAGGTCGACTCCGCTCTCGTAACCGCCGACCACTATGAAGTCGTCTCCATCAAGGTCGGCGTAGCTATCTATCGAGGCTGTG
>DEBI01000077.1:22914-27585 GCA_002348465.1 Gemmatimonadales bacterium UBA2960 | reverse complement strand
CAAAGGAAAATGGAGTCATCATGGTATAATGCCGCCACGCTTACCTGGACCAGAGTCACTGAACTTAAATTCCTATATCGGGACTTGAGCTTGGCTTAGATTGATGAATCTCATTAACCCAGTCAGGTGCTCACCGCGATTGAAGACCCATATCTAAGTTCCGTTGCCTATAGTCGAACTTGAGATCACGGTTGTCACGCAACGAAACCTCAAATCGAAACGTCCAGTTTCCGGTTGCAGTCTGGAGAAAATCGAAGTTTGCCTCCCATCGATGCAAATCTCGAGTGAGACGAATCGAATGATCGTTGAACGCTCCTAACTCTATGTCATAAGCCGTTCGCCAACTCACCGACCACTTCTCCGTTGGCTGGAGTCGCAAAGTTCCACTGAGCATCTGACTGGCGACCCGTAAGGGATCACGAGGCCGCTGGAGAGAGTAGCTCAAGTTGGCATTCCATCCGCCGGTAGATCCGCTAGTACTCTGCGGACTTGCGAGCGAAGACACATCCCTGCC
Source organism: Gemmatimonadales bacterium UBA2960 (assembly GCA_002348465.1). GTDB lineage: Bacteria > Gemmatimonadota > Gemmatimonadetes > Longimicrobiales > Gaopeijiaceae > UBA2589. The sequence continues at coordinate 27,071 of DEBI01000077.1, read as the reverse complement.
CATGCCAGGAACAATCGTCGATTCGTCCATCGTCCCTGAAAAATCCAATTCATCCGAATTATCTGGTTCAACAGCAGCTTCACCTCTCTCATCATCTCCCTTCCAGAAAGTGAGCCAACGAAAAATTGAAGAGGAAGAACCGACTGAAAAGCCTAGATTTACAGAGCTCAGATGTGGTTCGAAACGCCTCTCGGCAAGTTGCCCATTCTCGTCCAACTCGTCGGCGAAGAGTTCATGATCAACTGAGACTGCGAGGCCCCTCAGATAATCGGAAGAAAACTGATTGGACAACCGGGTAGTCTCGAAACCTGACAGGAACAGTCCTACGGAATCCGCTTGCACGAAATCGTACTGAATTACGCTTGTGCGCCACGCAAGCAAGGTCATCGCTGGAACCTGTTGAACCCGCTGTAGTCCTCCCTCGGCATTGTCGGGTGCTGCCTCCAGTGAATCAGGCTGAGAAGGGCCTAAGCCTGCGCCGAGAGCATCCCCAAGCGGGGCCTCACTCTCTAATCCTAGAGACACCGCCTGTTCCTCTACCTCTGGCTCACGTGGCTTAGCTTCCCAAGTCTGTGTTAGTGATAAAGAAATAGCATTCTTAGGTTGGAGTGCTCGCGCTCCGAATACCGCCCGCTGCATATCTGTCGGTGCTGACTCAGGGCTCCATGCGTAGTCGATCGCCGGAGTGATCTTGTGCCTGATGGCCTCGAATGGACCGACCCCCCCGAAAAAGCCGTAAATGTCGGTCTTTAACTGAGCGCCGAAGGCGATCCGGGAGGGCGCGGACACAAAATTCTGGGCTAAGGGATCCGTATTCGACCGGAGCATATTGCCCGATAGAGATAGACGTGGCGTAATCGTAGTCGACCCAATCAGTTGCTGCTGATAATTCACACTGGTAGACCAGCGCAGTTCGGCCTCAGTCAAATCCCCTGTCATCAGCTGTGCTTCTTGGGTTGAGTCAGGAATCACCAAGAATGCGTTGTCCAGTGCACCAGCCGTTCTATCCTCTGTAAGATCCACTGCCTGCGAAAGTGTCAGCCTGCCAAGGCTGAGATTACTCCGCAGCGTCCCCGTCATCACCTCCCTGTCTAGCCCCGCCAAGGAGGTAATCGTGTCACCGGGGGACTGAAGACGATCTACAGCGTTACGTCGGAACCCCCCGGCACCCGACCACGTCATATTGTTATAAAAAGAAGCTTCACTAGAAGGCGCCTGAAACAGCGTGATCGGCGACAAAGATACGTTCGCCGAGGGTAGCAACCATTCTGTACGATCGTCCGAGAGGTACTGCTTTCGATTCGCAGCGAGAGACATTGAACCCCAATCGAATCGGCGGTTCACACCAGCTTCTGAGTCGATCGACTGAGTAACCTCCTGCGGGTTGAATGAGTTATCTCTTACGAACTGATTGTCTGAAACAAACCGCCCCGAGATCCGGAGTTGAGTACGTTCATCCACGTCCCATGAGTGTCTCGTATCCAAAGCCAGTTCACCGGAACCATTAGAATTCCAGAAGCGCTTAGCATTGATCGAGCCCTCTAGAAAGTGCTTCCGGAACCGATATTGCACAGATCCAGTCATCGCGAAAAACGTTTCGCTAAACCAGTCCATGGCAACCAGAGCGTCTGCGTACTGACTAGCCGCCCAGTAGAAGCCCAAATTACTCACCCTGCGTCGGTAACCGCCCGAAGTCCGAACGATATCATTCACCGAAAAACGTGGCGTTAGCAAACCTGACCGACGGCCTCTCGTGAGACTCTGAGCCATAAAAGGGAGCCAAGCGACCGGCACGTCAGCGAAGTACAGACGGACTCCACGCGCCACCAGAACGTTTCCAGCAACGACCTTGATCTCATCCGTTTCAAAATGATAATGCGGCTCATCCAAGTCGCATGAGGTGAAGTGCGCATGCGACATGAACGTCGAATCAGGAGCAGCAAACGGCATATCACCGCGGATCATCCAATTCGCTCCTTCCTGAGCGAAAGCTGTTTTGGCATCAAGTGCCGTTCCTCTCCCCTCTCCTAAGCTGTATACCATACTCGCTGCATCAACTGGATCACCTTCGGGCGGCGTGTATGTAGCGTCTCCCACGGTCCGGATTGAGCCCGTTGACTCGTCGAAAGTGATCGACGTATCGGCCTCAATCGCAGATCCCTCGCTAGATACTCGCGCACGACCACCTTCCGGAGCCTGCAAAACCAGAATCCGTTCTTGTGCTTGGAAGTCGGCCTGCTCTCCCCTGTACTCCGTCAACGCGAAGCCTGGCATCGTAAAAAGTTCGGTGGCTACATCATCCATCCCACCACCTCCGCGGTCACCTTCGGCCGCATCTGCAAGGCGAGAAGAGTCCTGAACAAATAGGACGCTGTCCGCCCCGATTGGACGAGCAAGACGCTCTAGCCTTTCCAGAATAGCTCGACGAGCCGAGTCGACCTGTAATTCTTGGCCGATGGAATTGTCCACCTGCTGAGCAACGTCCAGAGTCACGTTCCTCTCGCCAAGTCGTGTGGAATCAGCGACTTGTGCCAAGGCTCGGCAAGGACCTATAAGGATGAACCCTAGCACCGCTACCGACAGACTCCATCGGAATGGGACAGCGTGCACTCTTATTACTCGGTCCCTACTGAGCCATCTGGTGGCTTAAGATTCCTCTCGTATTCCTCTTCTTTCTTAGCCTTTCTCCGGTACACGCCAACCGAAAGGAAGATGCCAAACTCGTATAGCACGATTAGCGGAAGCATCATCATGACCGTGAGCGTAATGGCATCCCCCGGAGTGATAAAACTGGCTAAGACGGTGATTAGCACGATCGCGTGCCGCCGCTTAGAGCGAAGAAACTGCGGAGTGACCACACCCATTAGACTTAATGCAAGAATTACGATAGGGAGTTCAAAAACAGCTCCGAACGCAATGAGCATCTTCACAATGAAGCCCAACGTGGCGTTGATCTCCAGAGAACCCTCAAGCGAAGCCGACAGAAATGCTTTGAAGAACTCAAGTGTCACAGGGAGCGCTGCAAAGTACGCTAGGCATACCCCACCCATGAACAGCAAAAGTCCTAGGTAAAGTGCCGGCAAGATCGCTCTTCTCTCGTCCTTTTCGAGCGCAGGGGAGAGGAACGACCATATATGGTAAACAAGAATCGGAAATGAGAAGATCACGCCGCCATAGATAGCCAAGCGTAATGTGACAAAAAACGGATCAGCCGGTGATAAGAAGATCAGCTGCAAGCTCGGATCGTTGTACGCGTCTCGAATCGGAGCAATGAGAATTTCAAGGGCCTGAAAGTAGTAGACGAGCCCAAACGAGATAATCGAGCAGAGAATTAAAGCCAGAATTGACCAGAGAACGCGCCAGCGGAGTTCCTCTAAGTGGTCAAGAAAAGGCATCTCGCCTCTAGGATTCTGCTTTACCATAAGTGTCAGTCAGTCTCCTGCACGCCGTCTGATTAAGCTCACTGAAAAGTGCTCTAGATCGGGAGTTCCACCTGGTTCTGACGCTGCTCCTCACGAGTATCGGCAGATTCCATCTCATCTACGAACTCTTGGAACTCACCCGCGTCCTGGAAGTTCCGATAAACGGAAGCGTAACGGACATAGGCTACGCGATCGATTGGGCCAAGACCGCCCATTACCAAGGACCCTAGCTTCACCGATGGGATTTCAACCCCGACCTGGCGTGAGAACTGATCCTCGATCTCATCTATCAGAGCCTCCATATCGTGAGCTGACACGGGTCTCTTGGCACATGCTACCTTGACACTACGAAGCAATTTCGTCCGATTGAAATCTTCGACCGCTCCAGAACGCTTCAGCACCTGAATTGGGCGTTCCTCGACGTACTCATAAGTCGTGAACCGTGCCCCACAAACAGTACACTCTCGACGACGACGAACGGCTCGGCCACCTCGACTGGCCCGGGAATCAACGACTCGGTTTTCAGTCGCGTCACACTCCGGACAGCGCACGACTCAGCCGATCTCGTCGAGTCGCTCACGGGCGAGCATCGCTACCAGCTCGTCGGGATAGGTGTTGACGATTCGCTCTAATGTAGCTCGAGCGGCATCAAGGTCCTCAAGGCCAATCTGAACCTCAGCGATTCTGTAGAGCGCTTGAGGCACCCTAGGGTGGGTAGGGAAGAGTTCTTGAATC
>DEBI01000077.1:0-22531 GCA_002348465.1 Gemmatimonadales bacterium UBA2960 | reverse complement strand
AGGAAGAAGTGTGCATCAGGTGCAAGTTCATTGTTCGAATGTTCGGCCAAGAATTGCTCGAATGCTCGCGAAGCGGAGTTCAGCGACCCACGATCGTACTGGCTCTTAGCAATATCGTAGAGTTCTTCAGGATTGCTACCACTTCCAACCAGGCTCTCATTCCCCACATCGGAAGAGTCGGAAGATGTTGTCAGATCGGATAAACCAGTCGTCGGAACTACCGGCGCACGACGCATGTTGGCCATCTGATCCCTCACGCTGGCTAGACCTCGTTGGTTTTCACCGGCGATCGCCTCAATGCGGCCCAGAATCTGACTTACCTGTTGCAACTGACGACTCAGGTCACCGCGTAGGTCGAAAAGCTGGTCTCCCTGTGTGCGCAGAGTGTCACGCGTTTGCCGCGCTTCAACCCTTAATTCGGCGGCAAGAGAGTCCTGATGTGCAATGACCGCCTGCAAGTCCTCCTGCAGCATCAGTATGTCACTCTTCATCACGCAACCGGAACATAAAACCGTAACGGCTGCCATTAGCATGACGCGGGTCGGCTTCATTGGGAACTGACTTATCATGATATGCTTCGGCCCCTCCCCCGGCGCACCGGAGGAGGGGTCCGGAAAGGTCACCCGTCTAGTTGGACGGGTTGATCGCGTCGGCCCCGGCCGTGATCACGAACTGACCACGCCGGTTTCTCGCCCAATCAGACTCGGTTGAGCCTTGCTGAAGCGGACGTCCTTCACCGAAGGACACGATCTCGAACCTGTTCTCGGCCAGACCGAATCCTACGAGAAACTGTCGGATAGCCTCGGCACGACGGTTACCTAACGCCATGTTGTATTCGGTCGATCCTCGCTCATCCGCATGGCCCTCAATGCGAACCTGCACCTGCGGACTAGCACGGAGAATATCGACTTTGGCACGCAGTGTAGCCTCGGCATCGTCCCTGATGTCCGACATGTCGTAGTCGAAGAAGACCATCTCCTCCAGAGATGCACGCGCAGCGCGAACGGCTCGCTGACGCTCTGCCTCAGCTGCGCGCTCCGCGGCGAGGCGCTCAGCCTCTGCCCGGCGCTCAGCTTCCGCAGCCGCAACAGAATCGTTGTAGCGCTGAAGCGAGTCCTGATCTGCTTGTGGTGGTGGTGGTGGTGGCGGCGGATCACCTCCGCACGCGCCCACGAGAAGCGTTGCTGCAAAAACGGTTATAAAGAAACGTCGGACGATCATCCCAACTCCCGGGTTGAACGAACTGGTGTAAAGTGTTGACGCGCGCGGATTGCGTCGACGAACGCAACGAAGCTAACGTCGTTTTTCAACGTGGAAAGTCCCCTGCTAGATAGAACGAGGCCTCTCGAAGCGCAACGCTAAAAGAACAAGGCCTGAAAATCATTCAACGACCGACGATCATTTTGCGGCCCGACAGTTGGTCCAGATATACGAAATCACGTTGGTGGAAGCACCGGAGACCAGTCCGGAAGATCGACGCGCCGGCCACCCAACAGTGACCGCAAGCGACCGGTAGTTACATCAACAACCATTAGTCCGAATCCCCAACTCCGCTCTCCGGCGAACACCAAATGACGTCCGTCTGGCGCCCAGCTCGGAGCTTCATTGTTTCCTTCGGACGTGAGCTGCCGTAGAACTCTCCCACCATCGTCAAGGTTGATCACCAGAATATGATACCGCCCACGACGGTCGATCCTACCATGAAATGCTACTAGATCCCCATTAGGCGACCAGTCTGGAGCTGCATAGAAACCACCGCCACCGTACTCGTAGGGAGAGAGGGTCTCTGCCGAACCTCCTTCGGCTGGCATCATCATCACTTGAGGTACAGCGTCGCCGAAACGAAGTGTATTAAAGGCAAGCCACCTTCCGTCCGGAGAATAGGTGGGCGAAACGTCGTACCAGGGCCCTCCGGACAGGAAAGACAGACAACAATTCTGGGCTAGGTCATAAGTAAAGATCCCGCTCTGGGAATTGCTGCCAAATACAGAGAAGGCAATCGTACTTCCGTCAGGATGGTATGCTGGGGTCACATAGTCACCGGCACCCCGGACAGCCGGCAGAGCACTCAGCTCATTCCCGAATCGATCGACTTCGTAGATCCGGGGAACTCCCGTCTTGTATGAAGCGATCGCAATACGCGAACCATCGGGAGACCAAGTCGGGGACTCGGTCAAAGAATTGTAGTCGGTTACTTGTCGGAGGTCTTCACCGTCAGAATCGATAACATAGACCTCCTTGTTTCCATCGTTACCTACCATTGTGAATGCAATACGACTAGCCGCCATCCCCGGGGCACCGGTAGCCCACCGAACAATCTCATCGGAAATGCGATGAACTGACATGCGAAAATCGTCATCATCTTGCGACGGCAGTCTGAACCGCCCTCTGTCGCGCACCTCTCGATATACGACATCGTGCAACTCTATTGTGAGCATGTAACCGTCTCCTGAAACCTCAATCTCACCCGTTACGAGCCAGACTGCTCCCAGGCGGTCCCAGAGGGGATAATCGACCTGACTACCGACCATCGCATCTGGGAGCGAGTCGATGACTTCGAACTGATCAGAATTGCGTAGATCTCGACCAACAATCGCTTCGACCCGAGAAGCGATCATGTCTCCACCGAAGCCTCCGACAAACGGTTGGACCGCCAGAGCCGGCAAGTACGTATTGGCGTACACAAGCCCTAGGCTAACACCCGGAAGCTCGTCCTGAGCGGCTAGCGGTTGTGTTGAGACACTGGTCGCTAGGACTCCCGCCAAGACCACGAACCAACTCCAAGTCTCGATTATACGTATTCTCATCTTTCGATCATCACCTCAGTCAACATTCCAGTATCTAGAGACTGACCCTGAGGGCGGAAACTGAACTTGATGGGAAAGCGATCGTAGGGAAGGTCCTCCGGCAGAGGGCCAAATCGACCGTTCCCTGCGCAATCAACGGCACCCATAGCCTCAAAGTCGAATGCAGTGTTCCCAGATCTTGACAAAAACTCTATATCCTCGGCCGTACCATCGCGCTCTATGTAAAAAAAGACCTCAGTTTCCCATCGCCCCCCGTCCCGCCAACGGAAACACCGGAGCACTTGCCGGATAATATTGTTGTAGTAGGCGGGGTAGTCTCTACGAAGGCCTTCAATCCGCACTTCTAGCCCCTCGCCCGACTCTTCTAGCTCTTCTTCTGGTTCTGGCAAGTCCACGACAGCTGTTTCGACCTCCCGGTCTGCAACGTCGGACTCATCCTCTGTCACAGGCTCCTCTCGAATTGGCTCCGGTTCCAACTCAATTTCCTCTGCCGCAGAGAGCTCCTCCGCTTCGGGCTCCTGTGGTACCGGCTCAGGATCCGGACGCTCAACCACTAACTCTCGAGTAGCCTCCTCGGGTTCTTCTGCCTCGAGCGCCGGAGGGGGCGAGACCAACTCGATCTCGTAGGTGACAAATTCCATCCTTTCTGGCGCATAAAAAGTGCTGAGCCAAGCCACAACAATTATCGACACATGCATCGTTCCTGAAAGAGCGGCCGAACGCCGATCAAATGGATCCGGATAACGGCGAGCCCCTTGACGCACAGGTCAGTTGCCTGTCCACGGCTCAGCAATAGCGGACCAGCCTACGCCACTATTAACGGCTGCAGCCATCGCTCTCAGGACCGGGGCATAAGGCGCGAGCGAGTCAGCTCTTAGATACACCCTCTCCAAATTGCCCGCGGCAACGATCTGACTGAGAGCTGCCTCCAACTGATCCTCCGGTATCTCCGTCTCTTCGAGAAGGACCGAACCATCCCGCAAAACCGTTACGAAGATCGGCTGTTCTTGCGCAGAAAGCGCCTGGACGTCCGCCCTCGGGACTGCAACCTCAATACCACCTTGTAGAATCGGTGCAGTAATGATGAATATGATCAAGAGCGTGAACGCCACATCGACAAGACTCGTTACGTTGATCTCTGCGTTTAACGGTAGATCAACTCGGCTCTTTCTAACCCCTCCCCTTCTCTGTCTTCCCATAGAACTCATCTAGACAAGGCCTTCCCTAGCGAGTGTACCGATGAACTCGCTTGAGAAACCTTCGAGTTCACCGCTTACTAGGTTGACCTTACCGACGAAGTGGTTGTATGCAATCACCGCAGGGATCGCTACAGCCAATCCGGCAACCGTCGTAAGGAGCGCTTCAGCAACACCCGGAGCTACTGCCATGATATTGCTGGAACCTGACGACGTTATCCCTAGAAAGGCATTCATAATCCCTATTACGGTGCCCATCAGGCCCATCAGCGGCGATACGGAGCCGATTACGGCGAGCCAGCCCAGACCCTGCGCCAGTTCATCACGCTCCTCCGCTTCCTCTTTCTCTAAGACCAACCGGAGTGCTTCGAGCTGGGTCAGTGAGAGGCCCTGTGTGGGCCGCTCGCCTTCTCGTAGAACACCAGGACTGAGTTCGCTAAAAAAATTCACACCCTGTCGGAATACACGACCGTATGGAGAGTCAGGAAGCGATAGTATGGCCTTATAAGCATCCTGGAGGCGCTCTGCCCTTTCCATGCAATAAAGGAAGGCGTCACCCTGCTCACGCAAGTCACGAAACTGCCGAGACTTGGCAAAGATCAACCACCAACTGAACAAAGACCCTGCACCAAGCACAGCTAGGACAATCTTCGTAGGTATGGTCGCGCCCGTCAGCATCGACCAAGCCGTCGTAGGAGGTGCAGCCTGTAGAAGCAGTGTTGTAAAAGTCATTCTGTGGCCCTGGCTCTCTGTTTCACGATGTGGTCGTAAGTCTCACGCAAACCCTCTTCCAGAGTATACGCAGGACTCCACCCCCGGGACTGGATCAGCCCTGAATCGAGAGTGCTGTGTTTCAGTTCTCCTTCCCGTTCTGGAAAGTGACTCCGCAAACAGGTGGCTCCGGCTACCCGCTCGATTGCATCGGCAAGCTGCAACACGCTTGTACCAACACCGCTGCCAACATTAAACGCCCTAGAGTCCAGCCCTGTTCCCTCTCCCATATCGGCGTTTGAAGCCAGCATGTTCGCCGCGACTACATCCTTCACGTATACGTAGTCCCGAGTTTGCTCTCCGTCACCGAAAATTTTCAGCTCTTGCCCATCCAGAATCCTTGTGCAGAAGATGGCCACAACACCAGCTTCGCCATGAGGGTCTTGCCGCGGGCCAAATACATTTGAGTACCGTAAAGCTACGTACTCCATTCCATGAAGGTGGAGGTAGTAATCCAAATAGAGTTCCCCGCAAAGCTTTGTGACTCCATACGGCGACAGCGGCCTCTTTTCCGCAATCTCCGGCGTTGGGATCTGTTCTGGTTCACCGTAAACAACACCGCCAGAACTGACAAACAATAGCTTCTGCGTGCCGACCTCTACCGCGGCCTCAGCAATATTGAGGAGCCCGAGAAGATTTATGCTGGCGTCATTGATAGGATCCGAAACTGAAGATCGGACGTCGATTTGCGCTGCGTGATGATTCACGAGGTCGAAGCGGACTTCTTCGAAGAGACCACGGATCTTCGGATCACGAACATCCATTTCAATGAACGTTGCACCATCTGGAATGTTGACACGTTTCCCTGACGAGAGATCATCCACAATCCATACCTCATCTCCACACGCGAGATAGGCCTCAGAAACGTGACTGGCAATGAAGCCGGCACCTCCTGTGACAAGTACTCTTCGATTGCTATCTACCATTTCTAAAATTTCTTGTTTGATCGCCCATTCTATTTGATATCGAGTACCATCACGCGCGCATCTTCACGCGGACTTTCATAATATCCTAGACGTACTCCGGCGTCTTTGAACCCAAACCGGGCATACAAGTCAATCGCCTTTGTGTTTGAAGACCTCACCTCTAAGAAGAGCTTTTTCAAATCACGGTCCCGAGATACGCCCAGTACGTGACGGAGGAGATGAGCGCCTAAACCACTACCTCGGTGAGCAGGAACCAGTGCAAAATTTGCTAACTCACCCTGATCCAATATGCACCACAGAACTGCATAACCGATCACGCTATCGACTTTGTCGACCATCACCATCAACTCGACGCCCTCCCGATCGATCATGCTATCGAACGTTTCGGCTCTCCAAGGTTTAGTAAACGCCTCATTCTCTATCTCTACGACAGCGGCGACATCTTCTGCTATCAGAGTGCGGATCTCTAACCCTCCGGCAAGATTGGTCGTTCTGCTCATCCCCACAGTCGTTCCGCGCTCGACGGACGGATGTATTTGGGCTCCCAGCTACCTGTATCCGTCACCGGCCTGAAGCCAGTCGGTTGCGCTATCCAATAACGTAGCAAGCCGTCTGCCATAGAAGCTTCCGGATCTGGGTCAACGACAGAAAAACCCCTATCCTGGATTATCTCTCGATGCCTCCGAGAGGCGTCACCGACGAAAACCGCTCCATGTGGGACATCTCCACCGAGAACGTCGCCTAATTGACCGCCATGGGGGGAGATCAGGGTTTGGACACTATTACCATCCACACTGTAACACGCACCGTAAACGCGCTCAGCTCGTGCATCGGAAAGAGCGTAGCGTACCGCACCCGCCTCTGCCGTCATCGCCGCCGCCGCTAGACTCGAAACGGCCCAGAGTGGAACGCTCAATCCTCTACTGAGTCCTTTTGCAGTAGCTGCCGCAACCCTGACACCAGTAAACGAGCCAGGACCTTCTCCAACTACTAGATCGGTCAACTGTTCTCGGCTTACATCTGCTTCATCTAGAACTGCGGTGATGGTCGGGAGCAAATCGGACGCATGCCCGGCCTGTTCAGACATGTCCGCACGCGCTAGCACGCGCCCCCCTCTCGCTATCGCGACAGATCCCACCGACCCCGAAGTATCAAAAGCAAGAATCATTTGCTCAGACTCGACGTACAGAACGACGGGAGTTCCGGTGGACTTCCTATTCGCCTGATTTCTATGTCTCTGAGCGAGCGGTCATCATGTGGGGCGCTTAGCCCAATGATCCAGTAGTCTTGAGGCATAAACGGACCAGCACGATCAGCCCACTCGACCATTAGAATCTCATTCCCCTGACCGATCGCTGACCACCCAAGTTCCCACAATTCATCCGGAGATTGAAGACGATACAAATCGACATGAACAACATCTCCACGTGACGACGTACTGTAACGCAAGAGTAGATTGAAAGACGGTGAGGGCATATCGGCAGTTACACCCGCACCCCTACCTATAGCACGCGCCAAGACTGACTTTCCTGCCCCCAACCGACCCTGCAGCGCAATAACTGCGGGGGTTTTAATCTTACTGCCGATCCTCTCACCCCAGCTTTCAAGTTCTAGTTCATCCAGCCTCATGGTCGGTATAAGCCTTCACGCTCAATGATTAGAGCCACTCCATCCGGGACCCAACCCCTGACCGAATCACCACATGCTATCCTAGCACGCACTTCCGTTGAGGATATATCAACTCTCTTCACAGGCACTCGGAGCACGCCCACTTCCTCGACTCCAGTTCTTCCTTCCCTGTCCAATACTACAATTTTCGCTAGCTCCCGGATTGACTGAGGCTCACGCCAACGATCAAAAAAAGCGTATTGATCTGCTCCCATGATAAGTAAAATCTCACTCGATTCTCCTCCCGCACCCTCCTTGATCTCACGCAGGGTATCGACCGTATACGACAAGCCCTTTCTCACAATCTCACAATCATCGACGAGAAAACGTGGCTCAGCCAGAGTGGCTTCTCTGACCATATCAAGGCGAACTATAGGAGCGGTCTGCTTCGCCTCCAGCTTATGTGGTGAGCAGAAAGCTGGCACCCACACCAGCTCATCGAGCGCCAGTGCCTCCAAAACTTCTCTTGCTACCGAGACATGGCCCATGTGCGGCGGGTCGAATGAGCCTCCGAAAATGCCGACACGACGCCGTGACATGTTGGCGTCGTTCAAAATTCGCTCAGAGGTGGTCTCAGCCCCGTTCACCATCCGTTTCGCTGCCTCTCTCGGATTCGATTTGGGCCGCTGCTTCAGAGTCTGGATAACGCTGCAATAAAAGGTCCCGAGCTGCCTCTGCAAGGTCGTCGTAACCAATCTCAAGATTCGCACGATAGACGCCGAGGAGAGCCGAAGGAGCGAAGTCAGACTCCGGATAGAGGTTCGTCACAAACTCGTAATACTTGATCGACGCATCCCAAAGGTTACGGCGAAAATAGAATTCGCCCGTGAGAAATTCTTTTTCCGCCAGTTTGTGCCTCAGCTCATTGGAGATCCTTGCCGCTTCCGCAGAAGCTGAGTTCCCTGAGAAATCGATCACAACATTGCGACAACTCGTTATCGCCTCCTGCGTGTATCCCTGATCACGATTCGGATTCGGGGCTATCGCCGCCAAAGACTTGCATATCCCCAAACCAGCTTCGGGCGATCTCGCATGGCCAGCATACCGGTCAAGAAAGCGAGTATACTCAGAACGTGCAGTTAGATAGTCCCCGCGCTCAAAATAAACGTCACCAAGCATCATTCTGGCTTCTGGGATCTTGCTCCAGTCCCCGTAAGAAATGAGGATGTGATCGAGCATCTGGATCGCTTCACTGTAGTCTTCAGATTCGTAACGCTCCGATGCCATGCCAAACAATTCTTCAGCATTGAATTCCGCGTACTGGTTCGCCGCTCCTCCTCCACAGGCCGTGAAGAAAAGAAGTCCAACAACGGTATTGACCGCGTTCGCGAGCCACCGCAACGGTTTAAATTGTTCCGTATTCATATTTACAATCTAACGACAACGACTCGCGCGCACCTGTTCGCTCCCCTGTCCGAAGCGGATCTCGTCGAATCTGTCCTGCGCCAACGCTAGAAGAGTCCCCGCCTGATCTACAAAGCGGACCTGTGAGTATGCGTCCATTGCTTCCTGACACCTTCCCAATCCATCTAGAATTTCTCCTTTCTCGAAAAGGGCCTGTGCCTGAATCGTTCGTGGCTGACCCACCTCGGCTACACGTTTCACTAGTTCGAGTGCGCGCTCAAGGTCGGCTTGCATCTGCTGAGGATCTTCTTCTACAGCCTGATCAATTAAGTCCTTCGCGAGTTTGTAAGCACACGTACCAATGTGCCACTCTGCCTCACTGCGCTCCCACGGGCGCACCATAGTCACAAAACGCTCGAAGAAGAGGAGCGCGTTTTCACAATCACCGATTTCATCGTGCGCGACGGCCACCTCAAAAACTACGTCTGGCTGAGAATCGCCTGCGGCATCGGTCAGCGCCATCTGATAAAAAGGAAGAGCCCTACCGTACTCACCGCTGCGGTAATAGTGGCGAGCCAGTGAGAGGGACATCCCCCCCACCCCAACTCCGGGGCGGAGTTGCAGAGCACTTTCAACTGCTGTCGCCATCGCAAAGTAATCGTCCTCATCCCTAGCGATCATGGCCAAGCGCATAAGGTCGGAGACCGCTTGTTCAATCAAGTCCGGATCGCGAGCCGCCGCATCGGTATAATAAGCACCCGCATCGTCTACCCGCCCCATCCTGACGTAGGTATGGGCCACACGCGCCGTTACATATGGGTCGTCAGCACCTTGACGGATCGCGAGGCGATACTCGGCGAGCGCTTCTTCGTAGTTCGCTTGCGCAAAAGCCTCGTCACCTCTCTGCACAGCACCCATTTCAATGTCTTGGGGGACACATCCCACTCCAACACAGATCACGAATCCCGCAATCAGAAAACCTGAAATGCTGTTTGTCTTCAGGGGCATGGTTGAACGGATAAACAAGGATCGGGCCTTACCTAGCTGAGCATAAGTTGGTGCATCGGGAGAAAACTCACTTTAAACGGTAAAACCTATTACTCCTAAGTCGATATAGTCTTCCATTGAGAACAGAACTAGAAGGTATCTGGAACCGTGCGGAGTGCGCACTCACTTGTCTTCTGCAAATCGCGGTCGGGGTACAAGAAAACCAGATTAATATTCTAAAACTGATCCAGAACAGTTCGCGCGCGTCCATCCCCACTCTCAACTTCTATCTTGAAGTAAGGCAAAGTCTTTCGAATCCCCTCTCGTAGGCTCACGGTGGCCTCCCACTGAAGAAACTCTCGTGCAATGGCGATATCAGGTTGCCGAACTTGAGGATCGTCAATCGGCATAGGTAGCATGTCGAGGGTCGACGCGCTATCAGTCTCCTCGAGCACTATCTCAGCAAGCTTTCGAATCGTGAACTCGTTCGGATTCCCAATGTTGACTGGTCCCACAAAGTCTGAATGAAACAGTCGTACAATTCCCTCAACAGTATCGTCAACATGACAGAATGACCGCGTCTGTTGACCATCTCCGTAGATAGTGAGGGGATCTCCCTGCAGCGCCTGAACTATGAAATTCGAAACGACTCTACCATCACCTGGTCTCATACGCGGTCCGTAGGTGTTGAAAATTCTAACAATCCGAGCGTCAACACCGTGGCACTTGTGGTACGCCATCGTCATAGCTTCGGCGAATCTTTTAGCCTCATCGTACACCCCTCTTGGACCGACAGGGTTCACGTTACCCCAGTACGTTTCTGGCTGCGGATGAACTTCGGGATCGCCATACACCTCCGATGTTGAGGCAAGCAAAAAGCGTGCGCTTTTCTCCTTCGCCAAACCCAGCATGTTATGTGTGCCAAGCGATCCGACTTTTAATGTTTGAATCGGCAGGTCGAGGTAGTCTACCGGGCTGGCTGGAGATGCGAAGTGAAGGATTCCGTCTATGTCTTCATCGAGATACAGCGGAACGGTTACGTCATGCTCAACTAGCTTGAAACCACCGAGGGCCTCAAGATGAGCGACATTCTTCCGTGAGCCAGTTATGAAGTTATCGACACCGATAACTGAATGGCCATCAGCCAAGAAGTGCTCCGCTAGATGCGAGCCAAGAAAACCGGCAGCGCCTGTAACAACGACCCGCAACTACTGACCCGGACCGATCACTTGCTCGGCCTTATTTGGAGACACAGCACGCCTTCCAATCGATACGTATTCAAATCCGTGTCTCCCCATACTCATCGGTGAATAGACGTTACGTCCATCCAAAATGAGCGGGCGCTCCATTAGCTGGATCATCCGACTAAAATCCGGACTTCTATACGGCTGCCATTCTGTGTGAATGATCAGTGCAGATGCCCCTTCCAGTGCCTCGTAGTTCGAGGAAGCGTATTCGATTCGATCGCCGAAGTAGTGCCTCGCTTCCTCCATCGCAACGGGATCATGCGCCACGACACGCGCACTCCGCTCCAGCAACCCCTCAACCGTTACTAAACTTGGAGCTTCTCTCATGTCGTCAGTGTTCGGTTTGAATGCGAGCCCCCAAACTGCGATTGTGACGCCCGTCAAATCCTTACCAAGACGATCCAAGAGACGCTTAAGCAAGACCTCCTTCTGCGTTTCATTCACATCCTGAACAGATTGGAGAATCGACGCGTCCACATCAAAATCACGCATCGTCCGGACGAGCGCATTTACATCTTTAGGGAAACATGAACCTCCGTAACCAGCTCCGGGGAACAGAAAGCTGGGCCCTATCCGAGTGTCCGACCCCACACCGCGTCTTACAGCATCCACATCAGCACCCGCTGCCTCACAGAGGTGAGCAATTGAGTTCATGAAGCTAATCCTCGTCGCTAGCATCGCGTTCGCCGCATATTTCGTGATCTCTGCAGCTGGAACGTCCATAACCATCAATCGTCCTACACCCTGTCCCTTCCTGAGGAATGGCGAATAAAGCTCCTCCAGAATCGCTGACGCATATTCCGAATCTACTCCTAGTACAACGCGATCAGGCCTCATGAAATCGGCGACTGCAGCTCCCTCTTTGAGGAACTCGGGATTTGAGCATACATGCACAGGGACATCCGTCTCAGCTTCAATCGCCTCTCGTACTAACCGAGCCGTGCCCACCGGCACAGTACTCTTGGTGATGACAATCTTCTCATCCTGCACTGATCGGCCTATTTCTCGCGCGACATCCAGGACATGCTGCAGGTCTGCAGACCCATCTTCTCCAGGCGGAGTCCCCACTGCGATGAAGATTACGTGAGCTGATCGCACAGCCTCAGGTACATCGGTTGTGAACTTCAGTCGACCAGTGGCTAGATTTCGCTCAATCAGTGGCTCTAGGCCTGGCTCGTAGATCGGCACTTTGCCTGCATTCAACCGAGCGACTTTGTTTGCGTCGATATCTGCACAAACAACATCGTTTCCAGACTCAGCAAGGCAGGCCCCAGCAACAAGACCCACGTAACCGGAACCTATAACTCCAACGTTCATTTAATCCCCGATGAGTGAATGGAGGACGTGATCACTAGCTGTCAATCGGTTGCAGGAAGATGTCAAACACACTCCTGAGGCGTCACCCCCATGACGTATTTTGCCATGGCAGAATTGAGAAGACTTGTGGCCCAAGATCCCAACGGGTCCCACCTCAAAACCTCGGCCCCTTAGCTTCTACTAGGGCTAAAAGCTTCGGATCGCGTCAATCACCAAGGCCTGACGGCTTTCTCCTAATTCAGGGAAGATTGGAAGAGAGAGCACTTCTTTACAGAGCGCCTCGGTTACCGGGAGGTCTCCCTCACTCCCACCCAAATCACGAAAGCAATCCTGCATGTGCAGAGGAACTGGATAGTATATCCCGCTTCCAATGCTCTTATCGGCTAAGAACTGCCTTAGTTCATCCCGCCTTCCCCCACCTACCCGAACGGTAAACTGGTTGTATACGTGAGAGTTGCCTTCCGTCACTACCGGTGTGCGCACAGAGTCGGATTCAGCAAGACCTTCATAGTACCTCTTGGCATTTACCCGACGGGCATCCGCCCACCCATTCAGATACGGAAGCTTGACCCTTAGAATCGACGCCTGGATAGCATCAAGTCTAGAATTGAAACCAACCGACTCATGGTGGTACATCCGTTTACCACCGTGAACCCTGAGCTTTCGGATAGCATCCGCAAGATCATCGTCATCCGTAGTCACTAAACCGCCATCACCGTACCCACCGAGATTCTTAGTCGGAAAGAAAGAAAAGGATCCCGCGTCTCCAACAGTGCCCGCCATGCCCTCTGTGGACGTGGCTCCTATTGCCTGCGCCGTGTCTTCGATCACAAAAGCACCCCGCGACCGAGCCAACGATCGGATCTCTCGCATTGGTGCCATTTGACCAAATAGGTGAACAGCCACCACGGCAACGGTGTGTTCCGTCCACACCTCCTCAAGACTCTCGGCTGTTACGTTGAAAGTGTCGGGGTCAACATCACAAAACACCGGGCGAAACCCTGCATTCCACACTGCTCCTGCCGTCGCGAAAAACGTGAAGCTAGGCACAATTACGTCATAACCCTGGGTAGCCGGGAGGGCCTTCAGAGGTAGTAAAAGGGCATCAGTTCCGGAGGCACAGCCCACCGCATGTTTTACGCCAAGGTATTCTGAAATCTCACGCTCGAATGTCTCCACCTCTGGCCCGAGAATAAATCGCTGTCCGGCCACAGCAAGCAAAAGCGCCTCGTCAATTTCCGATTTAAGTGCCGCATACTGCGCGGTCAGATCCATCAGTGGAACGTTCAAAATCTCTCCAGACGGCGAGAAACGAGATTAGGGATCTTGCCACAAAAAGGGGCGTCTTCCCCTTGGAAAAGGCTACTCCCCCCTACACGAAGGGATTTCCATCCCTAGAGGTGACTATTTTATTACCTCCGGGCGGCACAGAAGGAACCAGTGGGTCGCTTCGTCCAGCCAACTCGATTAGACCCTTACCTGCACCTTGGGACGCTAAAAGCCGCTGAACCCCCTTCAACGCTCTTGGACGGGATACTATAGCAAGCGCTGTCAGCAAGCAGAGCAGAACATCAACACCCAAAGAGCGCTTATCGACATAGAAGAGCCCTAACAGACTCTTACCAGGACGAATCAACTGATTGTAGGCGATATCAGGATCCGACTGACCGTCGAGAATCTCACCCTCATCCGCAAAAACGATCGAGGCGTAGTCCGTCACTCCCGGGGCTACGGTCAGCAACCTAGCTTCTTCCGGAGTGTAAAGCTCAGTCTCTCGTTTAACATTCGGCCGAGGGCCAACCATGCTCATGTCTCCGAGAAAAACATTCAAGAGCTGTGTTAATTCGTCCAACTTGAAGCGACGAATGAAATGTCCCACCGGCGTGATCCGTCCGTCCGACGCCTTAGTCGAATCCACTCCCGATTTATCCGCATTCACCACCATCGATCGTAGCTTGACCATCCTGAACTCCCTCCCATCCAGTCCCACGCGATTCGCCACGTAGAAAGGTGAGTGCCGGTCTTGCAGCCACACCAAGACCATCGCGGGACCGAGGATCGGACTGGCCAAAAGAAGGACGGCCACGGACGCCACAACGTCGAAGAGTCTCTTCACGATTTCCTACCCGTTTCTAGCGCACGAACGAGCGGCAGCAACTACATCTTCTATGGACGAGTAATACAAGCCTTCCAAAACTCGCGAGGTGGGAGCCGGTGCATCGGGCAGCGTTACTCTAACGCAATTTGCCTTCATTGAGTTGGGAGGGACATGCTCGACCACTTGCGCTAAGATCTCGCTTGAGAGGCCACAAGTCCTCCACCCGCCATCTATGGCCACGAGACGGCCGGTTTTGCTAACCGATCGTATGACCTTCGCCGGATCCAACGGAGCGATAACTCTTAAGTCCAGCACCTCACACGAAATACCTTCTTCAAGCAAGACCTCAGAAGCCTCGAGAGCCAGCTGAGTCGAATAGCCGGACGCTACCAGCGTAATATCAACACCCTCTCGGACGACAACTGGCCCTTGAGCCCTCAAGTCCAGTTCCTTCGGAGCAGGGAGTTCTCCCTTAAGGTCATAGAGCCAACGATCATCAATAAAGACTACGGGATCATCGCATAACACAGATGCGATCAGCAGGTCCCGCGCATCCGCAACCGTCGCAGGCATCACTACTCGCAATCCAGGAATGTGCGCGAACCAAGAGTGAAGAGCTTGAGAATGTTGGGCCCCCTGCTCGCCCCCACGGTTAATGATCCCTCTCACCGTGACTCTGGGGTGAGCCTGACCACCAAACATATGCGACCACTTCGCCGCTTGGTTCACGATTGCGTCGAGGGCGTAGAGCATGAAGTCGATCCGCGGATGCACAACTACCGGCCGCATACCCGCAAGAGAAGCACCAACCCCAGCACCTGTGCACGCCAGTTCTGACACTGGAGTGTCGATTACGCGATCAGTTCCATAAATCTTGTCGAGGTCAGTCATCGAATTGCCAACATACCAAGGACTCCAAAGTCCCTGCCCCATTACAAAGACCTCAGGATACTCAGATAGCAGATAATCGAACCCGGCTCGGATGGCGCTACCGTAGTCATACTCTTTCATGTGAGGCATCAAGCTCCGCCTTCACTAGAGTAGACGTATTTAAGAAGAGCCTCATCGCTCGGCCATGGGTCATCCATAGCTTGGCTCCAAGCCTCCTCTATGCTTTCACTCAGTTCTCGCTCTAACTCCTTATCTTCTTCCGGAGACCACTGGCCGACCGCTTCAAGAGCTGCGCGAAGACGAGCTATCGGGTCGCGTAGACGCCATTGCTTTAGGTCGGATTCAGATCTAGCTACGCCAACGTCGATATCAGCACGCCAATCTACGTGCCCCAACCATCGGTATGTGACCGCCTCTAGGAAACCTGGGCCTCCTCCTGATCGCGCTTGTTCAATCAGGCGTCCTGCAGCGTCGGCCACCGCCAGTACGTCATTTCCGTCAACCACTTCGAACGGAATCTCATGCGCAACTGCGAAACGGGCCGTAGAATCGCTCGGCTGACGCAGGCTTATGTGCATGTGACTAGAAAAAAGGTTGTTCTCCACCACGAACACAGTGGGCGCATCTAAGACTCGAGCAAGATTCAAGGATTCATGAACGACTCCTTCCTCACATGCTCCGTCTCCTAGATAGCTTACGGAAATAGCATCTGAAGCCTGAAGTTTCGCCGCCAAAGCTGCTCCTACAGCTAGGGGCACAGTTCCACCAACAATAGGAACGGATCCGTAGAATCCTCTTGGCTCATCCCATAGGTGCATCGATCCACCCATGCCCTTAGATAGTCCTGTTTCCTTACCTAAGATTTCCGCGAAAAGGGCCTTAAAGTCCGTTCCCAAAGCTAGAGCATGATAGTGGGATCGGTGAGCGCCAAAGACTCGATCCGAGGACCTAAGAAATTGAGACACCCCTGCAGCTATAGCCTCTTGACCAATCCCGAGATGCACTGGGCCTCCTATAGTGCCCTCTCGTCGCTGATCAGCTAAATGCTCCTCCACCATGCGACTCAACATCATGGTCCTCAGAAGATCGACAAGTAACCCCGGGTCTCTTCCGGAGATTTCGAGCGGCGCTTGATAGGCGCCAGGATCCTTCAGGTCACCGAGCATACTACCAATGCCTCGTTCATTTCCCATAAAAACGTCGCACGCTCGCGATCACGTACGACACGTCCTCGTCGGAGAGAGCCATATTCATCGGAAGCATCAGACACCTTCGAAAGAATTCATCCGTCTTCGGAAGATGATCTGTGAAACCTAGCTCCTTGAACTGGTGGACTGGAGTACCGGCCCACTGGATTATGGTACCAACACCACTTTGAGTCAGGTGTTCTCTGAGTTCGGAACGCCGATCCGCCTCCAATTCGTAGTTCTGGTAAACATCGAAGTGTCTCGGATCCGAATCAGGGGCAGGCGGCAAAATCAGAGCGTCAACATCTCCAAGACCTTCTTGATACAGAGTAGCTATCTTTCGCCTTCGTTCGATGTCTTCTCGGAAAGACTTGAGTTTAAGGTCGAGCACAGCGGCATGGAGATTATCCAATCGTGAGTTCAATCCCCAAGCCACTACAACACCCTCTTCGTTGCGCCCATGGTCCCGCAAGAGTCCAATCTTTTCGGCGACGTTGTCGTCGTTGGTAACGATCGCCCCTCCGTCACCAAAGCAACCGAGTAATTTCGCTGGGTAAAAACTGATCGTACCGAAGACACCAAACGTTCCAGCGCTCTGCCCATCAAACTTCGAACCTAGGGCTTGGGCTGCGTCTTCACACACAAGTAAGCCGTGCTCATCTGCGATTTCCTGCAGAGCCACCATATCACAAGTACGACCATTGATCTGAACGGGCATGATGGCCTTGGTCTTTGAGGTGATCTTTCTCAGAACATCCTCAGGATCCAGCATATGGTCAGCCCCACACTCGGCTAATACCGGAATCGCCCCCACCATGTGCACTGCAGCAGCGGTAGCAATGTAAGTGTGTGAGGGAAGAATCACTTCGTCACCAGCTTCGATTCCCGCCGCTCTCAGACCAATGATGATCGCATCCGTGCCGTTCGCTACTCCGAATGCGTGTTTTGCACCCATGAAATCGGAGAGGTTCGCTTCAAAGTCGCGGCACTCTTGCTGAAGAATGTACGCGCCGCGGCGGCATACATCCGTCATAACCGAGATGATCTCCTCTTCTCGTGCTAAGAAAAGCTGGGAGTATGGGAAAAAAGGTATCGATCGCTCTGCCACGGTCATCTATTATTTCCTTCGCGGGTGATTGTGATACGAAACACCGGGAATCAAACTAAACACGCCGCACAATAGATCACTTTGTGAGTCGTATCGGGCTTGGTTGGATCAAGTGGAGTCGGAGCTTGGTTTAGGGCTGTTTGATACGTGATTTCAGCGGGCATAGGAACCAACCCACCGAAAACGAACCTCTTCAGCAGCTTCTTCGCCTGCATCGAATTAGGTATAAGGCCTAGTCGTGAGGCAGTTGCCTTTACTGGCCTAAGTATGCGCTGACGAAGCGATACAGTATTCACCGGTGTATCCCCGTATAAATGGACCTCAAATCCGCACTCGCCGAGTTCTGACGAAAGTTCTTGGACTCCAAGATAGCGATAACTGTGCTCGCTTGGATTGAAATCGTAGAGGTCCTTATTAGCCGTTACAATCAGCAACGTGCCGCCAGGTCTTAATACCCGCCTACACTCAGCAAAAAAACGATCCAGATCTGGCACGTAGTATACGGCCTCGAAGATCGCAATTATGTCGAAAGAAGCATCCGGTACTGCCAAATCCAGGGCATCTAGGTGCCTAAAGTCAATCCGGTCACCGTAGTGTGATCGAGCTAAATCAAGCAGTGGAACCGAGACGTCTCCTCCAACGAACGATTTGGCCACAGAAGCAAGAATCCCTGCACCTTGTCCGGCCCCACATCCGATCTCAAGCACGTCCTTCCCAGAGCAAAAGTCCAATGCCCAGTAGTACCTCCTTGCTAAGCGCTGGACCTGCTCTTTGGTTACACCGTCACCTGAGACCTCGGTTACTGAAACGTAGTCGGTTGCCATTAGCTGAGTGGTTTTCTGACCTGGCAATCCGGATTTGACAAGACGGAAGCCATGTTGTGAATCCGATTGAACGTCGAGTCTCGGGGACAGAGTAAAGCCGAATCTTCCAACTTAGTTTTCAGTCTCTCCTCAACACGAGGTTGAGGGCCCCGATGCCTACATAGGACCTGTAACATTATTAGTTTCGGTGCAGCCTAGGGAGGGGCATACGACACCGAAACCTATTTTTCAACGGACTTTCGCTGCTACCTGGAGCCTGAATCGCCCCGTTAAACTTAAGAAAGCCAATCGCAAAAACACCTTATCAGAGCGCGTTACCAGATGAGAGTTTGGTTAATTCAGACGGGCGAGCCGGTACCTCTTTCGAAATCGGTTAAACGAATAAGAACTGCTCTCCTAGCTAGCGAACTAGCATCGAGGGGACATCACGTCGTGTGGTGGGCTAGTTCTTTCGATCATGGGTCTCGGAAGTTTGTTGCTCCTGGCGGATCCACTCACCGCATGGATGATGGGGTTGAGTTGCGCTTACTACCCGCTCTCGGATACAAAAACAATGTCTCCCTGCAGCGATACATTGACCACCGATACGTAGCGGGACGCTTTCGGAAAGAACTGAAGAAAGATCATTTGACCCCAGACTTGATAGTAGCAGCAACACCCGACTATCACATTGCTGCTGAAGCTGGAGATTACGCGGCCAAGCTAGGAATTCCATACGTCGTTGACCTCCGAGACGTATGGCCCGACTCAGTGGTGGAAGCACTTCCACGCGGTCCGGTCCGGATGCTCGGAAAAATCGCCCTATTGGGTGATTTTCGAAAGCTCCGCAGAACGCTTCAGCGGGCCTCAGGACTCGTGGGCATGATGCAGTCAATGCTTGACTGGGGCCTAGGTTATGCGGACAGGCTTCAAGGCCCTAACGATCGTGTATTCTATCTCGGAACAGAGCCTCTGCCTAAGTCCGACAATCTCTTTTTAGAAGAATTAAAATCCAAGTTAGGCCCCGGAGAATATCCGACAGTCATCTATGTCGGCACCTTTGGTCGGTTCAATCATCCCGAAGTCCTGCTCTCAGCGGTTGAACAGATCTGTGGAGAGACATCACGACGTCCTCCTTTCAATGTGATCATCGGTGGTGAGGGCGATCGGTATGATTCTATCAGAAGGAAATACGCACACCTTCCAGGTGTGCACTTCACTGGCTGGCTTACTGCGCCGAGAATCGCCGCAGTACTATCCACAGCCGATATCGGTGTGGTGCCGTGGGCTTCTGGAATCGCTTTCCCCAACAAGGCCTTTTCGTACCTAGAAGCCGGTCTCCCCCTCATACACTCAGCAGGTGGAGATCTACAACAAATAGGTGAAGAGGAAGGATTTGCAGAATTCTTCGAACCGGGAAACGCAAAGATGCTCGGAGAACATTTGCTGCGCCTGTTAAAGGACCCAGAAACCTTAAGGGCTATGAGTAAGTGTGCCCTTCAGACCTACAGTCTTCGCTTCAGGTCGGAAGCGATCTATCAAGACTACGCTAACTATCTTGAGTCTATAGAAAATATCCGGTAAGCACGCCTCTTTAAAAAAGCGAGAAGCTGCGCGGATTCAACTCACACCAACAAATCGTGAGCTTTGAACCCATCGCTCCGCACGGAAGTCGAACACCGGATTTGTAAGCGATAAGATCGGATTTTTTTGCACGGTACTGGTACCCATGCCTCTCGGTATATCTATCAAGGGCGGCACCACCTTTCCGAGCAGCCTGCGGGGGGTTTACTCAGTAAACCGGTGTGCTTAGCATCCATCGGCTGTGAACGATAGAGTCGCAAACCTGGACCGTCCGACACCGCTTAAGTGGGCGCCAAGGCTCGCAGATTCACCTGCTGCGATTATCTTGACGCCGGCTTCCTCACCGATCCCTATACGGCCACCTAAGTAGCGTTTTGGCATGAAGAACTTTGCCCTCATTGGACTAGCGGGATACATCGCCCCGCGACATTTAGAGGCCATCTCGGCCACTGGGAATCGAGTAGTAGCAGCATTTGACCCTCATGACAGCGTCGGTGTCGCGGACCGATTCTTTCCAGACGCTGATTTCTTCACAGAGTTCGAGCGCTTTGATCGCCATGCTGAAAAACTGAGGAGACTCGGGGAAGGACGGGAACTCCACTACGTGACGATCTGCTCTCCCAATTACCTACACGATTCCCACATCCGATTTGCGCTTCGAAGTGGAGCCCATGCCGTGTGTGAAAAGCCCCTGGTGTTGAATCCGTGGAACCTAGACGCCCTAGAGAAAATTGAGGAGGAGACTGGGAAAAAGGTGTACACCCTGCTCCAGTTGAGATACCAACCAGACCTAATCCAACTAAAAAAACAGATCGCAGGAACTTCGCCCGCAGAAAAGCATGAGGTAGAACTCACATACATCACGGGCCGCGGGAAATGGTATCGATATAGCTGGAAGGGCGACGAAGTTAAGAGTGGGGGAGTAGCTACAAATATTGGCATTCACTTCTTCGACCTTCTGACATGGATCTTTGGAGGCGTTGAATCAGCGGAAGTTCACCTGAACGATCACGACAAAGCATCCGGTTACCTCGAACTGGAGCGTGCGAGAGTTCGCTGGTATCTCAGCACTGACGTGAACGACCTTTCGGAGAAGCAGTTGTCAGAGGGCAACCGAACTTTTCGATCAATCACCGTAGATGGTGATGAAGTCGAGTTCAGCAATTATTTTACCGACCTCCATACGGTGGTGTACGAAAAAGTTCTAGAAGGAATAGGACCAGGGATTGCCGAGGCGCGCTC
The DNA here is from genome assembly GCA_002348465.1 of Gemmatimonadales bacterium UBA2960. Lineage (GTDB taxonomy): Bacteria > Gemmatimonadota > Gemmatimonadetes > Longimicrobiales > Gaopeijiaceae > UBA2589. Next base: position 1,355 of record DEBI01000077.1, on the reverse strand, counting down.
CAGCATCTCTTTGGCGCATCAAATTCGAATTGCCCCGATCTGTGAACCACCGCGACCTTCTCATCGGCACCCAATGGTTGGCGCTTGAATAACAGTGCCGTAATCTCGGTCAAGGGCGATACGAGAATGAAGACGCTCCTCCTCGTGATCGGCGCGAGACCCCAGTTCGTCAAAGTAGCGATGCTCGCAAGTGCCCTGAAGCACTCCTTCAGAGTTGTAACAGTCCACACTGGCCAGCACTACGATGCGGACATGTCCGACTCATTTCTTAAGACCTTTGAACTCTCCGTAGACTACAATCTTGGTATCAATCAGTGCTCTAACGATGAGATGCTAGGTAGGATGTTGCCGGCGATATCCGGGGTCATTCGGTCAGTTGAGCCCGACGGAGTTGTAGTTTTCGGCGACACCACGAGCACCCTCGCTGCTGCACTATCAGCTCGATATCTGAAGGTCCCACTGGTACACTACGAAGCGGGCTTGAGAAGCTTCGACCTACACATGCCAGAGGAGGTCAATCGAGTTTGTGCCGACCAGATCTCCGACGTACTGCTATGCGCGAGCCCGTGGGCGCGTGATCGCCTCATTGACGAGAAGGTGTCAGGTAAAATCCATTTCGTTGGAGACATTATGCTCGACACGCTGATCGCCTTCAGCGATGGAAAAGCCCCTTTCGGAATACATGGTGTAAAGCAGGGCGAATTCACGCTCGTCACTATCCATAGGCCTTCCAACACAGACAACCCAGAAAACCTCTTGGCCATTCTGGGTGCCCTAAAAGAGGCCAAGGATGAATTTTTTCTCTTCCCTTTGCACCCTCGCACTAGGGCTGCACTAGAGAGATACGGAGCACTGGATGAGTTCAGTTCTGCTCCAAACATTAACATGACCGGGCCACTCCCATATTCCGACTTCATCTTGCTCCTGAAAGGTGCGAAACGTGTAGTAACTGACAGTGGAGGAATTCAAAAAGAGGCACATTTCCTTCGCATCCCGTGTGTCACCTGTCGCACCAGTACAGAGTGGAAAGAGACCCTCGAGAATGAATGGAACGTCCTCACCGGCCCCGATCACCAAGCGATACTGACAGCTCTGAGGCGCCCAACTCCTGACCCGTCAACACATTCATTCCCTTATGGATCGGGAGACACCACCAGTCTGGTCGTGGACATTTTGGAGCGCACATTCCAAGAATCAGATAACCTCACTGGGGAGGGCTCGAAGTAAGTGAGTAAGGCGCTCAGGATAGGTGTCTTTGCGTACAACTTTCCTCATCAGAAGACACAGGAAGGGTTGCTAGGCCTCTTCGTGAATGGGATATCTATGGAGTGCATCCTAGCTCAAGATTGGAGGGC
>DEBI01000105.1 GCA_002348465.1 Gemmatimonadales bacterium UBA2960 | reverse complement strand
GCACACGCTAGACGTGTTTTCCGGTGCCGATTACGTGGTGCTGCCTTCGGGCAGCTGCGCCGGCATGCTACGGGCGGTCTACCCCGGGCTAGCCGCATCAGACTCGCTTCGGGCAGCCTCGGAGGATATGTCAGCGCGGACTTATGAACTGTCACAGTTCTTGGTGGAGGTAGCCGGTGTGGACCGGCTAGGCGACGGCTTGGAAGGGCGTCGGATAGCTTACCATCATGGATGTCACGCTCTTAGAGAGCTGGGGGTCATGTCGGAGCCATTGAGTCTTCTGCGAGGGGCTGGCGCTGATGTAGTATCGTGGGCAGCCGACCGTGAGTGTTGTGGCTTTGGGGGGACCTTCTCGGGTAAACTTCCAGAGGTTTCGGCTGCGATGGCGGACCACAAGCTGGAAACGCTTCCAGCGGTGGACTCAGTAACATCTTCGGATGGCGGATGCTTGTTACAGCTCTCTGGGAGAGCCGAGCGGCGTGGCCTGGCTGTTCCGTTTCAGCATTTGGCGACCTTGTTGTGGCAAGGCGTGACAGGAAACGCAGGTAACGGGGTGGCAGTGTGAGCGATCGAGCACCTGAATATCGTCCAAGTGAGTATAGGGCTGCTTCCGCTCACATACTCTTAAACACTCCGGGTGTCCGTAGCTCGGTTGGTTCGGCGACACGGGACTTCGATGCCAAGCGAGCGAAGGCATATGAAGAGGTCGAATCAGATCTGTGGAGGGACTGGGCCAGCGCCGTAAAGGCCAACGTGCTGAGCAGGTTGGACGAGTATCTCGTTCAGGCAGAGGAGAGCCTTCGCGCCAACGGTACGAAGGTGCATTGGGCATCGTCTGCTGATGATGTTTATCAAGTGCTCCGCAGTATTGTTGAAGAAAATGGCGTTCAGACTGTCGTTAAAAGCAAGAGCATGCTCAGCGAGGAGCTTGAGGTGAACCATCACCTCGAGACGCTTGGTGTTCGATCGATCGAGACCGATTTGGGAGAGTACATCATCCAGCTGCTCGATGAACCGCCCAGTCATATCGTGGGTCCCGCAATTCACAAGAGCCTCGAAGACTGTCGAGTCCTATTTCACGAACAGCTCGGAACACCTGTCGATGCAGACCCGGACGAACTGGCTTCCGCAGCGCGCAATGCTTTGCGGGAGGATTTCCTCTCGGCAGACCTAGGTATCTCGGGAGGGAATTTCCTCGCAGCAGATACGGGGACCGTCGCTCTCATCGAGAACGAGGGAAACATAAGACTTACAACTTCAGTCCCACGAATTCACGTAGCCTTGGTGGGGATCGAGAAAGTCGTACCCCGTCTAGTAGATCTAGCAGGGTTTCTGCAGTTGACCTCAAGGGCGGCTACGGGTCAGCCGATTGGGCTCTTCGTATCGCTCATCCAAGGGCCTCGAAAAAGCGAAGAGCCCGACGGGCCAGAAGAAGTGCATGTCGTATTCGTAGATAACGGACGGTCCGCGCTGTATGAGGACGACGCAGCGTCTGAAGCGCTTGGCTGTGTGCGGTGCGGAGCGTGTTTGAATATCTGTCCTGTCTATCGACAGACCGGTGGCCACGCTTATGGCTGGACCTACCCGGGCCCTATAGGTGCGATCATCTCCCCTGGCCTGCTCGGCCTGGATAAAGCAATGCCCCTCCCGCATGCGTCCAGCCTCTGCGGGGCATGTGAAGATGTCTGCCCCGTGCGCATTCCGATTCCGGAGCTGCTCGTGCACTGGAGGGAGAAGGCTGTTTCGGAGGGTCAGATCTCGAAAGGGGAGCGCTTCGGGATGAGGATGTATGCGGATATCGCTGAGCGGCCTCTGGGGTATTCCATGGCGGCGAGCGCCTTGCGCCGAGTCCCATGGAGAGCCGCAGGTACGGCCCTCCCAGTTTTGAATGGTTGGTTACAGGAGCGTGAGATCCCAGAGCCGAGCTCGAAGTCATTTAGGAAGCTTTGGCGAGAGGGGATAGAATGAGTGCACGCGAAGCGATCCTCGACGCGCTGCGTCGAGCTCGGGAGCAGAGGGAGGCCGTCGAGCACCCCGGGCACTTTGGCGGGTGGCGGCCGGATCCGTCGCCGCCGGCCCTGGATGGTTTTGCTTCGATGTTTACTCAGGCGGGTGGCGAGGTTGTTCACTTTGCAACCGTCGCACAGCGCAGAGAATGGCTACGAGTGTTTCTCTTGGATTATGACAGTATATCGATGGGTGCTGGAGTCCCTAGTGACCTGGAAGGGCTTGGTGGGCCACCGAGGGTAGCGCTTGGGAAGGAGCATACCGCATCTGTCGGTATCAGCCGGGCTCGCGCGGCAGTTGCAGAGACGGGCTCGCTGTTAATGGACGCCAGAGATGGTCGTCGAGCGCAGCTTCTTCCACCGGTCCTTGTCGTTCTTGTGGAAGCGGACTCGGTATACTCAGCCTTAGCAGACGCCTTGGAGGCCGTTGGTCCCGATATGTCGGCAGCGCTCGGAATGCACTCCGGACCATCTAAGTCGGCCGACATAGGCCAGGTGATGGTTAAGGGCGTTCATGGGCCGGGCCGTGTAATCGCGCTGGTGGCCTAAGAGGCAGACTGCAAGTACCGTCAGTGTTATTAAGAAACCTCTTTATCAACTCAGGTGATGTCGTGGGCGATTCAAGTCCGACCCAACTTAGACGTGTCCTGCGAGTGCGAGATGGGCTTGCGGTCACAGTAGGTATCGTCATTGGCGCTGGGATCCTTGGGACCCCAGGGCTCATCGCCGGCTACCTGCGCGATCCGTTCGTCATCCTTGGAATGTGGTTCTTTGGTGGCGTGATGGCTGGACTGAGCACACTCATGCTAGCGGAAATGGCCGCGGCTCTGCCGGAAGCCGGCGGCAAGTATGTGTATGCCCGACATGCATGGGGTGACACAATGGGATTCGTCGCTGGTTGGTCCGAGATCTTCGTGACGCGGGGCTTCAGTGGAGCGTCGAAGGCTGTTCTGATCTCGGGATATCTTTTCATGCTAGTTCACGGGACGACGGAAGTGCCCGCAACAGTCTTCTTTGTCCTCGAAGGCCCCTCCTGGCTCGGGGACATCGAGTTGTCGTGGGTGGGGGTCGTCGCACTCGCGGTAGTGCTGGCTTACTTCGTCCTGCACACTCGAGGGCTGAAGGCCAGTACGACTTTTCAGAACGTCACGACGGCGATCAAGGTGGTGATCGTCCTGGCAATCGCGGCCGTTGGTATCGTCGGGGGAACGGCGTCATCCGGGGTGGACAGTACGCCGCTAGTTTCCGGCGAAGCGACTGCCGGACTCCTCGGCTATGCTCTGGCCTACCAGTCGATTTCCTTTGCGTACTATGGGTGGGAAGACGCAGCAAAGATGTCGGAGGAAGTCGTCGATCCCGGGAAATCACTGCCCAAGATCCTGCTGGGTGGCGCGATTGCCGTGATGGTGCTCTACCTCCTCATGAACATCTCATTCCTGTTGGCGATGACGCCCGCAGAGATGGCCGGTGCAGACCTTGTGGCGCGGGAGGCCACGGCCGCGGTCTTCGGACAGACGGCAGGCCTCGTGGTGCTCGTCGCCAGCCTCTTGATCCTGGTCAGCAGCGCTAACGTGAACTTCCTCGGCCTGCCCCGCGTTGCGTTCGGACTCGCCCGCGAGGGGCTTGCACCACGCTCTCTCGCGGACGTAGACGCGAGGGGTACACCGCGTAACGCTCTAATCATGATCACGATCTGGATTGGTGCGCTCGCGCTCACAGCCAGCTTCGAGACCCTGATTCGCTTCATGATGACTATAGCGATTACGGTCGATACGATGGTCCTGCTCGCATACTTTAAGCTGCGGGCCTCCCGACCCGACCTCGTGCGTCCTTTCCGCATGCCGGGACACCCCGTGCTGCCGGCGGTCACACTCGTGCTTTATGTGGCGATACTTGCGATTCTGGTCTATACGCAGCCCGACCTCGCTATGGGTGCTGGCTCCATGCTTCTAGCGATGCTCGTTGCAGGGGTGATTACGACGAGCAGGAATGCATCACGGGTGTAGCTGAGGTGGCCAGGCGCACGGTAGATGGTCTTATGCGGGGTGGAGTTACTCACGTTGTCGGTATTCCTGACAATATGTCTGGCCCTCTCTTCGACGAGGTGGCTCTGCATGCCGCGATCCAACTTGTGACTGTAACCCGAGAGGGTGAGGCGTTCGCGGTAGCTGCTGGATTGTGGCTAGGGGGCGCGTCACCCATCGTAGTCATTCAGAATACCGGCTTACTAGAATCAGGTGACGCTATCCGCGGGACGGCGCAGCGTATGGGGGCCCCGGTCCCAGTCATCGTTACAGGTCGTGGGTACCAGAAGATGGAGCAGTCGGGTGTGAACCAAGACCACGCCCTTACGCGGGAGCTTCTCACCCGGCCCGATGTAGACTCTACAGCATTGCTTACGGAGCCAACCTTCAACGCTTGGGGGATCCCATTCTGGCGCTGCTCTGCCGGGGAGGATCCGGTCGCTGCGATTGCCCGATTGCTGGATTCGACCCAAGCCCTTGGCATCCCTGCCGCGCTCCTTCTGACGCGAGACCTAGACTAGTGCTGACCGTGGCTCAGCTTCTGGGTCCGCTCGCTCGCTACAGAACGAACGAAGCTGTAGTAACGACCATGAGTGTGGTTCGCCCGTGGGGCATACTTTCAGACAGTGATCTTGATTTTGCGTCTGCGGATAGCGCTATGGGTCACGCAGCTGACCTGGCTCTGGGGCTTGCTTTGGCTCAGCCAGCCCGGAAGGTCGTGTGCGTCAATGGTGATGGAAGCATGTTGATGTCACTTGGTACTTTGGCGACCGTCGTCGGAAGTGCTGCAGAGAATTTTATTCTGATTGTGTGCGACAACGGTGAATACGAAATCACGGGGAATCAACCTGTACCTGCGGCTGGAAGACTGGACTACTCTGGTGTGGCTGACGCAGCTGGTTTCAGGGTGGTCTATCGCTTTGACGATGCGGGAGCGTGGTCTACCGAGGTTCCCGAGGTCCTTTCGGTTAAAGGCCCGACGTTTGTGCATGTGATAACGGAATCGGGCACCCAGGGTCCCATCGGGCGGAGTCCTGCTGAGCCGGCCCGTTATCTCCAGCACTCGCTTTCAGACTGGTCCAAGATTATGCGCACAGCTCTGCTTGAGAGTCCCGAGTATTAAAGGGCCAAACCAGGATTGATATAAAGAAAGGGGGCAGGCTCTAGTGGGGTTTGAGGGTCTCAAACTTCAGTGGCGTTCCTGGGGCCCCTGCGCCCGCAGCCATTTCCTAAGGTCCCCAACGTCAAAGCGATTGTTGTTGTTGCCTGTCTGATCTAGGTAAACTCGCTCTCCATCTGTAAGCGGATCGTTCTCAGGGTCGAGAAATCCTTCGATCAGATCAGTTGATGCTATTACCCAATCGCCAGTAGCGTTGACGGTAAGCGTCACGGTTGGTGAGGGGTTACCGAGGCGGTCGCGGACGGCTATCGAATACGAATTTTCTCCAGCTTCTTGAAGTGAGCCGATCAGGAAGAGCTCGTCTCCGATATTTTCAAAAGAAAATCCTTGGGGTAGCGTCCCAACTCCGGTGTAAGGGCCGTGGCCACCAGCTATCCTGACAGGTACTGCAAAGCTTCTTATCTGCATGACTTCGACTGTCTCTGGGCGCTCGACCAGCCGCGGCGTCTGACCGGTTGATACTACGAGCCTGGCTAAGCCGTCTTGGACGGAGACCTCGTGGACCATGACTGGCGGCCAGTCGCCGTTATGGAGCCGAAGCGAAGGGTTTGTTTCACCGTTCAGCTTACCCACTAATCCATTTACTCCCCACGCGTCACCAGCTTCGCCTCGATTGCCTCCTTCGGGCGTCGTCTTAAGGAGGCCGCGATTTCCGTCTTGCTCGAGCATGGTTAGATAGTAAGGCTCGTTGGTGGCAGGATCGGGACGAAGGCTTGCCGAAGAATCTTGCTTGTATAGAAGAACTCCGGTTGCAGGTAGGGCGTGGTCAAACCCTATCTGCGCTCGAAATTCGGCGAAGAGAAACTCGGTCGGAGGGTGTTCGAGTCCGCCAGGGTCGAGCGGTATTCTGAGCACGTTGCCATCTGTCTGGGCCGGACCCAGAAAGATTTCCTCGTTCCATACCTCACCAATATCGAGGTAATTTACCCAGCCTAGGGTACCCTTAGAGTGTCCAATCATATGAGCAGGTCCGTACGGCTCTCGGGTGGACCCCACGGGGCCACATCCCCAAGACCCGGCTGCCATCAGGGCCCAGCAACCAAGCACCCAGCGCCGACCCTCGGGTCCAAGCTCCCGATCGACCCAGTGATAGTAGTCTGGTAGGCCGAGGGCGTGCCCGAACTCGTGTGCGATCACGCCAGCATCTTGAACTTTAGTGCCAGAGCAGTCCGCGGCGCTCTGCGTTATGTAGTCATGGACGAGGATCGGAAGGCCATTCGCACCGATATCGTTGGTCTGGAACGGAGAGCCCGTTTGTGCTGAAATGGTCCAGCGGTGGGGCCAGATCGCTGGACCGCCACAAGACGCCGCGACCTCTAGGAATTCTACGGTAATGACGTCTACGTAGCCGTCGTCGTCGCCACTGTTCGGTTGCCCGTCTGGACCGTCGTTGTCGTACTGCCGGAAGTCAACGTCGGCATCGGCTTGATTCAGCATGTCAACGATCCATTCGCCCACACGTGCATCCGGGCCTAGGGCAGAGTCCGAGCCAACTACTTCACTCATAGTGAGGCCGGTGCGCACCCATCCTATTACATCGCCCGATACCGTGAGGGCTCCGCGAGACATTTCTAGATAAGACTCAGTTATGGTGCCCCGCTCAGCGGGCCCTTTGAAGAGTGAGGCCTCCACCATTTCCCGGGTGATATGTGGATCTGCGTCGGAGTCCACGAAGAGGCCTAGGATAACTGGAATGCGAACTTCTCCCGAAGCAGAAGCACCGCCGGCCCGGCGAAAGAGTGCTCGTTCAAATTCGTAGGCAGTCGGATCCTCCTGCATGCGCTGGTAATAGGCTTCTGGGACCGTAATACCCTTCCGGTGAGCGACCGCTTCGATGTCTTGAGCCGATGAGCGGGCCGGCGCCAGGAGCACTAGAAACCCGATGACGGAGCCTGCGACCATTGCCTGGGCTCGCCAACTCTTCCCGACTCTCATCGCTCGAACTCGATCTTGTACTTTCCAAGGTCAGGCCTCAGCTGGTCGTCAGGCCCTGCTACTTCCTCGATTACGAAGCTGGGTAGCTGAAGCGTATCGGCTAAATCAATCAGAAACATTAGCTGATCACCTTCTTGGTTAATTAGTGCGACCCGTGCTCCATCCTTATTCAGTCGAGAAAAGACCTCTGTAGGCCCAACACCTTCGATAGACAGAACGCCGTCCCCCAAAAGCTCGATCACTGCCCCTCCTTCTCCGCCTTCTACGGGGCTTACTAGCGTCGCAAGCATAGTGCCCGGGCCAGGAAGTGCCTCTTCGACGTCGCAAGCGAGCATTGAGAAAAGAACCCCAATACTGGAGAGCCGAGCGATCAATGAACTGTTTCGGGGCATGTTGCAGTCGGGTGGAGGTCGGTTTTCGGGTGGCCTGTATGCGGTTGGGTAGCCAAGGAGGGAATAATTGTGTTAACCGGCTCTGCTTGCCATGGCAATGCGAATCTTCTTTACTAGTCGATAAGAGTCAACCGAAAAGCGGAAGAGGAGTCTTACGCAAGTTATGGTCTGACTTATGTTTATAGGGGTAAAAGTCCAACTGTGACGCCCTAGGGTTTTCGGGTTGGTCGCCACTGTGTCGTGCCACCCTAAAATAGAATAGTGATTCTGGTTCGTGGCCGGCTGGGTTCTGATAACCGATACAGGAACACGTAGGTTCCTTCGCGCCGAAGGGTGAGCGTATTGGGTGGCTAGAGGCGGGATGGGGCAAAGGTTGTGTTGGTGGTGCGGTGACCTCTGTCCGTGGGATCCTGTGGTCACTCGACTTGTGGCACGCGGAAATCATGTTTAGGGCTAGGCTAGGTGTGGGAGATATCCCTTAGGATACATGGTTTTTAGCACATTGGGCTTGAGTTGACCGCGACCCCAGACGGCTCTAGCTTTTGCTTCTAATTAATGAAGAATGATTCTTAATAAGCGGTGTCCACTGGGCACCGCTTCAATTGTCTGAGGACATGGATGACTGACGCATCAATTCTTACGATTGAAGGCCTAGAGGCGAGGGTTGCA
>DEBI01000090.1 GCA_002348465.1 Gemmatimonadales bacterium UBA2960 | reverse complement strand
GACACGTCGTGGCACGTGCTGACGGACTTTATTCTCCCCAGCGTAGTTGGGACAGAACTGCATTCCCCCGAGGCTGTGCTAGATCCAGTGTGGTGGATTCGCGGACATGGAATGGCAAAGGCTGCCGTTGAAATGGCAAGCTGGGATATGGCAGCTCGGGCGGATGGTGTTTCTTTGTCCCAGAAGATAGGCGGTGTTCGTGACCGCGTACCGGTAGGGGTCAGCGTTGGAATCAAGGATACGGACGAAGAGCTTCATGATCAGGTGCAGGGTTTTATCGAAGACGGATATGCCCGTGTAAAGATCAAGGTCAAACCTGGTCGTGACATAGACATGCTTTCGGGGCTTTGCGAGCGCTTCCCTGACACGGTCTTTATGGCAGACGCCAACTCGGCTTACACTCTGGCGGACGTCGATATATTTAAGGCGTTAGACCCGCTTGACCTTCTGATGATTGAGCAGCCACTCCGATATGATGACTTTCTTCATCATGCCCGTCTCCAAGAACAGATCGAAACCCCAGTATGCTTAGATGAGTCCATTAAGACCGAGTGGGATACGGAACTGGCTCTTGAGCTCAAGAGTTGCCAAGTCATCAATATCAAGCCAGGTCGGGTAGGGGGCCTGAGTAGCAGCTGCCGTATTCATGATATGATGGAGGACGCGGGCCTAGCCGTATGGTGCGGTGGGATGCTTGAGTCGGGAGTGGGGCGGGCCCATAACGTCGCGCTTGCATCGCTGCCTAACTTTACGCTCCCGGGTGACATATCGGCGAGTAGCCGCTACTGGGACAGAGACATTGTCTCTCCGGAGTTTACGGTCGCGGACGGGCACATGGCTGTTCCGACCGGTCATGGGATTGGTGTAGAAGTCGACACTGATTTTATAGAGTCGATTTCCACACGTGTTGCGACGTTCGGCGTCTGAGTCTTTACTCTGCGGGACGAAGGTCGACAGTGACCTGAACTTGCACGTGGCCCATGTCAGCCCGGTCCCGAAGGGCGTCTTTGACCCTCGGTTCCAGTTTCTGGTAGGTCGCGCGGATTCCGCTGCGAAGCTCATCCCTAAGGATTTTGAGTGCGTTGACGTCGGCGCGGCTAGTCTTGGTCTCTTTTTTGGCGTCAGCCACCTGGTGCGAGCGGATCTCGAATGGCGAGACACCGACATCGTCATACCGTTCGTGGTCCATGTACTGGATGGAGATGCTAACGTCCCCACGCGCGTGATGGTGATGGATGTCGCCCACTGCTTGGAAACGGGATGCGAGACGGCCGAGTTCAGCGCGCTGAGCACACTTCATATACGCGCGCTCGAGGATGCCGAAGATCCTCTTCATCCTTTCCGTGGTGGTAGCGTCGACGTCGGGCATTTCGGTGTCTAGTTCTCGCCCGACTGCTTGTCTCTCCACATACAGCCCTGCGGCCTCCGCAGCCCGGTTTCGGGCACGGTCGATGTTGTCTAAAATCCTGTCGGGATTGGTGCGATAACTCATGAAGACCTTCAGGGCAGTACTTGTGCTCATTCCGCACCTAGGCACAGGCGCAGAATTAGGGAGCAACAGAATACCAGCCGGCGGTGAACCCGCCAAGGGCGTTGTGTTGCCCCTGGGAACAACAAAGCTTGGCGCAACCAGTCTGTCGCAGGGTCTCTTACACTGCGGCCTATCACGTCGGACACAAACACTGCAGGGCAAGTAGGCCACCATGGACAAATGGACACCCCTCGGAAATGAGAATGGGCAGATAGATTCCGGCGGCTCCAAAGACAGCGATGAGCGCTGGATCGAGCGTAGGATGGACAGTCTGCCGAGGCGCCTCTTCAATGCGTTCGTCAGCCCTGAACGACTGATGAATCAAGTAGCCAAAGAGCCTAAGTGGGTTGGGGCCCTTGTGCTAACCACACTGATTTCGGGTGTTACTGCGGCGATGGTTCCCCCGGAACTCATTTTCGAGACTATTCGGCAGCAGATGATCGCTCAAGGAGCGTCCTTTGATAGCTTAAGCGAAAGCCAAGAGATGATGACCGCCCTGAGATATGGTCGGATTCCTGGGGCAGTGATCTTCTCACTTGTGCTGCAATTCGGAATCGCGGCAATCTACTCAGTCTTGTTCATATTCATCCTAGGGGATGACGGAAGTTTTTCGCAGTATCTTGCGGCTGTTTCACACGGGTGGTTCATTCCCGTCCTTATCGGCGTTCTGCTGCTTCCGTTGATGATTCAGACCCAAAACCTTGAGCTGCGACTGTCGGTAGATGTCTTCATTGCAGGGTTCATTGAGGGTGGATTCGTGCGGAACGTGGCCAAGCTCCTAGATCTAACAGTGATATGGTCGATTCTCGTCATTGCTCAGGGTGTTCATGCGATCGACAGGCGGCGCTCCTTCGGGAGTGCGGCCACGATGATGCTAGCTCTCTTCTTCGTGTATGCAGTTGTTATCGGGTTCCTTCAGACTCGCGCGGTTGTCTGAGTGCTGCTTCCTGTTCTTGTCTGCTGAGTAGAGATGGAGGTGAGATTTGAGTTCCTCTAGAGGTCGGCTTGTGGCTGTCTTGATTGCAGTCGTGTCTTCCGCCGCGGCAGCTTTTCACATGTACGCGGCGGGTATCTCGCCGTTCACAGCCTTAGAGCAGCGGCCGGTCCACTTGGCGTTGATGTCGGTCCTAGGCTTCTTGGGTGTCGGAGTGCAGAGGCGCATTCGAACGGGAGAAGGGGACGAAGGGCCCACTCTTGGTGAGCGAATTAGCCAGGGAACTGGGTGGTTCTTCGCGATCATGTCGGTGATCGCCTGTGCGTACATTTTTCTCGAGAACCAAGAGCTTGTAGCGCGTTCGGGCAGTCCCACACAGATGGACCTGATCATGGGTGCGATCACGATTCTCCTCGTGATGGAGCTTGCTCGTCGAGCTACGGGGTGGGGTCTCATCACCGTATGTATGCTCGCACTCCTTTATGCCTTTGCCGGTCCGTATCTACCTGGATTCTTGGCACATCGCGGATATGGTGTCACTAGACTTATAGAACACTTGTACCTGTCGACCGAGGGCGTGTGGGGCATCCCGCTCGGGGTGTCGGCCGACTTCGTGTATCTGTTTGTTCTTTTTGGAGCGGTTCTCGACACTGCGGGCGGCGGCGCGCTATTGATCGCTATGGCGAACCGAATAGCTGGTCGGACGCGCGGAGGGCCAGCTAAGACGGCGGCGGTGGCCAGTGCTTTCATGGGGTCACTTTCCGGGAGCGCGGTCGCTAACGTCGTGACAACGGGAACGTTCACTATTCCGCTGATGAAACGTGCGGGTTTTCGCCCGTTTTTCGCTGGTGCGATTGAGGCCGCTGCTAGCACGGGTGGACAGCTTATGCCACCTGTCATGGGAGCTGGTGCCTTCATTCTCGCCACGTGGACCAACATTCCGTATTTGGAGGTAGCTGTCGCGGCTATCATCCCGTCGATCCTCTACTACAGCGCACTGTTGGCCGCTATTCACTTCAGGGCGGCTCGTATGGGGATCGAACCGTCGGGAGAACAGGATAAGGAGCCCATTGTCGATCGTCTCCATCTCCTGCTTCCACTTGCCATAATTGTCGTTCTTTTGGGGATGGGGCGGTCTCCTATGCGAGCCGCGTTCTGGGGAGTGTCGGCGGCTCTGGTGATGGCGTGCGTAAGACCCGCAACGCGACCGTCGGCCCAGCAATTCCGTGACATCATGGAGAGGGCGGGTCGCGGAGCTGTTCAAGTAGCGGCAGCTTGCGCTGCAGCCGGAATCGTCGTGGGGGTCGCGTCGCTTACCGGAATCGGCCTTAGGATGTCGGAGCTGATTATCACCCTTTCGGGGGGCAACCTTTTTGGCGCCCTAATCCTGACCGGCCTTGGCTCAATCGTTCTCGGGATGGGCCTTCCGACCACTGCGGCGTATGTCGTTCTTGCGGCACTCGGTGCTCCTGCGCTTGTGCAACTCGGAGTCGATCTGCTCGCCGCTCACCTGTTCATCTTCTATTTCGGTTGCATCTCGAATGTCACGCCCCCGGTGTCACTGGCGGCGTTCGCTGCGGCGGGAATATCGGGAGCCCCCCCAATCCGGACCGCGTTTTATGCAGCGATGCTTGCTGGTGCTGGCTTTGTGGTCCCATTCATGTTCGTGTACGGTCCGGAGCTTCTCTTGAATGGTGCGCCGATCGCGATCTTGCTTGCGACGAGCACTGCGTTGATTGGGGTGACCTCGCTCGCAGCGGGCGGAGTGGGTTTCGCTCGAGCTCGACTTGAGGGATGGGAACGCGTCGTTGCCCTGCTCTCTGCCGGACTGCTGGTGTACCCAGGGCTGGCATCTGATCTCGCTGGCCTAGCTGGAGTGGCGCTAGTGTTTTTCCGTTCGAAAGACGATGCGGTGGCTAATTGGACAAAGTGGGCGGGAGCGACATTAGTGGCAGGAGTCGTAGCGGGGTTCTTTGTGCTCACTCCTACGGCAGGGCCCTCCAGCAATGCTAATGCCGTGGTTCCGCAGCCGGATGGTATCATGTCTGGTGGCGACTCTCCCGCTCGTGGCGAGGGTGGCCCACAGGAATTTCTTTCACTCGGGACGGCGGGCACCGGGGGTATTTACTACCCATTGGGCGGAGCGATTGCGAGCAGGCTCTCGATCGCAGATGCAGCCCGTCAGTATACAGCTGAGGTCAGCGGAGGCTCGGTAGAGAACGTCAATCGTGTGGCATCCGGACAGATGGACCTCGCCATGGCAATTGCGTCGACTATGTACCAAGCGCAGAGAGGCGAGGGTGACTTCGCGAATGCTTTGTCAGAACTCCGCGCGATTGCACCTCTTTATGCGAATGTTACGCATATCCTCGTCCCTGCGTCATCACGGGCTGAGTCGGTCTCGGACTTTCGGGGCATGCGCGTTTCGGTCGGTGCAGCTGGAAGCGGTACTGAGCAGCTTGCTAGGCACGTGCTGGCAGCGCACGGACTCACATACGAAGATCTGAACCCTCAGTATCTTTCATTCGCGGAATCGTCGGCGGCTCTGCGCGATGGAGCGATAGACGCTGCGATTATCTCGGTCGGATATCCTGCTGCTGCCGTGCTTGAAGCCACCACAACGTCAGACATGCGTCTGATCGGCTTTTCGGATGAGGTGTTGGGTGAGATGTACGAGGAGCATCCGTATTATTCCGAGGGCCTGATTCCAGTAGGGTCTTACCGTGGGGTAGAAGCTCCGGTAAAGACTTTGGCGGTGATGAATTGGGTGTTCGCCCTAGAGGGCTTGTCCGAGGACGTCGTCACGACGCTCCTCAACATTTTCCAAAATGACCGAGCCTCGCTTGAGCAGGTGCACGACATGGCAAAGCAGATTGATCTAGGTAACCTGTCTAGCGCACCGATCCCCCTTCACCCTGCTGTTGAGCGCTGGATCGAGCTGAGGTGACCTCAGCTCGTATCTTAGAAGGGATGGATGTTTTCTCCGGGCAGACAAGACTTTTAGGGCTGGCCGTCCTTCTCGCAGCCCCTCTCGTGTTCATGCCTGAGCCGGTCTGTGCTCAGGTTGGACATAGGGCGGTAGCAACTTCAGGCACGATTGCATCGCCAGGGCCCTCGTCGTCCATGTCTGCAGCCTCTCCTGCGATTCTCGACTCGGACCGAAAGCCGATAGACATCGACATTGATGGGTGGATCGACGAGCCAGAGTGGGAGACAGCTCGGGTTTTTGAAGGGTTTATCCAGCGCGAGCCGATAGAGGGTGGTCCGGCAGAGAACGACACACAGGTTCGCGTGCTCTTAGGAGACGATGCGATATGGATCGCAGCTCGCATGTGGGACACCGAGCCGGAGCTGATAGACCGACGCCTCACTCGCCGTGATCAGCGCGGTATGTATGATCAGTTCAGTGTGCACCTAGATCCGAATCTCGATGGCTTGACCGGGTACAACTTTCGTGTCAGTGCGGCTGGTGTTCAGGGTGACATGTACTTCTACGCAGACGACAAGATGGACGAAGCGTGGAATGCAATTTGGTCCTCGGCAGTGAAGGTAGACGATAAGGGATGGACTGCGGAGATGCGGATCCCGCTCTCTCAGATTCGCTACGAAGCGTCTGAGAATCTTCAGGCTTGGGGTATCAATTTCCACAGGCTACGTATCGCTTCTCGAGAACGGAGCTACTACTCCTTGATATCGAGAACCCGCAGAGGAATCGTGAGCCAGATGGCTAGAATCGATGACCTGCGGCTCTCAAAGCCGGCGCGTCGTGTGGAGGTGATCCCATACGTTGTTTCAAGTCTAGAAAACAGTCAGGCTGAGCCCGGAAATCCATTTTTTGATGGTTCTGCAACAGCTAGTCGTATGGGTGTCGACATCAGCTACGGCCTAGGGGCCGCGTTTACGCTAGACGCCACTGTGAATCCTGATTTCGGGCAGGTCGAAGCGGATCCGGCTGTGATTAATCTCTCAGCATTCGAGACCTTTTTTCCCGAACAGAGGCCATTTTTTGTCGAGGACGCGCGTAACTTCGACTTCGGGTTGTCAGGACGTAGCAACGCCCTTTTCTATAGTCGTCGTATAGGTCGCGCTCCCCAAGGTCGAACTCCCGGGGAAGTTGAGTTCTCTGAAGTACCAAGCAACGCGACGATTCTAGGTGCGGCAAAGCTGGCCGGGCGCACCTCCTCAGGACTGTCCGTAGGCGCTATGGCAGCTGTTACAGGGAGCGAGTTCGCCAAGGGCATATACGAGTCCGGTGTTCGGGATGAGTTTCTTGTTGAGCCGCGAACAAACTTTGGTGTGTTCAGCCTAGGACAGGATTTCAACAAGGGGACCACCCAGATTCGTGGCCTCGGATCGTACATGAGTCGTAACCTTCCCAGTGATGGGTCTTTCGATTGGCTCGGGTCCAGTGCTCTCAACGGTGGCTTGCGGTTTGAGCACCAATGGAGTGATCGGGACTGGGCCCTGTGGGGCTTTTTTGCGGGCAGCCATGTTCGTGGTTCTGAGCAAGCGATGCTCCGCGTGCAGCGCTCTTCTACACATTTTCTCCAGCGTCCTGACGCAACGCGTTTTTCGGTGGATGAAAATGCTAGGTCACTGAGTGGGCGCGATTGGCGGGTCCAGCTAGAAAGAAGAAATGGTGAGCATTGGACGGGGGCTCTATGGGCTGCTGAAGTGTCTGACGTATTTGACGTAAACGACCTCGGGTTCTCTACGAACGCAGAGCGCCTCGACGGTGGCTTCCGGATCGGCTACAAGGAGATTCAGCCTGGTCAGTACTTTCAGAACTACGACTTCACGCTTTCTAGTTTCCACAATTGGAGCCATGAGGCGCTTGATCAGGCCTGGTCTGTTGAATCGTGGCACAACGCCCGCACTAATGGGAATTACTCTCTTCGTCTGAACGGCAAGCTGCAGAACTGGTGGGATTTAAGGGGGAGCGTTCGGTACGAGCCCCAGAAAATGAGCCGACGACAGACTCGTGGCGGCCCTATGATGGTTGGGCCTGCGAAGCTCTCCTGGAATGCCCACTTGAACACTGACTGGAGAAAAAGAGTCAGCTTTGGTTTTGACTTCGATCATGCGGATGAACGGATTGGCAGGGGTGGTCGCCGCCAGATTCGGGCGAACGTGAACATACGTCCGTCAGACAACTTCTCGATCTCGTTTAACCCTAGTCACGAGGTTTCGAAGTCCGGTAACCAATACGTAGCGGCGACGAG
>DEBI01000098.1:49345-59253 GCA_002348465.1 Gemmatimonadales bacterium UBA2960 | reverse complement strand
GAAGGCCTAGAGGCGAGGGTTGCAGAGGAAGATCTCTCAATCCTGAAAGGGCTGGACCTTGACATAGGGAAAGGTGAGATCCACGCAATCATGGGCCCGAACGGGTCTGGAAAGAGTACCCTCGCGAAGGTACTCGCAGGACATCCGGGCTATGAGGCAACAACTGGGTCGGTTGAGTTCCGTGGAGCAGACCTTCTAGATCTAGAAGCTGATGAGCGCTCCCAAGCTGGTGTCTTCTTGGCGTTTCAGTACCCGGTCGAGATCCCAGGTGTCTCAATCGCTAACTTCTTGAGGACGGCGGTTCAGGCGCACTTGCCGGAGGATGAGGAGCTGGACGTTTTCGACTTCTCCGACATCCTTATGGAGCGGATGGAGATGTTGGAAATGGACGTCGCGTTTGCTGAGCGACACGTCAACGACGGCTTCTCGGGTGGAGAAAAAAAGCGTAACGAGATTCTGCAGATGGCGATGCTGAAACCGAAACTTGCTGTGATGGACGAGACGGATTCAGGGCTTGATATCGACGCGCTCAAGATCGTTGCCAGTGGAGTTAACAAACTGTCTGAAGAAGATCCGGAAATGTCAGTCCTCCTTATCACCCATTACCAGCGTCTTCTAGACTATATCAAACCGGACTTTGTCCACGTCATGGTAGATGGAAGGATTGTGAAGTCTGGCGGACCGGAGGTCGCGATTGAACTCGAGGCAGGTGGCTACAGCGAGTTTGAGACGGCTTCCGCGTCCTGATCACGTTTCTCTGACACGTAACGGAGTACCTCCATATGCCGCAAAATGAGACGATTCAGGATCTAGACCTCGACGAATATAAGTATGATTTCGTAACGGAGGCGGAGCCGGTGTACCGTGCTCAGCGGGGCCTGTCGGAGGAAGTCGTCCGTCAGATCTCCCAGCACAAAGAGGAGCCGGACTGGATGCTGGATTTTCGACTCAAGGCACTAGAGGTCTATGAGTCGAAGCCGATGCCGAAGTGGGGAGGTGACCTCGACGGACTCGAACAGGTCCTAGACGAAATTTACTTCTACGTTCGTCCCCAGGACCGGATGCAGCACTCGTGGGATGATGTCCCAGACGAGATTAAAGACACATTCGAGAAACTGGGGATTCCGGAGGCCGAGAGGGAGGTTCTGGCGGGCGTGGGAGCGCAGTACGAATCCGAAATGGTATATCACTCCCTGAGGGAGGAGTGGGAGAAGCAAGGTGTCATTTTTGACTCAATCGAGGACGGCCTCAAGAACCACCCGGAGCTGTTTCGGGAGCACTTTGGGACGATTATCCCTACCGCCGACAACAAGTTCTCTGCCATGAATTCGGCGGTCTGGTCAGGGGGCTCGTTTGTCTACATTCCCAAAGGCGTATCGCTGGACACACCTCTTCAGGCGTACTTCCGCGTTAACCAAGAACGGATGGGCCAGTTCGAGCGCACGCTCATCATCGTCGATGAAGGTGCCCAAGCGCACTACATCGAGGGCTGCACAGCGCCCGTCTATTCGACTGAGTCATTCCACTCTGGTGTGATCGAGATCGTCGTCAAGAAGAATGCGCGATTCCGCTACACTACGATCCAAAACTGGTCGAACAACATGTACAACTTGGTCACCCAGCGTGCCATCGTTGAAGAGGGTGCCCACATGGAGTGGCTGGATGGTAACCTCGGGTCGAAGCTGACCATGAAATACCCGTCCTGCTATCTGATGGGGGAAGGAGCTCACGGGGAGATCCTTTCGATCGCCTATTCGGGTGACGGACAACACCAAGACACAGGCGGAAAAGTCATTCATGCAGCTCCGCACACTACCTCATCGATTGTTTCCAAGTCGATTTCTAAGGGGCATGGGCGGTCAACGTATAGAGGCCTGCTGAAGGTACATGAAGGTGCACACCATGCGCGGTCTAATGTCGAGTGCGACGCGCTGCTCATTAATGAGACTTCCCGAACCGATACCTACCCGTACATCGAGATCGAAGAGAACGATGCGAACGTAGGTCATGAAGCCTCTGTTTCTAGGATAGGTGAAGAGCAACTCTTCTACCTTACGAGCCGTGGTATTCCCGAAGACGAGGCCATGGCGATGATTGTTCGTGGCTTCATTGAGCCGATTGCGAAGGAGTTACCCCTCGAATATGCGGTCGAACTGAACCGCCTGATTGAGCTCGAGATGGAAGGTTCGGTAGGCTGATGGCTGACATGGTAATCACGGAGTCGCAAGGGAAGCAGGGGGTCACCGAGGCCTTCAATGCGGCGTCGGTTGAGCTCCTTACCAAAGGTGAGCCAGCGTGGGTCCGCGAGGGTCGAGAACGAGCTTGGTCGGTGTACGAGCAAACTCCAATGCCTAACACCCGACTCGAAGAGTGGCGGTATACGGACCTGAATAGGTTGCTTCAGTTGGCCTCACTGCGGCTCCCCGAAGTGGAGGTCGGGCCAGGTAGCGCATCGACCTGGCCAGATAGGTTGCGTGAAACGACGGAGCAAGATCGCGAAGCGGCCGGCCACATCGTTCTCATTGACGGACATGTAGTGCACGCTGACATCGATCCGGCGCTTGCTGAGCAGGGTGTGATCCTTGATTCACTTCATGATGCTCTGACACTACATCCTGAACTAGTCAAAGAACATTTAGGCAGCGCGGTCTCAGCTGAAGACGGAAAGCTCGAGGCGTTAAACATGGCCCTGTGGGCGGATGGGATTTTCGTCTACGTTCCATCGGCTGTCCGTCTCGATTTACCGATCCGAGTGACTCGCTGGATAAGCCAGGCGGGGGCAGCGTATTTCAGTCGTGTCCTTATAGTGGCTGAGGCACAGAGCCAGGTTTCTTATGTAGACGAAGTGATCTCGGATGACTTCGATACTCAGACCCTCAAATCCTCTGCGGTAGAATTGGTCGCCGGAGATGGAGCTGTCCTTCAGTACGTCACTGTCCAACGAGCTGGTAGTGGGGTCTTCGTTCATTCGGCGCAGCGCACACTGGCGGAACGTGATGCACGGATTGACACACTGAATGTCGGATTAGGTGGCTCAGTCCATCGCGTGGACCTGAACGCCAAGTTGCTCGGTCCGGGAGCCAATTCCGAAATGCTGGGATTGTACTTTGGCGATGGAAACCAGCACTTCGATTTTAATACCAGCCAAGATCATACGGAGCCCAACACTGGAAGTGACTTGCTCTATAAGGGGGCTCTGGACGGGGCCAGTCGCGCTGTTTTTCGCGGTATCATCCGGGTTTTGCCGGGTGCCCAGCGCACCGACGCGTACCAGACGAACAGGAATCTCCTGCTGTCATCGGGTGCTCGCGCGGACTCGCTTCCCAACCTTGAGATCGAAGCTGACGATGTGAAATGTTCTCATGGAGCAACCATAGGAGAGCTTGATACAGAGGCCAAGTTTTATCTTATGAGTCGCGGCCTTGATAAAGTGCAAGCGGAGCGTCTTGTTGTGCTCGGGTTTCTTGGCGAGGTGCTCTCAAGGCTCCCTCTCGGTGGTGTGATTGAAAAGGTTACGGACGCCATTGAAGAAAAACTTTCCCAACACGGGTGACGGGTCGACGATGTCTCATTGGGTGAAGGTCGCAACGGTGGGTGATTGCGCTGTGGGGATGTTGAAGGGTGTGATGGCAGACGGGGTACCTGTGGTGCTCGCGAATGTGGAGGGTGCGATTTGTGCACTGAAAGACCAGTGCTCTCACGAAGACCTCCCACTTTCGGATGGTGAGCTCGAGGGTAGCGACGTCGTATGCCTGTATCATGGTGCACGATTCGATGCGTGCTCCGGTGCGCGGAAGACGCTTCCTGCGATCCGGCCTGTTCAATCGTTTCCGGTTGATATTCGGGACGGAGAGATTTTTGTTGATATCGGATAGCTGGGCTCGGATCGGCCGTCGAGCAAGATGACCAAGGCGAAAATATGAGCATTGAAGACTTTGATCCCATCCGGATCCGAAAAGACTTCCCAGCGCTAGATCAGACTGTCCACGGTAAACCACTTGCATACCTGGATAACGCTGCGACATCGCAGAAGCCGCGCGCGGTTCTCGACGTGCTCAGCGAATACTATGAGAAGGACAACGCGAACGTTCATCGTGGCATCCATGAGCTATCCAGACGAGCGACCGTTGCCTTTGAAGCAGCGCGCGAGAAAGTCGCCAGTTGGATCAACGCGCCTAGCGCGGCGGAGTGCGTTTGGACACGTGGAACCACTGAAGCGATCAACCTAGTCGCGACTGCGTGGGGCCTAGACCATGTTGGCAAAGGTGATGAAATCCTGATCTCAGTTATGGAGCATCACTCCAACATCGTCCCGTGGCAGCTGCTAGCGGCGAGGACGGGCGCAACGTTGAAGTACATTGAAATTGATGATGAAGGACGCCTCGTCCTCGATGGCCTTGAATCACTTCTCACCGAGCGAACGAAGATCGTGTCGATCTCGGACGTGTCGAACAGCCTCGGGACTATCAATCCGGTAAAGAAAATCGTAGACGCATCGCGGGCGGTGGGAGCAATTGTCATGGTGGACGGGGCGCAGGGGGTCGTCCACACAAAGGTGGATGTACAGGATCTCGGCTGCGATTTCTATGCGTTTGGCGGTCACAAGATGTGCGGACCGACAGGAGTGGGGGTACTCTGGGGCCGCCTAGAACTCCTCGAGGCTATGTCGCCTTTTCAGGGCGGCGGGGAGATGATTCAAATTGTGGGGCGCGATCAAAGCAGTTGGGCTGCTGTCCCTCATAAATTCGAGGCCGGAACGCCGAATATCGCGGGTGCGATAGGTCTGGGTGCGGCGGTTGACTACCTGTCAAAGATTGGTACCAAAGCCATCTCGATGCACGAGAATGAGATTATGGCGTATGCCATGGAGCAACTTTCGCTGATTCCTGGATTGAGAATATTTGGCCCGTCGTCACTGGAGGACAGATCCGCAGTGATTTCCTTTACAATGGGTGATGCGCATCCTCACGATATTTCTACGATTCTGGACACGGAAGGAGTCGCGATCCGTGCTGGACATCACTGCGCACAGCTCGTGATGAAGCATTTTGGCGTCCCGGCTACCGCCCGGGCGTCCTTCTACTTGTACAGCACGCGAGAAGACGTGGATCGACTGGTCAAAGGCCTTGACCAGGTAGCTGCGATTTTCGGCTGAGTTAGCAGATGAGCGGCTCTGTTTGCTCAAAACCGGTGTACAGGGATCAAACGTGCCTAGCGACTGAACCGGCGATACATTGTGGACCCGTTAGAATCGAGTAGAAATTGATGGAAACTCCGCAACTAAGCTCTCTCTACCAGCAGCTCATCCTAGAGCATTATCGAAATCCGCGTAACAAAGGGGAGCTCGAGGAAAAGACGGTGGAGATCCATATGGCAAATCCTGTTTGTGGTGACGAGATCCGATTGCAATTGCGGATTGAAGGAAACCGGATTGAGGATGTGAAGTTCCTCGGATCGGGATGCTCGATTTCTCAGGCCTCTGTCAGCATGATGACAATCCGCTTGAAAGGCTCGAGCATTGATCAAGCTGACGAGTTAGCGAAGCGCTTCACCGATATGATGCACGGCGACGAATCAGCGGTGAAAGAGAAGTCGCTTGGCGATCTCAGAGCACTACAGGGAGTTTCGAAGTTTCCGGTTCGTATCAAATGTGCCCTGCTCGGCTTTGATGCGCTGCAGGAGGCACTCAAGAAGGAAGCTGGAGTTGTGGAAGAAGGGGCTACTTGAGCAACCTGGTCGAGGTTCACTCAGCCCACTTGACCGATGCTCGGGTCGGGGGTGTCACTATATGGATCTCCCCGCGAGGTGTTCGGAGGATTGAGTTCGGACCCTTGCCACGAGGGCGACACATGAAGCCGGGCACAGAGCGACCAGGTCAGCTCCAAGAGGCGGTGGAGCAAATAGAGGCTTACTTCGCCAAGGAACGAACGTCTTTCCAGCTGCCGCTGGATTTCTCGGGTGTGAGTTCCGACTTCCAGAGAGAAGTTTATGAGGAACTGCTCAAGGTTAAGCACGGCCACGTAACCACTTACGGGGAAATCGCGCGGGCTGTCGGAAAGCCAGATAAAGCGCGGGCTGTCGGTCAAGCCATTGGCGCTAACCCAATCCTGATAGTGGTCCCGTGTCATCGTGTGATTGCGTCGGATGGTCGTCTCACAGGATTTTCTGGCGGCCTTAGGCGGAAGGTTGCGCTGCTCAGAATGGAGGGTGTAGAAGTAGAGGGGGTCTCACCTAACAGCAGAGTGCATCCGGAGGTAATTCCGCTAGATCTCTAGCGGCCCGCGGTTGAGCCTCTTTAGTTCCTTTGCCTACCAGAAAATCTTTCGGGTGATAAGTGGATGGCCCGAGGATCTGATCCATCTAGGACCTGATTCGCTACGATATCTCCGGTTACAGGTCCAAGTGTGAGTCCGAGCATTCCATGTCCTGTAGCTAGAACGAGCCCCTCTATGCCTGGAATGAAGCCGATGATTGGAAGGCCGTCTATAGACATCGGGCGCAACCCACACCATTCAGAGTGAGGTTGTGCTGTCCCCATATGCGGGAAGGCTTCCCGAGCCGCTGTTGTGAGTTGATTCAGTCGCTCAGGTCGTAGGTCATCGTTTTCTCCTGAGAACTCCATTGTGCCCGCAAATCGCACGGAAGTTTTCATCGGAGTGCAGAAGACCGCGTGTTCCGCCAGTACACACGCTATGCGCAGGTTAGGGGCACCGTTTGACCCAATCGCTACTTCTCGATGGTAACCTTTGCCCGGCTGGACGGGGAGACGAAGCCCAAAGGCTCGGGTGAGTTTTCTACTGTACGTCCCGGTAGCGAGGACGATTGTGTCGCAGTTTAGTGTTTTGCCGGAGTCTAGCGTTACACCCGTAATCTTATCCCCTTTGCGATTTATCTGAGCCACTCCGGTGCCGATATGAAACCGTACGCCGTATCGCCGACTGGCTTTGGTTAAGCCGCTGAGGAACTCAGAGGGGGTGAGTGTCGCCGATTCGTGATAGTGTACTGCGCCGATTCGGTCAGGACCTAGTGCTGGCTCCCTTCGTCGAAGCTCGTCACCGTCGATGAGTTCCGGTTTGTACCCGTACTCCGAGATTAGTGCAGCTTCGTCGTGAGCGTAGTCGAGCGCGGATTCCGTTGAGCAGACTTCGAGATACCCCCCGGCTCTGTATCCACATTCTATCTGCTCCTCGGAGAGCAGGCGTTCGAAGCTTTGGAGTGCGTCGTGGCCTAGGGGCGCCATGACGCTCATGGCATGTTGTACATGTTCATGAGTGCAGTATCGGTAGAAACCCAGAAGCCATCGCCAGAGACTTGGATCCACTCGTGGCTTTACGTATAAGGGGCTAGAGGATTTCGTTATCCATCGCAGAAGCTGAGTGAATCGTCCCGGTCTGTTCAGAGGAGGGTGGCCCACCGCTATAGTTCCCGCGTTCCCGGCTGACGCTCCGGCACCGATCTTTCGTCGCTCCACTAGCTCGACTTCCGCGCCGCGCCGCGCGAGTGCGTATGCTGTGCTGACTCCGATCACGCCCCCACCGACCACGATAACGCGCTGCCGATCGCTCATTGGGTAGCTTGTCCGCGCGATGAGGGATTCAGTTCTGCGGGTCCAGGAGCACTTTGACAGAACCAGTCTTGCGTCGGTTAGCGGCGGTCGAGAGTGCCTCTTGGTATTGGCGCAGCGGATAGATGTGCGTCACCATCTGCTCCACAGGAGCGCCCGTTTCTATAAGCAAGTCGTGTGTGATCTTGAACGTGTGTTCAGTGCCGTCACGCCACGCTTCCTCTCCGTAGCACTGATAGCCTTGAATCTGAAGCTCATTTGCCCACACGGGTGTCAGGTCCAGCTTTGGGATTTCAGCAGCGCATCCAAGAAGAATGATTCGGCCCCTAACGGTGGCGTATCGAAGTGCTTGCTTTACTGTCTGGCTGCTTCCCACACAGTCGAAGATCAGCGGGAAGCCCCCTCCGGCATATACCTCGTCCCCGACGATGGGCATATACGCATTAGCCCCAGTCGCGACCATTGCGTCACGGGCCTCGTCTCCTGGCGAGATCACGGAGGATGCACCGTGCGCGCGCGCCAAGTCGGCCTCGTGGTCTCTTCGCACTTGAGCGATAAGTTCGCCGTCATAGCCTATGGCCCGGAGGGCCCATATGACACCAAGTGCTATGGGTCCGCTTCCCAGGACTAGCGCGGGCCCTTCACCTAGAGGGCGTGACTGCAGCGCGGCATGCATGCCTACCGCAAGCGGCTCTATCAGTGAGGCTGATCGGTCGTTAATGGCGTCGCTAACGGGAAAGAGCTGTGATTCGTGAGCAATCATGCGCTCCCCCCACCCACCAGGGAGACTTGCGTGATACCCGATTGTCATACCCCTCTGTATAGGCCCTGCCCCGATGATGGTCTTTCCCTCGTCTCCCGCTCTCGTGCAGGTAGCGGGTAGTCCTTCGATGCACGAGAGGCACTGTTCTGAACCTTGGTGGCCACGAACCACACAGGAAACGCCTGGGTCTACAGCTACTCGTTGCCCAACTTCTACTGCAGTGACTCCCGGACCAGTTTCCACGACCCGGGCTAGGATCTCATGTCCGAGGACCGCTGGGAATGATCCAAACGGCTCCATCGCCGGACTAGATTTGAGTGTCAGGTTCCCGATGTCCGATCCACAGATGCCGGCCAGGATGATCTCTAGCTTGACCCAGCGGTCTCCCGGGATTTCTGGTTCAGCGAGATCTTCGAATCGGACCCCGCTCAGCCCCCCAAAGACGGCTGCCTCGGTCAATCTCCCTAATGTTTTCCCGACCACGTAGCTTGGGATTGTGACGTTGAAGGTTACAGCCTTCATGTGCGAATGCTCAGTGTGGACAGTTGGTAAGGAAACAAGGGTTAGAAGAGGGAGGTCTGATTGGTTTGGATCAAGGTTACCTCTCTACGGGATCCCTCCGGAGACAGTCAGGAGAAAGTTTCTCAGAGCTCTGGGAGCTCTTCCAGTGAAACCTATCACTACTAACATGGCCACTAAGAAGGCAAGTGCGGGTCCAGGTCCAGGCAGATACCAGCTCGTAAGCAACACCTGACCGACGCCGGCTAAACCAAAAGCACAGATGACGGCGAGGCTTCGCGCCCTAAAGGTCATCTTACTGTGCGTGGTGGATGTGTGACTCGCACCGTCGTGATGGATATCAATCCTAGCCGTTGTTCTTCTACTCACGTGGTGATATGCCTTTTGGGGACTAGAGAGACGAGGGGAATGCTCCTGGCTTATGTCGAGTATTTCACGGGCACGTTTCTCGTCCGCGGCCAGCACCCAAAGGGTAGCAGCCGTAGATATGGAAATACCCAGAGCGGGATCGTCAATCTGCAGCCGGTGTGCGATGTTGGCGTCCCGAAGAAATCCGGCGGCGAACTCAGCTTCATAGCGCCAGGCGTATTGGGCGACTGCAACTTCGCGCATCTTTCTGTCGACTCGTTGTTCCAAGGGTCAACGCACCTGTATATGCCAAAATCTTTGGCCCATTGAGGTCCTGTTGTGACATAGCTGCAGGCCCAGAATACCTCCCATGACTATCGCCCGGCACCTAAGAGCACGGCGTTAATGAATAATAGTTGGGTTGCTTCGGCATACGCGCGGTAGTTGGGATCCTCTGCAAAGGCGATAATCTGCCCGGTGCCGTGGCCCTCGTGCATGAGGAATGCCTTGTTGACGAGCTGTGGTCTTGCTTCATCCCACACTATGCCACCCAAGACCAAATCATCGAGGGATCCGTATCGCCCAACGTTTGTGCCGTTATCCAGAGTCAGCGGACTGAAGATACGCGATCCTTCAACCAGCACCCCGATTTCACCATCGGTACCCGAGGACATCCAGTGATTGGGATCTAGAACAACGCGGAGTATCGCGCCT
>DEBI01000098.1:34893-48919 GCA_002348465.1 Gemmatimonadales bacterium UBA2960 | reverse complement strand
CCTTCCTCCCCGGCGCTCAGGGCTCGTCGAAAGCAGTCCGGCACGCGTAGCCCAAGAGGTTGAGTTTGCCATGGTGATGAGCGTTCCGCCTTCAGACATCCAGTTTTTAAGCTGGTCTAGAAGCCCTGATCCGATGACTCCGGAATAGTTTCCGCTCGGTAGTACGATTACGTCGTATTCGGACAAGTTGGCCCGACCCAGGCTACGTCCACGGACTGCTGTTACTGGAAGACCGTACCGCTGCTCAAGGATGTATCGAGCCCATCCTGTAGAATAACTTGAGGTTGGTTGGTCGTACGCCAGCAAGATCCTAGGGGAACGGAGCGCCCGGACGCTATTCGCCCCTAGAGATGCACCTTCTGTAACGTATGAATCATCTATGGGCACAGGCTCGGCACCGTGTCGGCCGGCGATAACGCCTAAGGAAGTGGCGAGATCCGCCCCGTTTTCGGATGTCCGGATGATAGCCGTTCCTGGTCCGTATTCTCGGTCGCCCAAAGTGAACCGTTGGCCAGATGCGCGGACCCGGATACCGCTTTGCATCGCTTCTGCCACGGTAGCGGCTGCGGCAGTACCCCAAGGAATCAAGTACCCAACGCTGGCTGTGGGCAATGGTGAAGCTGGCCCTGGCTCGTAGTCTGGATCGAGCAACTGCCCGGCCGCACCACTCTTGCGATCTAATTCTATGACCTCCACGTCCCATAACAGCGACTGGCTCCAGGCCGTGATGTCGTAGATTTCATCACGCTCACGACGGGCCCTCCGCTCTATTTGACGTTGCACGAACGCCTCGCTCATTGGGACGTGATGGTCTAGCAAGTTACGAGCCATCCGGCTAGCGGGTTGGTCTAAGGGCACTATGTAGGTGCTAGAGCCGGGAAGCGGTCCGCTTGAGGTGTTTACGTCTCCTGTGGCGAAATGCACATCGATCCCGTTGGAGGCGAGCATCATCGCAAGCCGCTTAGCCATGGCCGGATCATGCCTAGAGTGAAGTAACAGCTCGGCTGGACCGCTCCGGGCCATTTCGACGCCTTCACGGCGATATTCAAAATAATCGCGCAGGATGCTTTCTCTGTGTCGGGCAGCTGTTGCTGCAGTGGTGATTGCTGCGGTGAAGTGATGGAGGACTCCATCGCCGTAAGTCATGATGTCACCGTCTGATTTCTCGAGCACGAGTGCACGCGCTGATGCTTGCTCATAGGTCATGCCAAGCGCGCCATGGTTCATCGGCCACATGTCGACGTAGCCTGGATAGAACAGGTCAAACACTTCTCGGTTGAAATAGGCAAAACCACGTTCATCGAAAGCTGCTGCGTTCGCACGCCCGAAGACTTCCATCAGCTCAATCTGTCGTTCCCCGTACCATGGGTTTTCGGGAGGAGCGGTGGGGGGGAAGAAATACGTCGAGTTGCCACCCATTTCATGCAGGTCTGCGACGATGTTCGGCCTGAACTCCAGTAACAAGTCGACCTTTCCTGCTGTCTCTGGCTGACTTTGAATGAAGAGGTCTCGGTTCAAATCGAAGAGATAGTGGTTTCCGCGCCCTCCCGGCCAAGGCTCGTCGTGCTCTGCCGAGTAGGCTTCTTGGTTTGGCCAGCGTGCCCGCGACATGGTTGTGTGTTGCACGAAGCGCGCCCGACCGTCTGGGTTTTCGGTGGGGTCGATAAGTACCAGTGACTCTCGGAGGATCATGTCTACAGTCGCGTCTCCTTCCGCTGCAAGGAGATGATATGCTTCAGCCATCGCGGCTCCGTTGGAGCTGATCTCATTCCCATGGATTCCGTGCATTAATGCGGTGACTACGGGGAGTTCAGTGATGAGCTCCTCGATCTCTGCATTTGAAAGACCTTTAACTGCTGAAAAGCGAGCGAGGTCGGCCTTGACCCCCTCTAGGTCTGCGATGCGTTCAGGTGACCCGATGACTAATACGTGGAGTGGTCGTCCCTCCCAGCTTTGGGCGTACTGAATCAGGCGCGTGCGGTCCGGAGCTGCATCCGCTAGCGCGCGGAAGTAGGTGACGATCTCATCCGGATGAGTGATTTCCTCTCTGAATCCGTGACCTACCACTTCTTCCAGTGTCGGAATGCTTTCATCGTAGCTGGGGGCTGTAAGGATTTCTTGAGTAGGTGCAGGAACCTGCATCAGTGTAGCGAACAGGAGTGGGCCGACCATCGGCATTTTTTCCAGGTGAGGGTGGGTTCAGCGGTCCAGTGACCGGATTAGAAGGAATGAGGAATATAGTCGTGGGCCTAGAGCGGGGCATGAAGCTTTGCTAGTGTCGAGGTATGACTATCAAGCTTAAAAACCGACCGACGAGCTTTTTGGGTGCGAGCTTTGTTCGTTACCTGTCACTCTGCCTGCTTTTCACCGTGTGGGGATGCAGCGTTTACGGGGGTGATGAAGAGCACGTGCTTGAGGGGCCTTCTGACCCGGAAAATGATCCCCAGCTGACCTTTTGGTCTTCACTCGAAGAACTCTGCGGTCAGGCTTTCGAGGGTCAAGTGACCGAGAGCGTTCCCCCTGATCCCGCATTCGAAAATGTGCCAGTCATCATGCACGTGCGGTCTTGTGATCTTGCTGAGATCCGCATCCCATTCCATGTGGGTGACGACCGCTCTCGAACATGGGTCGTGACACCCACGTCGGTTGGATTGCGCTTGAAGCACGATCACAGGCACGTCGATGGGACAGAGGATGAGATTTCTCAGTACGGCGGAGACACACGCGGACAGGGTGATCCCAGCGTCCAAGAGTTCCTCGCGGATGAGCTTACTGCGCGCCTAGTGCCGGAGGCAGCTCTGAATGTGTGGAGTCTGGAAGTGAGACCCGGAGAGGTTTTCGTCTACCAGCTTAGACGCGAGGGGGAGGACCGGCGATTCCGTGTCGAGTTTGATCTGAGCGAGCCGGTGGAAGTTCCTGTAGCCCCTTGGGGAAGCTGACCCTGGGTACCTTTTTTCAGGGCGCGATTTTGATAGAGCAACGGAAGGGTGATGTGGCCGAGGAGACCCTTTGGTATCTTAAATGGTATTAATTGGTCAGAAGACGTCGATATATTTGAGGCTCAAATGAAACACAGGGCCTGGAGGCTTTTGGTATGAAGCACGGACGCGACTGGGCGTTCGGGACGCGCCTGCTTGCAGGGGTGTGCTTGAGTTTCGGCCTGACGGCTGTTGGTGCAAACGCGCAGACGATCAATGGGACGTTGATGGAAGTGGAGTCGGGACAACCCATTTCCTTGGGCCTTGTCATCATGATGACAGAGACGGGTGACTCGGTGACCTCAGGGGTTACGAACGGTCAGGGCCGGTTTTCGGTAACGGCTCCTGATGGTGGTTCGTTCATGCTTGTTGCGTCCGCCTTCGGTTTCAAGGAGACGGCTGCGGGTATTTTTGAACTCGGTGGCGATGGGGAGATGGACGTCGAGTTTCGTATCGCGGCGACTCCGATGCCGATTGATGGTCTTCTCGTCTCGCTTAACCGCCCGGCGCTCGAGCACCAGTTGGTTAAGAACGGCTTCGTGCGGCGCGTTACGCGTGGGCTCGGTCGGTTCATCACTCCGGTGATGATTGAAG
The DNA here is from genome assembly GCA_002348465.1 of Gemmatimonadales bacterium UBA2960. GTDB lineage: Bacteria > Gemmatimonadota > Gemmatimonadetes > Longimicrobiales > Gaopeijiaceae > UBA2589. The sequence continues at coordinate 45,347 of DEBI01000098.1, read as the reverse complement.
AGTCACCAGCGCTCACGTCAGAAGACCTTTTCAGGGGCATTCCAGGTGTCTTGCTAACGCAGCCCCAGGGTGGGATAAATGCCTTCCAGGGGGCTTCTCTCAGGCTAGCTGGAACGGGCCAGTTCTGTACGCCGACTATCTATCTCGATGGTACAAGGCTCTCTGTTCAGATGACTTCATCCCTACCTATTGAGGTAATAGCGCCTCTCCAGACAATTGATGCGGTCGAGATATATCGCCGGCCCTCGGAAATCCCCGTCGAGTATGGCATGACCCAGTCTGGTTCGAGCCAGGGCGGTAACTGTGGCGTTGTGGTGCTGTGGACAAAGACTCGCTAGCGCTCGACGGTTGCTTTCTTGGGCTTTAAGAGTCGGAGCGTTTTTACTGTGTGTATCGACTGGTGCCTGCAATTGGAGTGTGCTCGCAACCTCTGACACTGACGTGTCGGTAGCCGATTCTCTGGTTGCCAGCTGGGTCGATCAAAAGCTAATCCCAGGTGCGGTGCTTCTTGTGGCACAGGACGGACGGGTTCTGCATGAGGCTGCCTACGGACTGGCCTCGGTCGCAGATGGAGTTCCAATGACTCCATCGACTGTGTTTGATCTGGCGTCAGTTACGAAGGTGATGGCGACCACATTAGCAATGATGGTGCTTTCAGATCGGGGCGAGGTCGTTCTTGACGCGCCGGTGTCTCAGTATCTGACCGACTTTGTGGGAGGTGGACGAGAGCGAGTGACGGTTAGGGACCTGCTCACGCACCGGTCGGGGCTGCCGCAATGGGTGCCTACCTACTATCACGCGTCTGATCAGGATGAAGCGTATGCCTATATCCGCTCACTCTCACTGATGTGGCCGGTCGGCAAGGAGCGAAATTACAGCGACCTAGGGTTCATGTTGCTAGGGCTGATTGCGGAGAAAGTCGCATCTCAACCGCTCGATGAGTTTGTGATGAGCGAAGTTTATGAGCCACTGGGACTCAAGTCGACTGCGTACAGGAGGGTGGAGGTCGCTGGAGGTAAGACGATGGTGTCAGCGGAAAGACACGTCGCCGATCCTCGATGCACTGATGTGGTGTTTGCGCGCACATCACGTGGGAATCCATTCGAGCGCCGGATGGTTCATGACCCACGATTTGGCTACGAGATCGAAGGCGATGCCGATGCGTGGTCTGAGTGGCGGAATTGGTGGCTGGATGGAGAGGTGAACGACGGCAACGCGTTTCATACGTTCGGTGGGGTGGCTGGACATGCCGGCCTCTTCTCCACAGCTCGAGATCTCTATGTCCTCCTTGATTTAATGCTTAGCGGCGGCGAGTACGAAGGCAATCGCCTCTTCTCATCTGAGACCGTAGCGAACTTTCTCGGCCCAACGGGTGACCGGCAGGCCTTAGGGTGGCAGTTACCCGTCTACGCACCTCAGGGCTCGTTCGGTCACACGGGATTCACAGGGACTTTCGTGCTAGGTGTTCCAGATCGGGGGTTAGCGCTTGTTCTCCTTACGAATAGACAGAACTTCGATGTGGATGAGAATACTGAATATCCTGACGTCGGTCCGCTGCAGCGTGCTGTAACGAAGGCTGTGACCGGAGTTAGTCTTACCAACTAGTGCGGGATTTGCGATAAAGCGCTCCTTAGCGCGGCGCGCCCGTGCCTTACCTTCTTAGGCTTTCCATGACACGAGATCTTCTAGATAGCGATTCTCTGAATACAGCAACTTCTGAACTTGATGGATGGGAGGTCAAGGATGGCAAACTCCACAAGGAGTATCGGTTCGCCGACTTTGTGGAGGCGTTCGGTTTTATGTCTGCTGCGGCGTTATGTGCAGAGAGAAAGAACCATCATCCGGAGTGGTGCAACGTCTATAACTCGGTGCGAGTCGACCTGAGTACTCACGATGCAGGTGGGATCACGAAGTTGGATGTGGACCTGGCTAAGGATTTCGACCGGATTCTTGGCCGTTGATCTTTTGTCTCCGGTTAATGTCCGTCAAACTGGCAAAGAGAGAAGACGTCACAACCACGGGAACGGATCCGTTCACTTCCCCCTAGGTCGGGCAGATCGATAACGAAGCAGGCGCTGTGGACATACCCACCCGATTGATGGATGAGTTCAATAGCGGCATCTGCGGTTCCACCTGTCGCAATCAGATCATCGACAAGAAGGACGCGAGCTCCCGGCTGCATCCGTTGGGTTTGAATTTCTAGGCGGTCCGAGCCGTACTCGAGTTCGTAGTCGACACCGATGACCTCTCCTGGAAGTTTCCCTTTCTTCCTGAGAGGGAGAAAGCCGACGCCGAGGTTGTATGCCACGGCCGCCCCAAATATGAAGCCCCTAGCTTCGATTGCGGCCAGGAAGTCTATCGAACTGCTCATGTAGTGATCGGTGATACGATCCACTGCCAGACGCAGGCCAAGCGGGTCTTCCAGTAGTCCCGAGACGTCTCGAAAGAGGATGCCCGGTTTGGGGTGGTCCGGAATCGTGCGAATGAACGAAGCGATAGAGGGGGTCACGACCGCCAGATCTCCCTGAAGAGGCGCTCCCAATTGCCCCCTATGATTTTCTCAATCCGGGTGTCAGGGTGACCTCGACGTGACAGGCCATCGGCGATTAGCTCCATCCGGCGATGTGAGTTTAGGTCTTCGACTGTGAATAATATGTTCGGGTCTTCGTTCGGAGCGGCGATACCGCGCTCTATTCGTCCCGCGACGAACTCTCGGTGCCGGGACCAATACTCCTCAGAGCCATCTATGGGGGTTGTCGAGAGGTCGCTACCGATTCCGACGTGATCCTCTCCGCAGACTTGTACAGCATGTTCGATATGGTCGAGTACATCTTCACGGAGAGGGGCCCTGCCTGGCGTAAGGAAAGGCATGAGGTAAATACCGATGATGCCCCCTCGGTCAGCCATTGCTCTGAGTTCGGCGTCGTACTTAGATCTCGGATGCCAGGCGATTGTGTTGCAACCGCTGTGAGTGATGGCGACCGGTTGCGAAGAGGCAGCAATCCCTTCTGCCGTGGTTTGCTGACCACAGTGGCTTAGGTCCACTATCATTCCCGCTTCATTCATTCGTTCAACGATTTGATAGCCGAACCGAGTCAATCCGCCATTCGCTGGTTCGAGGCAGCCGTCGCCTACCAAGTTTCGAACGTTGTAGGTCAGCTGCGTTACCTTGACACCTAGTTGGGAAAACTCCTCTACGTTCGACTCATTTTGCTCGAATGGTGTGGTGTCTTGGAATCCAAGTACGATGCCAAGGCGGCCCGTCTCTTTTGCGTCCTGTAGGTCAGCGACAGTGCGGATCTGACAAAATGCATTTGGAAATCGCTCAATCCGATCAAGCCAGCCAGCGATTCTTTGGACCGAAGACTCGAAGTCGTTCCCGTTGCAGGTCAGGTTGACTGCTGTGATACCTGACTCGACCGCATTTCGAATCATCTCTTGGTCGAGCGCTGGGTTCAGCGGGTAGTTGAAGTAACCTGGTGATGCGAGGAAGTCGATGACCATGGCGTCGTTGTAGGGTGGCCATCCTTTTGAGTCGGGCTTTGCAGCAGTACCTGAGGGAGCGTAAAGGCTGCGAAGGGCAGCATCTGGGCCCGACAGAGAGAGCGCGGCTGAGGCGCCGAGGAAGGCTCGGCGAGACAAAGGGTCGCGTAGCATGGGCCCTCCTAGGGTTAGGCTAAAGCTTAGCAATGAAAGTATGGGTGGGTGGCGATTGCGAGCCAGTCTGCACTTTAGCTTGCCTTAGGCTGCTTCAGTCTAGAGGTTGGTGCGGCTTCGAATCCATTAGCGCTTACAGAGCTATTGATGTCTCACCACCACGTGCTCCAAGAAGGTTCTACCGGCCAGCGCGTCGGCTTCTGGCTTGGCTTAGTTGCTTTCCTGCTTCTGCTGATCTTTCCCGTAGATGTCAGTAACCCTCCGGCAAGTCGTCTAGCAGCTGTCGCGATGTTGATGGCGATATGGTGGGTTACCAGTGCTATTCCTCTTTTCGCTACTGCACTGCTGCCACTTTTTCTCTACCCCTTTCTTGGAATATTGGGAGGAAGGGAGACCGCTCCTATCTACTTCAACAGCACCATTGTGTTGTATATCGGCGGGTTCATGATCGCGCTCACGATGCAGAAGTGGAACCTACACAAGCGCATCGCGCTCAGCATAATACAAGCCATCGGAGGAGGACCGGCTCGGATCGTCCTAGGTTTCATGGTCGCCGCGGGCTTCCTCTCTATGTGGATTTCGAACACCGCTACGGCAGTCATGATGATCCCGATCGGACTAGCGATCGTATTGAAGATCGAAGACTCGTTTGGCGTGGAACGAAGCCATGCATTCACCGTGGCCCTGATGCTCGGGATTGCTTACGGCTGCTCGGTCGGAGGCTTGAGTACTCTGGTTGGGACTCCGCCAAACCTGTCTTTCGTGCGAATCTTTGAGATCTTGTTTCCGGAGGCGCCGTCGATTGCTTTTGGTCAGTGGCTCATAATGGCCCTCCCTATCAGCGTGTTGATGATGGGATTGGCGTGGTTCTGCCTCACCCAAGTCTTTTATCGGACTCCCGCTGATGTGACTGTGGACCATGATGTGATCGCTGAGGAGAAGGTCGAGCTTGGCCCCATATCGTATGAGGAGCGCTGGATTGGTGCCGTGTTTGCGACCACGGCCCTGCTGTGGGTCTTTCGTGTCGATCTCAATATTGGGTTCGCAACTATCCCAGGATGGTCGAGCCTGCTCGGAACACCGGGCATGGTTGATGATGGGGCGGTGGCGATTGCGATGGCGTCACTGCTGTTTCTTATTCCTACCCGCGATCGGTCGCAGGGCTCTCAACGGATCATGGGTCCTGATGTCATCCCGAAGCTCCCATGGGACATAGTGCTTCTTTTTGGCGGTGGCTTCGCGTTGGCTGAGGGGCTCCAGCGCACTGGGCTCGCTCAGTTGATCGGTGAGCAATTCGTGGCGCTCGCGGCGTTGCCCACGTTTGCGATGATCATCCTTGTGTGCCTTGGGATTACGTTCTTGACTGAGCTGACGAGCAATCTGGCCACCACCGAGATGATACTACCGATTCTAGCCGCTGTGGCTGTTGCGACCGAGATGAACCCGCTCATTCTTATGATTCCGGCAACCTTGTCTGCCTCGTGCGCGTTCATGATGCCGGTAGCGACTCCGCCAAATGCCATCGTTTTTGGTAGTGGGCGCCTGACGGTGGCGGAGATGGCAAGGGTTGGCATTTTCCTTAACATCATTGGGGCTGTAGTGGTCAGCGTGATCGTCTTTACTGTAGGTACGGTAGTTTTCGACATTGATCCAAGTATTGTCCCAGACTGGGCCCAATCGATGGCTGAGGGCGTTGAGGGGTAAGGCGGCGAGAGGATATGAAGGCAGCGATCATTGCTGGTAGCCGTACTCCGTTTGTTGGTGCAAACTCGGCCTTTGCCAAACTATCTGCTGTCGATCTCGGAAAAGAAGCCGTGCGAGATGCTCTCGCCCGAAGCGGGCTTGCTGGCTCCCGGGTCAATCACGTCGTCTACGGTACAGTAGTCTCAGACACGCAGGCTCCAAACATAGCAAGGGAAGTCGGGTTGGCTGTGCTGCCGAAGAATGTACCTGCAGTGTCCGTTTCTAGAGCTTGTGCCTCGGCCAATCAGGCAATCACTGGTGCTGCGGAGATGATCGAAATGGGATACGCAGATGTAGTGGTTGCTGGTGGAGGAGAGTCACTCTCTCGGATCCCTATTACTGCAAGTGACAGACTCTCGAGGAGCTTAGTCAGGGCTGCAAAGGGCAAGACGCTGAGTCGGAAGATCGCAGCCTTTCGAGGATTACGCCCACGAGACTTGGTGCCCGTTACGCCAGCTATTGCTGAGCCGAGCACAGGAGAAACGATGGGCGAGGCTGCTGAGCGGATGGCAAAGGAGAATGGAATTTCTCGTGAGGACCAAGATGGGTGGGCTCTCAGGTCACATCGACTAGCAACAGAGGGAACCAGGGACGGGCGCCTTGCTCAGGAGGTCGTCTCCGTATATGTGCCCCCAGACTATGAGACTGTTGTGAGTGGGGATGCTGGAATTCGCATCGACACCTCTTCCGATCAGCTTGCGAAGCTCCGGCCTGTTTTCGATAGAACATTCGGATCAGTGACCGCTGGAAATTCTTCGCCTTTAACGGATGGTGCGTCGGCTGTTGTGCTCATGAACGGAGAAAAAGCTCTCGCCGAGGGGATTGAGCCGCTTGGTTGGGTTCGGAGTTGGGCCTGGGCCGGACTCGACCCTTCGGGACAGCTTCTCCAAGGTCCGGCTTATGCCGTGCCTATCGCGCTTGAGCGGGCCGGACTCTCGATGAAAGACATTGGTCTAATGGAAATGCACGAGGCTTTCGCTGCTCAGGTGCTTTCGAACCTTCAAGCCTTGTCGTCGAAAAGCTTTGCTCAGTCTGAGCTAGGCCACACCGAGGCTGTAGGCCATCCGGACATAGAGAGGATTAATGTTATGGGCGGTTCGATTGCTATAGGTCACCCATTCGGTGCGACTGGGGCGCGTTTAACGATCACGATCCTTAACGAAATGGCGCGCCGTGGGGTTGAGTTCGGGCTGATTACTGTGTGCGCAGCTGGCGGCATGGGATTCGCCATGGTGGTTGAGCGTCGCTAAAGCTTCGTGCTCTAGTCCTGTAGCTCCCTATCCAACTGTTCTCTTACTTCTCTGCGGCGTCTACCCTCGTGCGCGCGTCTCTGGTCTTCTGGTTCAGATGTGTCGAGCGGAGGTACCGGGCAGGGTCTGTGGTCTGAGTCGATTGCTACGAAGGTTAGTAGGCACGTGTTCGTGTGCCTCTTTTCCCCCGTAATGAGATTCTCGGCCACCACCCGGACACCGATTTCCATGGATGTGCGGCCGACGAAATTCACTCGTGCCTTGCAGGTTACCAATTCGCCGGTATAGATGGGCTCTACGAAGTCGACCCTGTCTATCGAGACGGTGACGCAGGGGCCGCTGGCATGACGCATGGCGCACACGGCCGCTGCCCTATCTACCATGGAAAGCAGCTCGCCACCAAACACGTGCCCGAGGTGGTTCACCTGATTAGGCATCATCAACTCTGATACTACTGCGGTTGATTGTTCTGGGCTCTTTGGAGTGTCGCTCGAGTTATTCATGAAAACTTATACCCGAGAGGTCGCAGATACGCTCCTTTAGTTTGTTCGGATCATCGGCGCCGACTATCAACTCGGATCCTTCAATGAGATCAAGCACGAGGCCATCACTTCCCCGAGCACTCCATACCTGCTTTTTCCCCCGCCCCCTTAATCCCCATCCGCCGAAGTCTTTGATGGGTCGATATTTCGTTGTACGCAGGTATTTGATCTGTTTGAAGGGTACGGTTTTGGTTATCAGAGGGACGAGTCCAAGGTGCAGAGTGATCCCGCTTTCTCGAATCACGACTGTAAGGCCGCCTATGGATAATAAGATCACAGCAACGAGGCCTAGGATTATTACGCCGATGATTGTTGAGGCGTCTCTCCCTGAACCGGCTAGTAGCGGATAACAGCTAAGGAGCACTACGCCGAGAATAAATAGATACGTGCTCCAGTTCCAAGGCGTGAATTTACGGTATCGCACTGATTGTAGTGCCATCTTTGATGCCTCAGGGCCATCTGTAGAAGACGTATCTATGCCGGCGTTGGACATCGTTTGCAAGGCGGTGAAGCATCGCTACAGGTTTCGGTTCTACTTTCCGCAACGCCCTCCACTGTATCAAGGACTATATGACGAGGAGCGCTCCGGTTTGCGTCAGACGTCCTCAAGGAACTCAAGCACGAAGCGCAGTGTGAGAGAATCTTCGAGTACATCTGTATGTTCTCGGTCAGGTATGAGCCGGTAATCGGTCTGGGCTGCCTCGGCCAGTAAGTCGGCGTGCTCGCGGGTCACTCGACCATCGTGTTCGGGTTGTATCAGCAAGAGAGGTATGTCCAGCTCGCGGATTCGTCGCGTTGGCGTAAGTGACCGGAACGTGCTTCCGACCCGTCTCCACCAGAACGGTCTCACGAGGTTGACAATAAAGCGACCGGGGAGCCCTTTATCGGCTAGATACTCTGCTGTAACCCTGACCACGTCACATGGCGCGGCTATCAGAATGAGCCCATCGATAGGAGCGCCCTCTGCTGCTGCCAGCACGCCCGAAGCGCCGCCGATAGAGTGTCCGATAACGACGAGTTGGCGGTCCGGAAAGCGCTTTGCCGCATAGCGAGAGACGGCCATGAGGTCATCACGGAATACCCTTATTGACGCATGTGGTTGAGGTATGTTCCGGCCATGCCCCCGAACGTCGAACAGGAGGATTTCGTGTCCTAGGTCAGCTAGCTGCTCTCCCAGAGGAAGGACAGTGGAGTAGTTGGCGCCCCACCCATGAGCTAGTAGTACGAGTGGCTCGAATGGCTGAGCGTCTGTGGGCTTTATCAGCCAAGCTGCAAGTTCGTGATCTCCTGATTCAATCCTCAGATCCTCGTATGCGATCCCTAGCTCGGGAACGGTTTTCCCGATCGGTTGCGGTTCAAGCTTGATAACTACCCCGGAAAACCATTCTAATCCCAGTACCACAAGGACGATCACCGATGCCACGGCCCAGAATGAAAGCGTCAATCCTGAGCCACTTGCTGAAGTGCACGCTGGACGAAAACCGGAATCATCGCACGCCGCCAATCGGGATCGACTATCATGTTCTCTAGCGGGTGGCATTGACGGTGTGCACGCTCCGCAAGTTCTTCGATGAGTTCCTCGTTTAGTACGCGTCCTTCCGCGACCTCACTCCATTTCGTCAGCGTCCTAGGGCGTGAGCCCAGTCCCGTTACTACTCCCGCGATCCCTGTAATGGTATCCGTTGCATCTAGGTCTGCAGCTACAGCCACTGTTAGGAGTGGAAAGTCGATCGACTTCCTCTGTCGCAGCTTTACGTATGCTTGGCGACGAGTGGCGGACGCCAGAGGGATCCGGATTTCGGTGAGAATCTCTTCCCTCATTCGACGTGTGTTTCTGATCCCATCCGCCACGAACAGGTCTTCTACTGGAAGCTCCCTTGATCCTTCTGGGCCGACGAACATAGCTGTGGCGTCGAGAGTTATGAGAACGGGTGGTGTGTCAGCTGAATGCGCCGCGACGCACTTCTTACCAGTTCGTGTAACGTGACATACGTCACCGTCCTTTTTCAGGCAGAATCCGAGTGCCTCACGCCAGAAATGTGTCTGATTGTAGTATGTACAGCGCGTATCGAGGCAGATGTTGCCACCGATTGTGCCCGAGTTTCTCAGCTGTGGCCCTGCCACATGAGCTGCCGCCTGAGCTAGAGCTGGGAAGAGTTCCTGAACCTTTTTGTTGGTGGCGACAGCGTTCAGCGTCTCTCCTGCACCAATCCTGAGGATCGCATCATCTGTGTTACGTCGCCCGACCTCTTGGATGCCTCGTAGTTCTTCGATGCACTTGAGAGCGATCAGGTGATGCGGCTCAAAGAGTCGGTGTTTCATGTTGGGCACCAGATCCGTTCCGCCTGCGACATACATCGCCTCGTTTCCCAGCTCGCTCATTAGAGCGAGCGCCTCAGAGACATTCGTGGGTCGGTGATAGCGGAAAGGGGGGAGTCGCAGCATGTCAGTGTTCTCTGGCGAGAGCAGCGTTGCGCAGGACTGGTTCACCTGGTTCATGGGCCCGGGCGACGATGATGCCGTCCTGCCCAGTGATTGACGCTATGCGCTCCGCAAGAGTTAGCTGGCTAATCTGAACGGACTCTCCGACGAGCGGTGCGTGCAGAAGGTGCAGCTTGTCATCAACCCACAACGCGAGTCCGGTGTGGGCTACATCGAGCCCTCTGACTGTGCTAGTTGCAGCAATGATGTCGCCGTCTTGAATGTGGTCTGCTACATCGGAGATGAGGTCTTGGGGAACGAAGTGTCGATTCCGTTCACTGATCCTGCGCTCTATTTGTTGGATGTCTTTGAGAGTCTCGAGGTTGTCTAGCTGTCGGTACGCGTCGGGATGAGATGACATAAAATCGATCGTCTCGGAGTCAATGATGCCTCCAAGGTCCTTCGAAATGTTGGTCACGAGCTGCCTCCGAGCGTTCTCTTCGATCCACTCGCTGAAGTAGTGTAACCGACTCGGGTAACCATCGATCACCCCATTTCGGTAGCGAAGTGTTCTCAGGATCTGCTCATACTCCGTTTCGACATCCGCTCGGTTGTCGAGCCGCTCTGCTGCCCCGTTCTTTATGGCTACAGCAAGCGCATGAACATTCTCTACGAATGTCACACAGTCTAAGCCCCGAAAGTTTATGACAAGCCGCTCGGGGCCCGGGATGTCCAGTGTGTTTGGGGTGTAAGCTGTGCCGACAAAGCTTGTGCCGATTACCGCCATCAGTTTTCCGATCGGAAGCTTGTCCAGCTTGGCTTCTCCGGCTCCTGCGACCAC
>DEBI01000098.1:14681-34501 GCA_002348465.1 Gemmatimonadales bacterium UBA2960 | reverse complement strand
TAGGTGGATCGATTGGAGCCGGGTGTGGCTCAAAGGGGGACCATTGTGTCCCGATAAAGAATAGTGCGATCGCTGCAACTGGCCCCAGGGCTGCTCTATACTGGATCATTGGCCTTCCCGAGCTGTCTCGGACGTAATATCTCTTGGCGTCACACCGGGCATAGCTGGCTTGCTCAGTTTGCCCTCATCCCGTGCTCGCTGAATTGCTCGCCAAACATTGGGTGGAGAGAAAGGAAGCCGGTCCACGCGCACACCAATAGCGTCGTAGATCGCGTTAGCTATAGCGGGAATCGACGGATGTAAAGGCCCTTCACCTGCTTCTTTTGCTCCATACGGACCTTCAGGGTCGATGGACTCGACGATCAGTGACTCAAGTTCTGGCGTGTCTAGGCTAGTTGGAATTCGGTAGTCGAGGAGTGAGGGGGCATTATGGAGACCTGCGCGCCCGTGGTCGACGTCTTTAAAGATCTGCTCCTCCATGATGGCCTCGGCGGCTCCCATGTATGCTGATCCCTCCATTTGACCCTCTACAAGGACGGGGTTCAGTGCTCGGCCACAGTCATGCGCGATCCAGATTTTCCTCACTTCGACCACACCTGTTTCTATGTCTACGTCGACCTCGGCTACGTGGGCGGTGAATGAATACGCCGGGGACGCGCCGATCGTCCCACCGCGGTATTCACCGTGCACATCCTTCGGTGTGTTATACCAGCCTGTTGCACCAAGGGTACCATGCTCAGCTTCTGCGAGGTTAAATGCCTCAGCTATAGGCATGTGCTTTGACGTGTCCTGCGCCCACAAAGCTAATCCACCCGAGAGGAGCACCTCCGACGACTTCACTCCCCAGGACTTTGAGACCGACCCCTGCACTAGTCTCCGAAGCCGTGTGGCGGCGTCGATAGCAGCGTTTCCGAGCATAAAGGTTACGCGGCTGGAATAAGCGCCAAGGTCAACTGGGGTAAAGTCAGTGTCACCTCTCAGGACTCGCACCCACTCAAGAGGCACACCCAGCTCTTCTGCGGCGATATAGGCAACGACTGAGTCACACCCTTGTCCGATTTCGCTTGCGCCGCTGAAGACGGCCACCCGACCGCTTCGGTCGATCTGCATCTGGACGGCAGACTGGGGCATTTCGTTTGGATAGATCGGGTAGTTCGTACCCGAAATGTATGTTGAGCCAGCAATCCCGATGCCTCGCCCAAAGGGTAGGCTGCGGAATTTGTCTTCCCACGCTGACGCCGTTTCCACCGAAGAGAGACACTTGAGGAATCCATTTGAAGTCACCCGTAATTCATTGATGGTCCTCGTGTTTTCCCCTATAAAATTGCGGCGCCTGAACTCTATGGGATCCAATTCGACCTTTTCAGCGAGCTTATCGATTTGGACTTCGAACGCGAATCGCGGTTGGACGGACCCGTGGCCCCGCTTTGGCCCGCACGCAGGCTTGTTCGTGTACACGCGTGTCGAGTCGAAGCGGTAGGCCGGCATCTCGTAAGGCGCACACAGCAGCTGGCCGGAATAGTAGGTTGTCACCAGGCCAAAAGAAGCATAGGCACCCCCGTCGAGCAGGATTTTGGCGTCTATAGATGAAAGTTTACCGTCTTTGGTGGCACCTGTCCGGTAGTGCATGTGGAATGGGTGCCGGCCACGATGCGAGTAAAAAACCTCTTCGCGCGTATAGAGTATCTTCACCGGACGGCCGGTCTTCATGGATAGCTTGCCGACGCAGAACTCTAGGTCGAATGGCTCGCTCTTCCCTCCGAACGCGCCTCCTACTAGCGGTTGCAGTACTCGCACTTGTGCTTGGTCGAGCTCGAGTACTCTCGCTAGTTCACGGTGCAGGTAATGTGGGACCTGGGTCGTTGACCAAACCGTTAATCGACCTACGCCGTCCCACTGTCCGATCGCACAGTGCGGTTCGATGGCGGCGTGTGTAGTCCCCTCGAAGAAGTAGTCGCCTTCGACAACCACATCGGCCTTTTCCATGCCAGCTTCGATGTCGCCGAACTCTAGCTCCACCACCTTTGTGATGTTCCCGTTCCAGCCCTCCTTTCTCGGATCGTGCACATATGGTGTCGAACCGTCGGCCTGAAGTGCGAGGTGTGGGTCCAAGAATGCGGGTAGCTCTTGGTATTCTACGCCTATCAGGGAGAGTGCTTCGATCGCCGTGTCTTCGTCGATTGCTGCCACGGCGGCTACTCCATCTCCTATATAGCGCACTCGGTCTACGCAAAGCGGGTACTCATCTTGGGTCCAGGGGATGATTCCGTATTGGATGGGCATATCTCGTCCCGTGATGACCGCATGAACACCTTCCAGCGCTTCTGCACGCGATGTATCGATCGAAAGGATGCGCGCATGAGGGTGAGGGCTGCGGAGAATCTTGCCATGAAGCATACCCGGAAGCGTTACGTCATCCGTGTAGACGGCACGGCCTGTAGATTTTTCGAGCCCGTCTACTTTGCGCATTCCAGATCCAATCACTGTTGTGGCTGGGGCGGTTTCAGTAAAGTCTTGGTTCATTCCCAGTCCCGGGTTCTCTCTTCCAGCGAGCTGGGCACGAAACCCTGTAAGGTATAGTCCGACTGTGAGTTACGAGACTTCATCGTTCTGGCCTCCCTCTTCTTTTCGTTCCTTTATTCGTATCGCTGCAGCTTCGACGGCATCGTAGATCTTTGCGTAGCCTGTGCAGCGGCAGAGATTGCCAGCAAGTGCCTCCTGAATCTCCAACCGTGTAGGATTGGACGTCTTGTTTAGAAGTACTGCAGCGGAGCATAGAATGCCGGGTGTACAGAAGCCGCACTGGGCAGCGCCGTTAAGATCGAACTCGTCCTGAAGAGGGTGTGGCCCCTCTGGTCCGGCTAAGCCTTCGACGGTGATGACGTCAGACCCCTCCGCCTCCCACACCGGCGTGAGGCACGCGAGTGTGGGTGCACCATCTAGAATGACGGTACACGCACCGCAGTCACCCTTATCGCAACCCTGTTTTGAACCGGTCAGTGCCAGCACGTACCTTAGCGTCTCCAGGAGAGTGTAGTGGGTCGGCACGCCGACCTCGTAAATGTCTCCGTTGACCCGGAGGCGCACGACTTCAGTCATATTGGACATAGATAGTGACAAGGTCGCTCGCGCTGTGTCATGTTGGCAACGGCACCTTTGTCATGACCTGTGGTAGACAGACGTCAATCTTTAAATGAGAGTTCAGTCGACGGTCGCTCCGCTGAGCGCCGGTCGTTAAGACAACAGAGCGGGAGATGTAATGCCTTATCCAGAGATGATGGTTGCCCCGATGCGAGAAGATCTGGTCCGTGTGGGCTTCTCCGAGATGCGTACGCCAGACGAAGTCGATACGCTTTTAGGGTCCGAGACGCGGACGACGCTGGTTGCCGTGAATTCTGTGTGTGGATGTGCCGCCGCTATGATGCGGCCGGGGGTATGGATGTCTCTCCAGGGAGAGAAAAAGCCTGAAGTCCTGACCACGGTCTTTGCCGGACAGGATATGGAGGCTACGGATCGCACTCGTGACTACATCACCGGATATCCTCCGTCTTCTCCCTCTGTTGGGCTTTTTAAGGACGGCCAGCTTGTCTACTTCATGGAGCGCCATCAGATCGAGGGACGTAACCCTGAGGACATTGCCGCAGATCTGCGTGCTGCGTATGAGGAGCACTGCTAGGGGGTTGGTAGGATCGTTCCGACGAGTGCCCCCGAAATGGCCTTAAGAGTTAAAGCCCGCGTCTTATGAGGGTAGCCGCTTTTAAGGCCTGTATTGGGTGAATCACTGCGGATGAATCTTGGCTGTGTTGCTTTTCATCTTCCTCTAAAACGGGCACGCTGCTGGCCTGCGATCTCTACGAGGCGTCGGAGTTCGGCGATGGGTTGATCGGAGTCGTCCACCTGCAGGCGCATGACTACGTCGTTGTTCAGCCAGACCCCGCCGTCTTCCTTTACTATAAGAATTGCTGCGGACTGCATGCCGCGAACGTCTCCACCTGCATCCTGGCCTGCTTCCAAGGCGGCAAGGAGTCGGAACGATAGGTGCTGTCCGTCAGTGCTCTCAAATGCGTGGACCATGTTTCTTACGACCTCAGGGCCCGCTAGGATATTTCCTTGAGCTGACACATGCTGGTTCATCTGATGCCCAGCCCAATCACTTGCTTGGGTCCCTGTGTGAGTAGCTACGTTTCCGCTGGCATCCATTACTGAGAATTGCCGACCTTGGACGGCCCACCTCTCCGGTCGCGGGTTTGGATCGTTCCTTAAGATTGTTTCCACGACTTGGCCCGGAGCCATACCTGATCGGAGCAGCTCAAGTGCTTGTGGGCCGTAGCTGACGTCCACTACGGCTTGGGTGGCCACTACACCGACATTGGCTTCCGCCCACAGCACCCCATTCCCCACAGAAAAAACCCGTGACTGTACGGCTCCACCTAGCTCTCCTGTTTCGGGGTCGTACCCGAGAATTGAAAAGGTTGCTACCGGGGGCCAAGGAGCTTCGGAGCGCGAGGAGCTTAGGTGCGTGCCTTCCCGGGACTCCTGAGTCGGCGTGTTGGATGGCGAGTAAAGCCCGACTGCTATGGTTGCTGTGCAGAGCAGGGCAAACGCTGAGCGTGGGTTCAACGGTACTCCTCACGAACTGGGGAAAACACGTCAAGTATCCGGCAATTGGTATGGGCTGTGCCGCTGTGCGTCGCCTCCCCAGGAATCACGAGCACTTCACCAGATTCAAGGATATATGTCTCTCCGTTCACAATCAGTTCGTATTTCCCCTCGAGTACATTCACCACCTGTTCGTGTGGGTGACTGTGTTCGGGGAGTTTCGCTCCCGCGTCTATCTTCCAATAGACGTGAGTCGTATGAGCGGAGTGCACGAAACGGCCATGATGGCCGGTAATGAGCTCTCTGGGCTCCAGAGAAGAGATGTGATAACGATCGATCATCAAAATTCCTCCATGACGAGACGGATTAGAAACGGATTAGAAGCAGAGTACTCTAGTATGATGTGATTCTTCTCACTCGTTCGCGCTTGCTCAGCGTTCCGAGCCGAATAGTTCAGGTGGGGTCGCCAACTTGCACGGTTGGAGATGGTCGGGCAATCGTTGGCATTGGAGATGATCATGAACCCTTTTCCTGCGGTGGAGTACACTCCGCGATGCTTTCTTGGGGCGCCATGTTAGTAAGTTCTAGTAGTGCCTTGGGTAGGTTTCGACATACGCGTGTGAACCGTGAACCGACCTAGTGGGTTGAGCTTCGGGCACTACTTTGTCAAAATTCCCACGGTTGCTTGATGAACGATCTAGGTTCGAGACATCGCATTGATGAGCGAAGACAGCTTAGAAGAGTCAAAAACTGAGACTGAACCAACTCTCAGTAGTGGGCTAGACAGAGTCGTTGAGAAAGAGCGCCGAGACTTTCTAGTCGGCGCTTCCGCAGTAGCGGCAGGCACGCTTGCCATGTTAGCCCCGATTGGTGCTGCGGTGGTTTCGCTGCTCGACCCTTTGCGTCGTGAAAAGGTGAGCAGTGAAATGGTGCTCGTGGCCCGGACTTCAGCGATTCCAGAGGACGGGTCTCCTCGGAAATTCACGGTGATGGCTGACCGAACCGATGCCTGGGCTGCCTATGACGACAGCCCCGTGGGAGCGGTTTACCTGCGCCGTTCGGGTGATGAAGTCCGCGCGTTGAACGTGGTGTGTCCCCACGCGGGGTGTTTTGTCGGCGTGGCTAAGGACAACTCTCGTTTTTCGTGCCCCTGTCACCTAAGCAGCTTTGATTTGGACGGGGCCGTGGATGATCCGACCAGCCCTAGTCCACGGGATATGGACACGCTCGATGTAGAAGTCCGCAATGGCGATGAGGTATGGGTTCGTTTTCAGAATTTCTTGCCCGGTCGGGCTGAGAAGACCCCCGTTTGATGCGCGGGATGCTCGACTGGCTAGATAATCGCACGGGCTACCGTGCGTTGCTTCAGGGGGTGCTCTATGAGCGTATCCCTGGTGGTGCGCGCTGGAGGTATATCTGGGGGAGTACGCTTGTTTTTGCCATGGTTGTCCAGCTCATCACTGGTGTAGTTCTATGGTCCGCGTACAGTGCTAATGCACAGGGTGCGTGGGAGAGTGTTTGGTTTATCCAAAACCAGATGACGGGCGGATGGTTGCTTCGTGGCATCCATCACTACATGGCCCAAGTCACGATTGTGCTTCTCGTGCTCCACCTCATGCAGGTTCTGATCGATGGCGCATACCGAGCACCACGCGAGGTCAACTTTTGGTTCGGGCTTATCCTGCTCCAACTAGTGCTTGGGCTTTCTCTGACTGGATATCTTTTGCCCTGGGACCAGAAAGGGTACTGGGCCACGAAGGTAGCGACGAGCATTGCGTCAATGACCCCTGTCGTGGGTCCAGGGCTGCAACAACTGCTCGTTGGCGGGTCGGAATACGGTCACCTGACACTGACAAGGTTTTTTGTACTGCACGCGGGCATACTTCCCGCGGCAGTCGCATTGCTGATAGTCGGACACATTTACCTATTTCGACGTCATGGCGTAACAACTCCCAAGAGCGCGAGAGAAAAACCGGACGGGTATTTTTGGCCGGAGCAGGTACTGAAAGATGGCGTCGCTTCACTCATTGTGATGGCGACAGTCTTAGGGCTCGTTCTGTGGAGTGGTGGCGCTCACCTAGGGGCGCCTGCCGATCCGGCGGAGCCATATGCAGCAGCGAGGCCTGAGTGGTACTTCCTGTTCCTTTTTCAGTGGCTGAAATACTTCCCGGCAGGGTGGGAGGTCATAGGTGCCCAGGTAATACCGGGGCTTGTGCTCGCGCTCGTAGCGGCGATGCCGATCATAGGAGGGTGGAAGTATGGACATCGGTTCAATGTCGGCGTAGCCACTGCTCTGCTCGCGGGTATCGTGATGCTAACTTGGCAGGCGCGGGTTCAGGACTCCGCGGACCCTGAGTTCGTGTCGGCTCAAGCTGAGGCGGAGGTTCTGGCGGAGCGTTCATCCGAGCTTGCATCGGAGCTCTCGGGCATCCCAGTTGAGGGCGGGCTCGCGATGCTTAGAGCTGACCCCTTAACCCAGGGGCCGAGGATTTTCGAAGCGAACTGCTCCCAGTGTCATAGGTTTGAGGGACACGACGGCCTTGGCGCCCAGCCAGCCGATCCGCCCTCGGCTTCCGATCTCGCAGGGTTCGGGACCCGGGAGTGGCTTGCTGGGCTCCTTGATCCAGAGCGAGTTACGACGGACGAATACTTTGGAGGGACCGAGCATGTGAATGGCCGCATGTCGCGATTTGTGCAGCGCGGAGTTGCGCGTTTTTCACCAGAGGTCCGTTCGAACCTGGCAAAGGTCATCATGGCTGTGTCAGCCGAAGGAAGTTTGCCCTTGCAGGTCGAGCAGGATGCTGTTCAGCTGGCGGAGATAGAAGAAGGTCGAGCGCTCATGAGTAGTGAGGAGATCAACTGCACCCGCTGCCACACCTTCCGTGACCAAACCGAAGGTGATGTCGGCCCGGTTCTGACCGGGTGGGGTTCACGTGATTGGATGCTCGGGATGCTCCATGATCCTACCGAGGAGCGTTTTTACGGTGCAGACAACGACCGTATGCCATCCTTCGGGGCTGAGAAAATTCTTACCGAGGATGAGATGGGTCTCGTAGTGGACTGGCTCAGGGGCGACTGGGTTAGACAAGACAGTCAGGGACACTGACCCTTTGCCGTCCGGTTACTGAGCTTTGTGCCAACTCGTTTGTTTACAGGATGTCTCAGGAGGATCTTAGAGACTGCGCTTCAGTTTTTTTGAGCCCCTTCTGTAACCCAAGCCTTGATCACGTCGAGTTCCTCCGCTGGCATGGGGTCGCCCCCGTCCGGCATGTCACCAGATGCGATCATGTCAATGAGCAAGCTGGCGTCGACATCACCTGCCTCTACGACCGTCCCGTAGTCAGATCCACCCATAACACCTTCGTAAGTGTCCAGCTTAAGGCCTAACTCGGCATTGTCTTCGCTGTGGCACTCCACGCAGTACTTCTCAAGGATCGGCAACACCTCTTCAGCGAAGCTGACTTCCCGCTGCGTAACTGCAGTAATGGCGTTGTCTTTGACCGGGGTATTACCGTCAGTCTGCACGGCAAGCGCGATGCCAACGACCGCAGCCAGTGCAGCTGTTATGTCGGAGCGAAGCAGCATTTAACCTATCCTTTCGGCGGCTTAAGAGGCGCCATTCGTTTCGTTTAAAATCTTTGCTCACTAGAGTGATGGAGAACTCTGTTTCGGTGCAACCGCTCTCCAGCTCATGGAAGCAAGTATGTGTAAATGTAGCTACTCAATATACCTGACAAGACCTCCAGGTGTTGCACCTGTCCTAAGTTGTGCTGTGCCCCCCTGCCCTGTCGGCGTATCATATCTCACTCTTTTTAACAGTCTTAACCCGTTCGTTTCATGAGTTATCAATCTCGAGTGTTTAGAGTGGTTTACCTCTCTGCCATGGTGTGTTTCCTCGGTTCGTGCCGCCCGACATTTGATGATGCGGAGGTTCCTAGTGTCGGGTCGGGGGAGAGTGAGTCCCGGGTTCCGTTCGCTCCGACAGCCCTTGGAGAGATGCCGCCGGCCATTCTTGGAAATGGTGGGGACCTAGAAGGGGAAGCCGTGAACTACCTAGACGGTGACCTGGCAACCACCGGATATATCGCCGTGCCGGAGGGAGAGGGCCCCTTTCCTGCACTTGTTGTAATCCACGAATGGAACGGACTAGTGGATCGTGTCCGGCAGGTCGCAGATGACTTTGCGGCGGAAGGTTACGTCACCTTAGCGGCTGATCTCTATCAGGGTCGTACTGGCAGCGGCCCAGAGGAGAACATCGCACTGATGCAGGAAGCAATGGCGGATATGTCGATGGTGGTGAGCAACCTAAACGCTGCAGTCAGCTTTCTGAAAGCTCGACCGGACGTCTCCGGGAGAGTCGGCGCGATGGGTTGGTGTTTTGGTGGAGGTGTCGCTCTCTCGTTTGGTTTGGACGGCGACGATCACGATGCTACGGCGATCTTTTATGGTCGCCTGATTGATGATCCGGCCGTGCTAGCTGGTATGGATCATGAGGTCTATGGAACCTTTGCCAGGGAAGACAATGGTCCATCGCCGCAACAGGTTGAGGCCTTTGCGGTTGCACTTCGCTCTGCTGGAATTAAGCATGACTTGCACATTTACGATGAGGTCAACCACGGATTTTGGCTTCGAGTGGATGGTGATATGGATGCGCGGAGCGCCGCAGGCCTAGATGCATGGGAGCGCCTTAAGGCCTACTTGGACAGGACGCTACGCTGATAGCATAGCGAATGCTGGATTCTGTTTTCTTGACCCTAGCTTTGCTTGAGCCTGCGACTTAGACGTTGGTCGCGCTTAAGCTGCTCTCGTCTCCGTTTGGCCTCTCCCGAAGTCTCTCCAGTGTGCCGTGTTTCGACGCTCACTCCACCCATACATACAAACCCTGTGACTCGAAGGGTCGGTTTTGTCGAGTCGGGTGAGCCCTCATCGTCGGAAGTGTGGTCGAATCCTCCCATCAGCGCGGTACCTCCGACCTCAAGGTTGACACCTTGGGGGACTAAAATCTCCACTGCCCCCATTAGACAAAAAACTTGGATCACGTTGATTCCGGGCGCTAAAACACAACCCCGTAGATCCAATTCGGTGCCACCCATGACTGTCAAAACTGTGCTTTTTCTTGCTAAGCTGAGCGGCCCTTTGTGGCTCACCCCTCCCATTACCGTAGTGATAAGTTCGGTTTCTTTAATGTCCGATGCAGTCGCGACCTGATAATCGCGTAAGGGTGGTGTCTCTCCAAAGGACTCTTCTATGGGGGGGCAGGCCTCCTCAGTGCGCAGGTCTTCGGTGAGCGAATCTAGGGCGGACTTGGTGTGGGCCGCGTGTGAGGCGTCTATACGTTGCTCGAACTCGTCTAGGCTAAGCTCGTCCCGGGAGAAATGTTCAATGAGGATGCCGACGGTCGCCTCTCTGTCTCGGGCACTCGGAGCCTTGTCGTCGTATTCGGACTTCGTCATGGATGGGTGAACAGTATCCTTAGGTCAACATGCTAAGGAGAAAGGTAGCACCCCGGCACTTTGTCTTCGGCGCGAGTAACAAGAGCCTCTGGTCTTGAGTGTCCAAGAGTGTTCGGATGCTGGCGAAAAGCAGGCTGCATCATCATCTTTGCCAGCCGTCACTCAGGTTAAGGAGTTCATTAAATGCGGTCCCATAAGACTAGAATCACGCTGATGCTGGCCCTAGCGCTGGCCTTCGGCGTAGCTGGCTGTGCATCTTCTGGCGGAGGTAGTAGTCGGCCCGCGGGTGCATCTTCTACCCGGATTGTGCGTGCCGAGCTTGCCGAGCTTACCGAGCTAGACGCTATGCAGGCTGTTAATCGACTCCGTCCACGCTGGCTCCAGTCGCGTGGAGGAGACGCTGTGCAGCTATACGTCGATGGGACACGTCGCACTAGTTCCTCGGATCTGCAGTCCTTGAGAACCAGCGACATCGAGCAGATGCAGTTCATGAGCGCTAGTGACGCAACCACCCGTTTTGGGACTGGACACGCTGGAGGGGCGATCATGGTTACCAGTAGGCGTTCTCGGTAGCCACCCGATGGAGGAGGACAGGAACGGCGGGCTTCAGTCTGTGGTGGTCGGGGCCCGCCGTTCTGGGTTCTCTTTTTGTTGGAGTCCGTCGGATTTTACCTGACCAAGCCCCGAGCGAAGTGCTCTAGAACGTTGGCACAGGAGTAGATTTGGCGAATGTCGACCCACTCGTCATCCGTGTGAGCCTGTTCAATGCTTCCCGGTCCATAGCAGACGGTGGGGATACCGGTTTCGTTTAGGAACGCGGCGTCGACCCAAGCTGTCATGCCTTCGATCACTTGCTCGACTTCGAAGGCTTCTCCGGATCGTAGCAAGCCTGTGACCAGTGGGTGACTTGGAGCCACCTCGGTTCCTGGTCGCTCTAGTGTCATTGCTAGGCAGGCTTCCATCGTGGGCTCTTTGGCTGCAACCACGTCCAACACGGACTGGAATTCGTTGACCACTGTTTCCGGGGTTTCACCCGGCAGAGTCCGTCGTTCGAGAAGGAGCTCACACTCGTCCGGATAGACCGATTCAGCGGTGCCTCCATGAATCTTTCCTGCGTGCACCGACCCATACTCAAGGAGTGGGTGGGCTGGTCTCGATCTGAGTTCTCGTCCGTAGCTGTCCAGGGCGGAAAGGTATAAAGCAGCATGTCGGATTGCGTCGACGCCGATGTCAGGTCGTGATCCGTGCGCGGCCAGTCCGCGGAAGAGTGCGCGAATCCAAACGAAGCCTTTGTGGGCGGGCATGACACTGAGGTTGGTAGGTTCACATACGATGGCAAGATCCGCGTCGGGTCCGCCCTCAGATATGAGGTCGGCCATGCCGATACTGGCGTGCTCCTCATCCGAGGTTAGGGCCACAACCAAGTTTGGCCGAGGACCTTCTTTAGCCAGTCTATAAGCGGTTACAAGCAGAGCAGCATCCCCAGCCTTCATGTCACATGATCCTCGGCCGTACATGCGATTGCCGTCGAAGCTTGCCTCGAAAGGATCAATAGTCATGCCTGAGACACCGACTGTGTCTAGGTGACCGTTTAGGAGTATTGTCGGCCCCTGCCCTTCAAGTCGGCTGACTACGTTCGGTCGTCCAGGGGCGGGCTCGGTGATGGTCGTCTCAAGGCCCCACCCTTCGAGCAGTTCTGCGCAGGCCTGTGCGATGGCGGTTTCCCCTGCTCCGTCTATCTCAAGGGCAGGGTTCACCGACGGGATTGAAACAAGCCAAGCCGCTAGGGCTACCGGATCACCTTTATGGGCGCCGTCAATAAACCTTTCCCGCTCATAATTCATGTCGATACAGGTCTGAATGAAACTCAAGAGGTAATCGATAGTACAATATGTAATGTCCCAAGGCTCGGAGTCGTCCCACCCAACCGACATGCTTAACTGGAGGAATCGTCATGAAGAAGTTTACTATCGGGCTACTGAGTGCAGCAGCGCTCGTGACGACGATTCTTTTGGTGCGCCAAGACAAAGAAGAGCCGAGTCCACCTAAGTCCAATTCCGCAGGTCAGGCTCAGGTGCCTGTTTCGCTTGAGCGCATCAGGGAACTCGGCCTGTAAGATCCGATGTGACCTGCAGGGAAAAAAGGCTACTGTTCTCTTGGTAGCGTGTGGTAGCGGGGCTCCTTGAACTCTGGGGCCGGTTTCTCGCCGCCGCTCTACTCGAAGTGGTCTGCGTTCTTCTTAGTGTAGGCGGTCCACTCGCTCGGCACGTCGGTGTCTGGGAAGATTGCCTGAACTGGACACTCAGGTTCACACGCTCCACAGTCGATGCATTCGTCCGGATGGATATAAAATTGATCCTCACCCTCGTAGATGCAGTCGACGGGACAGACTTCAACGCAACTCGCGTCCTTAGTCTCGATGCATGGTTCGGCGATGATGTAGGTCATGGGTCCTGCTGGTCCGGAAGATTTTGTCTGGCGCCAAAAACCTCTAAAGGTGAACCGCACGTGGCAAGCATCTGAGGAGCAGAAATCTTCAATGCCAAGATGGCTACACACTAACTCTTGCAGCCAATCTACTGCGAACTAGGTGCCCAGGAATCGTGGGTATGCTCGCAGAGCAACTTTGGCGGAACCAGCCTTTTGGTCTATGGGTCCAGCTCGGATTCAGGGTGTTTCATCCACTCAACGTCACCCATCCCGTTCCGGTGGTTTTCGAGTCTAGCCAGTGTGAATAAAAGGTCGGATAGACGGTTTAGGTAGGCGAGAAGTTCGGCCTCCGATCCCTTTGTTCCAGATAAGCGCACCACCGTTCGCTCTGCTCGCCTGCAAACCGTTCGAGCTACATGGAGAGCAGCGGCTCCGGGACATCCTCCAGGTAGCACAAAGGCGCGAAGTGTTGGCAGCTCGGTGTCCGCCGCATCAATCCAGGCTTCCATCTCTTCCACTCTCTGCGTCGGCATCGCAGGTAGCTTAGGCTTTTTCCCTCTCTCCTGAACTGGTGGGGTGGCGAGATTGGATCCAAGTGAGAAAAGATCATGCTGTAGTAACTCTAGCCGACCTAGAATCTCAGCATCGCTGACTTGGGCTATAGCCCATCCGATCGTTGCATTTAACTCATCTACGGTCCCGTAGGCGTCAACGCGTACGTTGTCTTTTGGAACGCGCTTCCCTCCAAACAGGCCGGTTTCTCCAGTGTCTCCAGTTCTGGTATAGATCTTCATATCAGCGGAGTTTGGTGAGTTTGCGGATGTTTTGAGCTTTCTCGAGAAGTGAGCTTGTTCGGTCGGCTAGGTCCTCTGGTTCGGGCTGCAGGAGATCTCGGATGTCGAGCAGGACCTCGAGCTTCAGTTGTTCTTTCTGATAATCCATGTCGATCGCCTCCATCTTCTGTTCGTCACCGGATGTTTCTGCTTTTGAGAACGCGGCTCGGTATACGTTTTCTAGACTTTGCAATACGCGTTCCCGTTTACGCATGTCTACCTCGAATTAGATGACGGCCAGGAGCTTCGCCCCTGGGCCTGTTTCATAGTACCCCCGAACCGCTGTGCGAAGTTCTCTCAGGCTACTGTAGAAGTAATGATCCGTCTCGGGTATACGCACTAGCGTAATGTGACTCCCCAGTGGCGAGACCAAGCTGGCGACCTTTTCACCCGGCCCAAACTCGTCGTTGTCACCCTGAACGATAAGAATGGGCTTCCCAGCACTAGCCATGAAGCTGTAGTCGTATCGGTCGTCTAGATCGACCGGTAGGCCTAGCCCCAGTAGGCTGACTACCCGCTCGTCTGTAGCACCTACGGAAAGTCCGACGATAGAGCCGAATGAAAACCCGCCAACAACTATTGGAATATGTGGGTATGCAGTTTCCAGCCAGTCTATTGCCGCTCGAAGGTCATCCTGTTCTCCGACCCCGCCGTCGTGACTGCCAGTGCTACCTCCGACTCCACGGAAGTTGAAGCGGAGTGTTACGAGTCCGGCGTCATTGAGGCCCTGCGCGGCTCGGTAAACCGCTTTTGTATGCATGGTGCCACCGTGTAATGGGTGGGGGTGGCATATGATGGCGCCGCCTCGGATTGTCCTTTCGGGTTCCTTGAGAAGAGCTTCAAGGTGGCCGTGGGAAACCGTGATTCTGCGAGCGCCGTGTGACAAGGGTGTGTTGTGTTGTAAGGCTGAACTTTTGGTCGGACGCAGACTTACGGTTGTGCGGCCGCCGTGACGGGGCGTTATGTTCTCGTAACCAGTAAGACGGGTCAAGGCAGGAGAAGACACCATGCACGCCTCGGATGTCACGCCGGAGATCGCCGCACACGCCAATGAGCTATATTGGGGCTCGGATCGTAGCGTCAATCACATCGCAGAAGAACTAGACCTATCTAAGGGCGCGCTCTATACAGCGCTCAAGGTCCTTAGCAGTGGTAGGTCGTGTCCGCTTTGCGGTGACGAAGTCGGGTGGCCTAACCGAACAGCTCGGGACCAGGATAAATTGCATTGTGCAAGCTGTGCATGGTCAGGAAGTACAAGTCAGACTACGAGTTACGAGAACACAGAAAGGTTTAGTGAGCCTCGGCAGGGCAAGGATGACGATGTCGAAATGGCCTCTGATGAAAATCCACTAAGTCCACCAGACACGTTTGGAGGCTCAGGGTTCACTAGGATCGCAGGTGGGGCGCTACTTGGCGCTGCCGTCGGACTTGCTCTGGTTCTGTGGGTCCGACGTCGTTGATGCATCTGTGATGCTGACGTTTTTTGGCCTTCACTGGAGAGCAGCTCCCTGCTTCGCTAGGCGTATGTTTTGGGGGAAGAACGCGAACGGCTCGTCTCTGTTCCACTATTCTGACAGCACCTTCAGGAGTATTGAAGTGGGTTTTAAGAAGGGAGTAATCTCCGATGGGAGCTTTTGTCAGTGATGGAGATCCAGGTTTCTCTTCCGCTTGCCTTCATGGCCGGACTGGTGTCGTTCCTGTCGCCTTGTATCCTCCCGGTTGTCCCTAGCTACTTGGCCTTCGTATCGGGGTTGACGCTAGGAGATTTGGCCGAGCACCCTACGAGGCTCGTTCGGAAGAGGGCAGTGGTCCATTCTTCCCTTTTCGTTCTCGGTTTTTCTTGTGTCTTTATGACCATGGGCCTAGTAGCGACAGCTTTTGGGGCAGCTGTGACGCAGGCTTTGCCTGGGCTGAGCAGGGTTGGCGGTGTGGTGATGATCTTGTTTGGACTTTTCTTGGCTGGTGTGTTTAGCCTGCCGGTGCTTTACCGAGACCTCCGTCCCCAAGTGCGCGCGCAGCCCGTTACGGCTGTCGGTTCTTTCGTTGTCGGCGTCGCATTCGGCGCTGGCTGGACTCCTTGTATAGGACCGGTCCTTGGTTCGATTTTGCTGTACGCGAGCCTTGAGGCGACTATGGCTCAGGGGATGGGGCTGTTGACGGCCTACGCTCTGGGGCTAGGTATTCCGTTTATTCTCTCGTCTATCTCGTTCAATTGGCTTATTGCCGGTAGCATGAGAGCCCGAAAGTGGATGGCTGTTCTGCAGCGTCTCGCGGGCACCGTGCTGATCTTGATTGGTTTGCTTATGGTTACTGGTCGCTTCGCTAGTCTGACTGCGTTCCTGGCAGGAATGGGTCAGGTTATCAATTTGGAAATCTGATGAAAGCTGGATTCCGAGCGTTTTTCGTTTATGCACTTACGGCCACCCTAGCCTGTTCAGCGGGTGACTCTGATTCTGACGCTGCAGAGGGGACCGAGGACATCACACTTAGTCTCTTGGCACAGCCGGCGGGGGACGGTGTCTCGACGACACTGGCCGTCGACGAATCTTTGGCGTCTCAAGGACCGCGGGTGTCAGTCGCCGAAGTGGGGTTTAACCGTGGCGATACCACAGCGCTTGTGAAAGTCTTGGAAATGTCCGATTACGGTTGCGGTTATTGCCGCAAATTTCATGAGGAAAGCTTCGGCCCGATCCTTGAAGAGTTTATCGAGGCGGGAATGGTTGAGTGGAAGTTTGTGCCGTATATCACGGGTATGTTTGAGAACTCTCTCGCAGTGACCGAAGCCGCTGAGTGTGCCTACGCTCAAAGCCCAGATGCGTTCGAGGCATTAAATGGTCGCCTTTGGGCGGATCAGGCAGTTTGGAAGGGAAGTTCGGAGCCGGAGGCATTAGTACATGGTTGGGTTTCAGAATTGGGGGTCGATATGACTTCATTCGACGCATGCCTTGCCTTGGATGAGCGAATTCCGAGAATAGCGTCGGCGACTACACTCGCCCAACAACTAGGGGTTCGAGGAACGCCCACCTTTGTGGTAATCGGGTGGCCACCCATCCAGGGTGCGTTGCCGTTGCAGGTTTTTCGTGACGTACTGGCGGCGGCTCACAACGAACTACAGTCACTTCAGGAAGGCTCAGGAGAGGTGGGTGGAGCAGGTCCCTAGAAGGCAGCTTAAGGTTAGAGTCGTCGCAATACCTATGGTGTCGCGAGTAGGTCCCGCGGGATTTCGGCGGGACAGCGCTTTAACATGAGCGAGCGAGTAACGATCGACTTCGGTCAGCGGAACTCGTTATGGGCACGCACCTTGTTGCTTTTGTTGGCAATCTTGATTCAGGGTTGTGGGACTGAATCCAGCGCCAGCTGGACAACGTCCTCGCCGGTCCGCCCCGGCCTCTTTGCGCCTGGAGTAATCTCCACGGATATGAGAGAGTATGGCATCACGTTCAGTCCCGATGCTAGAGAGGCTTATTTTACCCGCAGGCCCCGGGGAGGGCAGCCTCAGGTATTCGTATCCTACTTTCGGGGGGGGCTGTGGACCGAGCCCGTCCGCTGGTTGTTCTCAGGTGTTCATGACGAGGCTCCGCACGTCTCGAGTGACGGATCGTCGATGATCTTCGTATCTCGTCGTCCGATGCCTAAGTCGGGAGACCGGAGTGACAACATATGGATCAGTGAACGGACTGAAGCGGGGTGGGGAATACCGACTCCGCTAAGGGGTGAAGTCAATCAACCGAGGTTGAACCAAGAGGACTTCGGCTCAGGTATGGAGATGGGCCCTTCTCTGCTTCCAGATGGGTCGATCCTCTTCTGGTCTCGGGCTGATCCTGATTGGGGTGCAGACATCTATAGGTCACAGGTCGGGCCTGATGGCACATACGAATCCCCTGCTGCACTAACATTGAATTCAACAGGCGATGAGTCGAATGCGGTACTTGTTCCGGGCGGTAACTTTCTGATTTTCCAGGCTTACCGAGATGCGACGGCTCCGGGTAACCAAGATCTTTACGTTTCGCGTCGCAATGCCTATGGGTGGGATTCTGCAGTGCATCTCCCTGCCCCTTTTAACTCAGCTTTTAACGATGGATACCCGAGCTTCTCGCCGGATGGTAGCACCTTTTTCTTTGCTAGCGATCGCAGGGGCGCGAGTGGTTATTACGATATTTGGTATGTGGACGCCTCGAGCCTCAACCTTGATGCCCTGACTCGATAGCTGCTGTTTTCAGACAGGCTATACAGGAGCTCATCGTGTGTAGATCGCCACCACGCCGTTACCGGCTGCAGTACCAAATTGGAAGGCCGCGTCTATTGGACTTAGGATTTCAATCCGATCGATAATGTTTGGATCTAGGTCTATAAGAAACTGCTCAGGGAAGGGGATTAGAACGTCGTTCAGTGCGACCGAGGCCATCACGCAGCCTTCCCCGCCCCCGCGTCGGCTTACCTCGATACAGAGAACGGGAACCCTGACACCTGTGATTGGGTCTTGTTCTTCAACGCGTCGTATCCGAAACCCTGGCACGTTCATGTTGCGAAGTAGGTCCTCCGTGGCCCTCACTCGGGGCAACATGGCCTCGATTTCCTCGCGTGAAATGAAGTCGGCCCGCTTAGCATCTCCCGCTAGGCTAGTCCTTCCGAACCGAGTCCGAGCCGTCACCACTAGACCCTCTACCTCCAGTGCTTGCGTGGCTAGGGTTACCTCAATGTCAACCGTTTCTTGACTGAAGATCGTCACGGAGTCAGTTCGTTCTTCGAAGGCGATGTGGTCTGTCGTCACTAGATGCCGACCGGGTGGCAAATCGTCTAACAGAAATCGACCCGCGTTGTCTGTGAGCGACGAGCTTGACGTGCCAGCGACTGAGACCAGTGCCCCAGTTACAGGTTCACCGGTTAAGTAGTCGAGGACCAGTCCTGCGAGGGTCCCCTCCGACGACATAAGGAGGATCAGGTCCTGTAGCATCGCACTTCCGGCCGGCACGTAGACCTCTATGCTTCGCCCTGAACTTGTTCCGAAGTGTGCTTGCAGCTTCGTGTCTAAGTCGCCGCGTAACGTGCACATGCGGAAGTAACCGGTGTCATCGGTGCGCACCTCGACCGGTCGTAGGCCTGGCAGGCGGCTAATAGGTTCGGCAGTTACGATTGCCCGCGGCATAGGTACGCCGGTGATGGAATCGGTGACGATTCCAGCGATGGCGGCTGAGCCCGCAGGAGGTTGCTCGGCCAAACACCACCCCATTAGCAACGTTTCCTCAGATGGCACGGCCAGAATCGTATTCCCCGTGACTCCAGAAGAGAGAGCGACCTGTTTGGGCGGCGCACTGACTCCGAGTTCCTGCAAGCGAGGGTGAAAGAAGGACACCCAGTAATCGCCGGCCGGGACGTCACTTAGTAGGAACCGTCCACTTTCGTCGGTCGTGCTCACAGAACTTGTGCCCATCACGGCTACTCTAGCTCCTGCAAGGGGAGCCATTTTTGTGCTGTCGAAAACGAGCCCGGCGAGTGATGCCGCTGTCCCTTCCTGCGCTGCCAAAGCAGAGTCCGTCAGGGCACTCGCTCCACTCGCTACGAGGGCTGCGCAAAGCACCGCTTTTATGTTACCTAGCTTGTTGCTCATGGATATCACTCAGATGCCGTATTCTCTTTGGGCTTGGTTATTCTCTTGCCCGTTATAGAGGTGATACGCCTGGATGGGTATAACGTTGCAGCTTCTTTGGCAGGCGAACTACATAACTCAAGATAGGGGAACCCGGAAAAGGTTAAAGATCTCAAGAGCTGTTGGCTTAGCCCCACACGTCGAAGAAGTCCACCCCAATTGCTTGGGCAGCGGGGCTAGCGTTTCCGGTGAGGTATCCCAAGAGTAGCGTTCGAGCTTCTGTTGTGAGTGAGTCGCGGTCCAAGCGATTATCGGTAGCTCGAATTTCTGCGTCCACGATGCCCAGAATGGCTCGTAGGCCTATGCGAACAGCTAGTTCAGGGTCAGGATGGCTTATCGATTCGCGTTGCTCTAGGAGGAGTCGGCCGAGTCCCAATAGGAGCTCCCCCCTGAACCTCTCGTATGCGTCGTTCTGACGGCCCGAGGCCCAATCAAGGGCCTTTAGGTAATCTGATCGAGACCGCTGCGCGTCTATGAGCAAGCCCACCGATCCCTCTACAACCTCATCCAAGCTGAGTGTTGACCAGTCACGGGTTTCGAGCGCGACCTCCCATCGTTCTAGCGCTTCGGTCCACACACGCTCGCCGAGGTAGTCGAGGAGGTCCTCCTTCCCATCAAATCGAGCATAAAACGATCCAACAGACGACCCAGCTTTGGCGACCACCTTATGGACTGTTAGCCCAGTCAGGCCTTCAGTCCGGAGAAGCTCAAGTGAAGCCGCCACTATGCGTTCTAAGGTCCGCCTGGAGCGTGACTGCTTAGGTGCACGGATCTGCGCGGGCTTGGGTGTGGCGATGGGTTCCTCCAAATCTAGAATATGATTCTAGTTCCATCGGTGAGCCCAAACAACGGTATAGC
>DEBI01000098.1:11046-14296 GCA_002348465.1 Gemmatimonadales bacterium UBA2960 | reverse complement strand
CGACCACGATGGCAGCGACCGCTGCTGGCGAGATGTAGCGGATAAAGAAGCGCCATGTGTCGTAATTGAACCATCCGGGAACCGTCTCATCGACTAGCTCACTTTCGGTAGATTCTCGAGTCATGAACCAGCCGGCAGCTATGGTGATAGCCAGACCACCGGTTGGAAGCATCCAGTTGGATACGAAGTGATCAGCCATGCCGAACCAGCTCGTCTTGCCAGCGAAAAGAAGGTCCCCGATACGGCCCGGTGCCGAGAGGTTGCTCGCGAAATCTGCACCACCGAAGGAGAGGGCAGCCAGAATCGTGAATAGGAAGACTACGCTACCGCATGCGAGCGTCGCCTTCCCGCGTTCGATTTCGTGCTCGTCGATGATGTAGGATGTAACGACCTCCAGGAGGGACATGGTTGATGTCAGCGCGGCGAGCGCGACGAGCACGTAGAATAGCGGCGCCAGAAGCGAGCCTCCCGGCACTATGCCTTCTGCGAAAAACAGCTGAGG
Source organism: Gemmatimonadales bacterium UBA2960 (assembly GCA_002348465.1). GTDB lineage: Bacteria > Gemmatimonadota > Gemmatimonadetes > Longimicrobiales > Gaopeijiaceae > UBA2589. Next base: position 13,794 of record DEBI01000098.1, on the reverse strand, counting down.
AAGCGAGATGAAGAGCATGCCCACGGTACCGGTGTCACCCACCTGGTCTTGCATCCCTGCTGTGAAGATGACCGTGAACATGATAACTGTAGCTACCAGCGCTATAACAGTATCGAGCAAAACGATCACACCTGAGGCTTTCACGATCGACTGATTGCGCGCGATGTACGATCCGTATGTGATCATTGCTCCCATCCCCAAAGAGAGCGTGAAGAAGGCATGCCCCAGAGCTTCGAGAACGCTACCTCCGTCCAGCTCGTTAAAGCTGGGCCGGAAGATGAACGTAAGTGCTTCGCGTGAGCCGTCCATCGCGAAGGAAACCGTGAATAGCAGGGCCAGGATCAGAAAGAGCACGGGCAGAAATAGTCGTGCGATCTTCTCAATTCCCTTCTGGACGCCGAAGTACACGACCGACACGGTTGCCATGCTAAAGCCCAGTGAGAGCGCTATCTGCAGCCCTCCATTCGCCGATTGCTCGGTGAACACTTGGCCGAGCGATGTCCCCGTCGGGAAGCCCCCTACCATCCAACCTGCCGTCTTGGCGAAGAAGTATAGTGACCATCCGGCGATGACGGTGTAGTAGCTGAGCAGGGTGAAGCCGCAGAGTACACCCCAAAGCCCCACCAAGCCCCAGGCGGGCCCGACGGCTTCTTTCAAGGCTCCTACCGCACTCTTCTGCGTTTTCCGGCCTATCAAAAGCTCAGCCATCATTATCGGAAGTCCGACAGCTGCGATGCACACGAGATACACGAGTACGAAGGCGCCCCCGTTGTTTTCCCAGGTGATGAAGGGGAACTTCCAGAGGTTACCTAAGCCGATGGCGCTTCCGGTGGCGGCAAGTATGAATCCGGCACTAGAGGTCCAGTTTCCGCGCTGCTCAGTCATTCGATCTCCGAGGGGGTGACGGCGGTGTCCGCGAGGGGTTGGTACTCGCTGCGCGGAATTTGTGGTCCGAACATATCCAGCGTACTGAACCTCCGACAGCCACAGGGTTATTCAAAGCGCGGACAAAACCTCTGATTTATGAAAAATAAAGTTATGCAACTAGCAAATGGGTACATGAGCCTGCGTAGGTTGCGACCGCTCGCTGTTGCCTTGGTTTGGGTCGCTACTGCCTGCGTTAGTCAGGGATCGGATACGACGGAAAGTAATTTCCGAGCCGCACTCCTCACCGCTGGTCCAGTCACTGATGTGGGTTGGTATGCTGGAGGGTATGCCGGTCTCCTGATGATTGAAGACTCCATGGGCGCCTTTGTGAGTCACCAGCAAACGGCGACCCCTGCTGAATTTGATGAGGCGTTCATTGCCTATGCGTCTTCCGGCTACGGAATCATTTTCGCTCACGGCAACGAGTATCAGGATGCGGCAATCCGGGCGGGACAGGAATTCCCAGACGTTACGATCGTTGTGTCCGGCGGTGGTCGTGTTTCGCCTAATGTGGTGCCTTTAATTTTTCGATTGGAAGAAGGAAGCTATCTGGCTGGGGTCACCGCTGCGTATGTGACGGAGTCGAAAGTCGTGGGGATGGTGGGGGGTGTTGAAATCCCGCCGGCGCGTGGCGCGTTTCTAGCTTTCGAGGCTGGTGTGCATGCTGTTGATCCCGAGATTGAGGTGCTGCAGGTCTATACAGGGGACTGGGATGACTTGGCGGCGGCTAAAGAGGCTACCGTCGCACAGTTGAGCCAGGGCGCTGATGTAATCATACATAATCTGGATAATGCTTCCCTGGCTGTGTTCCAGGCTATTAGGGAGGTAGTTGCGGAAGGTCGCGTTGCTTACGCCATTGGGATGAACAGTGATCAGAATGAGTTAGCCCCCGAGGTTGTTCTAGGTAGTGTGGTCATTCGAATCGCGGACGCATTCTACACTACTGCTCGGATGTGGCAGGAAGGAAATGTTGGAGGTGCTCCGATCTATGCAAATACAGAACAGGGTGTAATTGAGTTCGTTATCAACCCGATGCTGCGCGATCGCTTATCGGATGAGGAGATTGAGCGTATCTCAAGCACCAAGGCTTTGATTAGAGCAGGGGAGATTGACGTACCACGGGTAGTCTTCGTGGAGGGCGAGCCCGAGGACCGCTAGGGTGAACCAACCTTTTGTCCGTCTGCGCAGTATCGAGCGTCGTTTCGGGTTAATCCAAGCACTGTCTGGCGCTGACCTGGAACTCTATCCTGGGGAGGTGCATGGGGTGCTCGGCGCGAACGGTGCCGGTAAGTCAACACTTTTCAATGTTCTTGGGGGCCTGGTGTTCCCGGACTCGGGCGGTATTGAGGTAGAGGGCGTATCGGTAAAGTTGCGCAGCCCTCGGGATGCTTGGGCCCGTGGAATCGGACTAGTGCATCAACATTTCACTCTAGTCCCTGCACTATCAGTGCGTGAGAATCTCAGGCTGGGCCTCAGGGGCCATTCGCTTCCTGCAGCCGTCGCGGCGGTTGAAGCGAAGATGGAGATGACCGGGTTGCGGGTCCCACTGGAGGCAAACGTGTCCGAGCTCGGTGTTGGAGATCGTCAGCGTACCGAGATCCTCAAGGCTCTTCTCCGGGACCCTCAGGTTCTCGTTCTGGACGAGCCGACAGCAGTGCTGACACCCGAAGAAGCAGATGGACTCTTAGCCTTGTTGAAAGATCTGGCGCGTGAAGGTCGCACAGTTGCGCTCGTGGCTCACAAGCTTGATGAGGTTCTTGCTGTCTCGGATAGACTGACAGTTCTCAGAGCTGGTCGGACGGTGATGACCGCACCGAGGTC
>DEBI01000098.1:2176-10656 GCA_002348465.1 Gemmatimonadales bacterium UBA2960 | reverse complement strand
GGCGATGGGAGAGCTGGCGGGCCCCTCGAGTGATGCGGTGGTTGCGGGCACTGTTCGGGTGTCCAGTGGCACGAGTGCGGCGTCACCATCAACCGAGCACGGTGAGACGGTGGTTGCGAGTTTGGTTGGTGTGCATGGTGATCGCCTGAAAGATGTAAAGCTGGAGATAAGGGCTGGGGAAATACGAGGGATAGCAGGTGTAGAAGGAAATGGTCAGCACGAGTTGGCACTGATTCTCTCAGGACGTAAGTCTCCGAGCTTGGGTCGAGCTGACATCCCGAAAGAGGTCGCTTTCATTCCCCAGGATCGACATGCCGAGGGTCTCGTAGCCGATTTTGACCTCACCGAGAACATGGCACTGGCACTTTCCCGGATGGAAGAATTTGGGCCTAGTGTATTGATGCCGTGGGGAGAGTTGCGTGACGAGGCTGAGAGGATTCGGGCTCGGTTCAAGGTGGTGGCGCCGTCTATAGAGACACGGGCCGAGCTTCTCTCCGGGGGGAATCAGCAGAGGGTGATCATTGGGCGGGAGCTCGCTCTTAACGCTCCTATGCTGGTAGCCGAAAATCCGACTCGCGGCCTCGACGTGGCGGCTACTTCGTACGTGCAGGGGGAACTTCTTAGATTGGCATCTGAAGGAGTTGCGATTGTCCTCGTTTCGACTGATCTCGATGAGGTGCTCAGGCTTGCAGGCAGGGTTTCGGTAATGACCAAGGGTCGGGTAGTGGAAGTGTCGGAAGCTCAAAGAACCAGGGAAGGAGTGGGAGCCCTGATGTTGGGCGGTGGGGAAGCCTCACATTGAGTGGCCCTATATCGCCGAAGAGGGCCAAGGAAACCGCACTTCTTGGCTTAGGGTCCGTGACGCTGACCCTGGGGGCTGCAGCTGCGTTACTCCTGCTGGGCGGGTACGACCCAGTACAGGCGGCAGGTGCTATGCTCAGGGGTTCAGTGGGAAGCTGGAATACCTTTGTTTCAATCACCCTAGTGCGGGCAGTGCCGCTGCTTTTTGCGGGGCTCGCGGTGGCCCTTGCATTTCGAGCGGGCATATGGAACATCGGAGCCGAGGGCCAGCTTTACGTTGGTGCTGTCGCAGGAGTGTGGGTGGCACTGACCTTCACGGATTTGCCTGGTCCGTTCCTTGTAACTTCGGCTCTCACCGCCTCTGTTATTGCGGGTGGAGTCTGGGCTCTGGTGCCGACTCTTATGAAGCTCCGGCTTGGGATCGGGGAAGTGATTACGACGATCCTGATGAATTTTGTTGGCATATACTTGGCTGCGTGGATGGTGCACGGGCCAATTCAGGAGAGGCGTGGGGTTTTCCCCCAGACGGATCGGATAGTCGACGCAGCCCGCTTGCCGGATCTCATTTCTGGGACGCGCCTTCACCTTGGCTTTGCTTTGGCACTAGTGCTTGCTGGCGTGCTCGCTTTCGTTCTTCAGCGGACTCGGTTCGGCTTCCATCTTAGGGCGGTTGGTGCGTCTCCCGCAGCTGCTTCTGTGGCCGGACGTATCAATCCGAACCGTGTGATTCTTATAACGTTCTTGGCTTCCGGAGCGATCGCCGGGCTCGCTGGTGGTGTCGAGGTCACCGGTCTGACATACGCGCTATATGAAGACCTGTCGGATGGATGGGGATACACCGCGATCGCTGTCGCATTGCTCGGAGGGCTTAGACCTGGAGGGGTGATAGTAACGGCTATCTTTTTCGGTGCACTTCAGGCTGGTGCCGGGGCAATGCAGCGGGATGCAGGTATTCCGGCCGCTTGGGTCGACGTTGTCGAAGCACTCGTGATTCTTGCGGTGCTGGGACTTGACCGGATACGAGCAGCACGAGCTGGGTACCATAGGGGTGAGGAGGCACGGTGAGTCAGATCGAGTTGGCGCTCTTCCTCGAGTCAGCCGTCAGGCTAGGGATTCCGCTTGCTCTCGCGGCGATGGGCGAAACGATCACAGAGCGAAGCGGGGTGATCAATATTGGACTCGAGGGCTCAATCATCGCAGGCGCATTGGGAGGTGCGCTTGGTGCTATTGCGTTCGGAGGTGCAGGGCTCGGAGTAGCTTTTGGGGCTCTGGCTGGCTTGCTGGTTGCTCTGGTCTTCGCTGTGTTCGCCATTGGTCTTGGTGCCGACCAGATCATTACCGGTACCGCCGTGACGATCGGTGGGTTAGGCATGACCGGGGCCGTGTATCAGGTCGTGTTTGGCGCAAACGGTATGGAGCTCTCGGTTCCCATGCTAGCCCCGACGGCCATCCCTTGGCTGTCTGACATTCCGGTTCTAGGGAGCGCTCTCTTTGCACAGGCCCCTACTGCGTACTTTGCGTATGTGATGGCTCCAATAGCCTGGTGCGTTTTATTCAAAACCGCATGGGGGCTCGAACTCCGGGCAACTGGTGAAGCTCCCTCGGCGGCAGAGGCAGCAGGTGTCCGAGTCCGTGTCGTGCGTTTTTCTGCGACGCTCTTCGGTGGTGCAATGGCTGGTATTGCAGGCGCTCACCTTGCGTTGGCCCACGCCGGGGCTTTTGCGGAAAATATGAGTGCAGGCAAGGGTTTTATCGCGATCGCAGTTGTTGCGCTGGGAAGGTGGAATCCAATCATCGTACTCTTTGCCGCGCTGTTTTTCGGAGCGGCCTCGGCATTACAGTTTTTACTGCAGGCTCTTGGATTCGACCTCGCGTATCAGATTTTTCTTGCGTTCCCGTACATACTCACCCTCGCAGCGTTGGCTGGCTGGGTAGGGAAATCCCAAGCTCCTGCAGCGCTAGCTTTACCTTGGGAGCCCAAGCGTTGAGTGTCTTGGAGGTAGGGCTAGGTGATTTGGGTCATACGCTTGGATTTCACGTGACCGAAAGGTCCGAGTTTACTTTTCTAGCGATGGATGGTGAGGCAGAACTTTGTTGGAGTGCGTGATGGTGTTATTCAAGACCTGCTCGGCGCGTACTTTTGTGCTCTCGGGGTTAGTGGGCTGTATGGCTTTTGCTGCCCCCTCAGACTTGAGGGCCCAGCGCCTTGAGGGCACTGGCACAGTCGCTTCCGGTCTCTTGCTGCGTCAGATGGACGGGGTAAAGCGCGTATTGATGATTGCAGCTCACCCAGACGATGAGGACACGGGGTTGCTGACTGTGCTCGCACGAGGGCGCGGCGCGGAGACCGCGTATTTAGCGTTGACCAGGGGTGATGGGGGTCAGAATCTGATTGGCCCAGAGCTCTGGGAAGGCCTGGGTATCGTTCGGACGGGTGAACTCCTGGCTGCACGAGAGCTCGATGGAGGTCGCCAGTTCTTTACCACCGCCTTCGACTATGGATACTCGAAGAGTGCCCAAGAAGCACTCTCGATTTGGCCTCAAGAAGAATTGCTCGCCGAAGTGGTTTGGGTTGTTAGATCATTCAGGCCACATGTAATCGTGTCGGTGTTCAGCGGAACTCCTGCCGACGGGCATGGTCAGCACCAGGCCGCGGGTATTATGGCTCGTGAAGCCTTCAGTGCTGCCGGTGACCCTTCACGTTTCTCCGAGCAGCTTGAGCGCGGTGTCGATGCATGGGAGCCACTCAAACTCTACCAGACTTCGCGGCGCCGTTTCTTCTCTCAAGAAGCTATAAGCGATGGCTCCCTAGATGTTCCGACTGGCGTGCACGACCCGCTTCTGGGCCGCTCGCTACTTCAGCTTTCGAGGGAAAGCAGGAGTCAGCACAGGTCCCAAGACATGGGCGCGCCACAGACGCAGGGCCCTCAGATGACCGGGGTGATCCTGCTCGAGAGCCGGGTGGGAGACGATGCGCAGGAGATTTTTGAGGGCGTGGACACGACGTTAATCGGAATCACAGCCGACCTGTCAGATGAAAACGCTAGAGTGGCACAAGGCTATCTCGAGGCGTACAGAAGTAATGTGCTGGCGGCTACAGATGCTTTCGGTCTAGACCCGATGCCAATGGCGAGGCACCTGCTTGAGGCGAGGACGCAACTTAGGATGGCTCGCGAGTTTGTTGGTGACGCCGCGAGTACGGAGTTTTCGAGTGCCTTGGCTACTCGCCTCGAAGTCACAAATCGAGCGATTTATGCAGCCGCCGGCATTTCGTTCGATGTTCGTTCTGTCGACGACTTGTTAGTACCGGGACAAACTGTGGTGGTGCAGGCACAGCTGTGGAATGGGGGTGGTTTTACTCTCATGGGACCACAAACGGAGCTCATTTTACCGGTGGGGTGGACATCGAGTCTGGTTGAGGTGAGCGGCGTGTCGGTGGAAGGCACAATTGCCCCGGGTGACTTGGCCGTCTTCACGTACCAGGTTGGGGTTCCAGGCAATGCAGACGTTTCACGCCAGTATTACTTACGTGAACCTCGTAACGGGGCACGGTACGTTTGGCCTGACGAGCCTGAGTTATGGGGTCTTCCCCGGAATCCTGAGTTGGTTAAGGGAAAGGCAACTTTCAGCCTTGCTTTGACCGCAGATAGCTCCGTGTCGCTGTTACCGGATTATGGTCATAATGAGATCGGTTCGGACTGGCGGTATGTCGGGGTAGACCCGGCATTCGGTGAATTTGAGAAGCCAGTTCTGGTTGTTCCTTCTGTATCTGTTTCCGTGACACCCTCGGGTCTGACTTGGCCCCAGATCGATGAGGGATCGCAAGAGATATCAGTTGTAATTCGATCTGAGGCTGGGGAGGGAAGCCGGGGTTCAGTGAAGATATGGGCCCCTGAGGGATGGGCTGTCTCACCGATATCGCAAGATTTTGATCTTGAGGAGGCGGGTTCAGAGAGCTCGATGAGCTTCCAGGTTAGGCCTGATGGGCCTGTCGTGCCGGGACGACACATCTTCGAGGTGAGCGCGCAAACTGACAGCGGTGAAGTCTATGGCGAAGGATATGCATTGATAGACTATGAGCATATCAAGAGGACTGCATTGTATGCAGAGGCGTCAGCGACTGTTTCCGTGGTGCCCGTCGAGGTGCGGTCCGGGGTTCGAGTGGGCTATATCATGGGTTCAGGGGACGGTGGCCCAGAAGCGATAAGACAAATGGGTGCGCCAGTTGAGATGCTCGACGGAACTAGAGTTCGTGATGGTGACTTTGATGGGTTAAGTACTATTGTGCTGGGTGTGCGTGCCTACGAGACGCGGGCTGACTTGCAGTCGGCGTCGGCTCAAATACTCGACTTCGCGCGTTCTGGGGGCACCGTCATAGTGCAGTATAACCGGGGAACGTTGGGCAGCCTCGCACCATGGGAGCTGACAGTTGGGCGAGGCTCTCCTAGGGTCTCCGATGAGACCGCGCCAGTGCGAATCATGGAGCCTGACGCTCCGATCTTTACCTCGCCGAACCGCATTGGAGATGCAGATTTTGACGGGTGGGTTCAGGAACGAGGGCTCTACTTCGCGTCTGATTGGGATGATCGTTATACCCCGCTGTTAGTGCTGAACGATCCGGGTGAAGAACCTCGCCTTGGGTCGATTTTAACGACCCAGGTTGGCGATGGAGTTTTTGTTTACACTGGACTCTCATTCTTTCGCCAGTGGGCGGCTCAGGTTCCTGGGGCATATAGACTTTTTGCGAACTTGATCTCCCTTGACCCGAAGGAATGGGGGCGGTTCTTGGCTCGACAGTGATGATCGCAGCGAAGCGGTGCCTTGGAATAGTAACTAGGGTAAGCCTGGCTCTAGTCTCGGTTACGCTCGCAGCATGTGTGCAAGATCAAGCCTCGGTCACACTACTAGTACGAACTGATTTGCCCGAGATATTGCGCGATTATGTGGAGGAGACGTTTGAGGCGGTGCACCAGGATATCGATGTGCGCTTTTCGGTCGCTTCGACAGAAACCACCCTCGCAGAACTTCAAGCTATAGAAGTACAATGGGGTCCACCCTTTGATGTGTGGTGGGGTGCTCATGCTTCTGGGTTGCAAGCTGCAAGCGATGAAGGTCGACTAATGACGTACCAGCCCCGATGGCTAGGTCGCTCAGCATCAGTTGATCTGCGACATGATGGTGAGTGGCATCCTCTCCTGCTAACCCCATATGTGATCGCCTTCAGTCGCGAGGACTTGGAGCTGGCCCGGGCTCCATCCGACTGGATCGACCTTCGTCACTTTCGGTGGTCTGATGATATCGAGATGCTGGACCCGGCTAGGTCCGAGGAGGGCGCGTGGTTCTTGGTTTCCATCCTTCAGCAGGCGGTTTCGGTCGGTGATCTGGAATCTGGCTTTGACTGGCTGGCTACAATGGATCGTTATGTGGAGTCATATGCGACGAACACCTCGGATGCACTTAAGGCGCTAAGAGAAAAACGTTCAAGGATAGCCATTGCACCGCGGGCGGACGTAGAAGCCGAACGTTCTAATAACTCCCCTTGGCTGTACTACCGACTTCCAGAATCAGGCACACCGGTCTTGATACGAGGTGTGTCGTTGATGAGTGGAACCAAGGAAGCTGCGGCCGCGAAAGAGTTTGTAGATCACTTGGGCTCAATCGATGTGCTGACTGAGACGAAGCTTAAGACGAGGTGGCAACCGGTCTTCGGAATGGTCGATTCGAGCCGTATTCCGGTGGACTTCGAGTTGCAGGAGCCCTGGGCACCCTATGCGATTCCGTTCGATACGATCCAGGGGAAGCGCGAAGGTTGGCTAAATCGGTGGGAGCAGGAGATAAGGGGACGTTAAGGAATTTGTGACGGCTTCAGAGGTTCGGGCAAAACGGCGTTCCGTTCCTTCCCACTCAATGCTACTCCGACGACAACGACAACCCCTGCACCGATCACGTTTTGCCATAGATAGGCTACATCTGTGCCAAAGTTCACGAATCCTACTACGGTCATTCCTACAACCAGGCCTATGAATGCTCCGGTACCCCTTGCCCTAGGGATCATTGCGAGCAGGAATACACCTAGGATTGAGCCATAGAAGAACGAACCGAAACGGTTTACTACTTCAATTAGCGATCCTAGGGTGGCCGCATACGTAGCGACGACGCAGGCGAAAAGGCCCCATAAGGCAGTCGCGCCTCTCGATATCGCTAGATAGTGAGAGTCTGAAGCTTCTGGCCTTACCCAGCGTCGATAAAAATCGATCACGCTGGTTGTCGCTAGGGAATTGAGTTCAGATGAAATGCTGGACATCGCCGCGGCGATAATGCCCGCTATAAAAAGGCCAGCTAGACCAAGTGGGAGTTCGTTAAGCACAAAGTGCGGGATGATATAGTTTACGTCCCTGGAAGGCTCTCCGGTTACTTCCTCAGCCATTGAAAGAGCCCTTCCACGGATGGTCTGGATCTCTCCTTCGCGCGCAAGAAACATCTCCATGGCAGCAGTTGTGCTTACCTCGTCATCAGCCGCTGAAACCTCTAATGCTGCGGTCTCGCGCATTGTGAAGGCTGTCGCGTATTCACTCTGGAGTTTGTCGTAGGCTTCACCTCGCTCGGCCGTAACCGCCTGTTCATGTGTTGGATTGTAGAGGAGAGGTGGCTGAACGAATTGGTAGTAGACGAAAACACTGATGCCGACACACAGAACCAGAGCCTGCAAAGGAATCTTCCAATAGGCACTCACTATGAGGGATGTCTTGGCTTCATCGACTGAGCGCGCGGCTAGGTAGCGTTGTACTTGGCTCTGGTCAGTACCGAAGTACGAGAGCATCAGGAAAGTTCCTCCCAGAACGCCCGACCAAAATGTGTACTGTTCATTGATATTGAACCCAAAATCAAACGTCTTGAGCCGACCAGTCGCGCCCGCGATCTGAAGTGCATCATGCGGACTGATGGGCATCTGCATAAGCAAGACGCACATGATAGCCACTAGGGACACAACGATGAGCACCATCTGTTTTACGTCAGCCCATGCGACGGCTTGCACCCCTCCGATCATCGTGTAAATGACGGTGGGTGCACCGATGAGAACTACGGCCCAGACCAGAGGTATACCGAATACCGCACTGAACACAACTCCAGGAGCCGCCATGATGGTTCCTACGCTCATCCCCCGCGACAGCAAGAATAGGAATGCGGTGAATGACCTGGTTTTGGCGTCGAATCTTTGCTCCAGATACTCATACGCGGTGTACACTCCTGAGCCGTGAAGCAGAGGGACAAGCGTGACACCTAGGATCACCATCGCCAGTGGAAGGCCGAAGTAGAGTTGTACGAATCGTAGTCCGTCCGTGGCGCCCTGCCCGGTGGTTCCGATCATCGTTACGGCGGAGAGCTGGGTGGCCATCACTGAGAGTCCCACAACCCACCAGGGCAGTGATTTGTTAGCCGCGAAATAGCCAGCGATTGTGTCTGTTCCCTTCGATTTCCTAAGACCGTCTGTTACGACGTACGTCAGGTATGCGACGACGATTAGCCAGTTGATCCAGTGCATGTCCGCGGCCTTAGGAATAGAGGGCCTGAAGCAGGCCAAGGATTCCAAGCGCGGCAGCCTGAACCATCAGTACTCGGATTAGCGTGCGCTTGAAATGGTCCTGGGACGACTTGTCATGCTCAGTAGAGTCTTTCAT
>DEBI01000098.1:0-1778 GCA_002348465.1 Gemmatimonadales bacterium UBA2960 | reverse complement strand
GGGCTGAGTGCCTACTACGCTTAGACTAGCTAGGCGTCTGCTGAAGTATTCGGTTGGACATCGTGAAAGGTTAGGTCTTTTTCTTGCTCGATGCTCCGTTGCAGCGTCCACTCGTTGTCAAACAGGATCAGGTCAGCTCCATCGGTGTCCATGACGCGGCGACGTCCGTAGGCATTGGCGACTTTTTCGATTTGATTGTCGGGGCCCGTAACCCATCTGGCGCAGTGGAAGGGTAGTTTCTCCAGGCGAGCAGAAACTCCGTATTCGCGCTGGAGCCGATCCAGAAGGACGTCGAATTGGAGGCTTCCGACTGCACCGACGATCGGTATTGGCCCTGTGATCGAGGGTGCGAATAGAAGAAGGATGGTACCCTCCTCGGCCAAGTGCCGCAGTCCACGATCTAGGTGTTTTCGACGCAAAGCGTCTTCGATATGAATCTGCGAGAAATGCTCAGGAGAGAAGCGCGGTACTCCCGGATATTCGATCTTGTCTCCTAGGGCGACTGTGTCGCCAACACGAAGGTTGCCTCGATCTAGAAGGCCCACGACATCCCCTGCTACCGCTAGGGAATCAGCGTGTGCGCGTTCTCTGGCCATGAATTCCTGTGGCTGAGCTAGGCGGAGTTTCTGGCCGGTTCTCGATACGACTGCTTCAGCACCCTCTTCGAACTCGCCGGAACAGACTCGAACGAATGCGACACGGTCGCGGTGCCGTCGATCCATGTTTGCCTGAACCTTGAAGACGAACCCGGAAAAAGGATGTGCTGCTGGTTCTATGATTCCGTCTTTGGTCTCCCTCGGAGACGGCGGCGGCGCAAGGGAAAGAAAGCGCTCTAGGAAGACGTCAACACCGAAGTTGGTGAGTGCGGATCCAAAGCACACAGGGCTTGCCTCACCTCTCGCTACCGCATCGAAGTCTGCCTCTGACCCTGCTATTTCGATTAGTTCGATTTCTTCGCGGAGCTTCTCCACCCCCTCGCTTCCGATCGCTGAGGCAAGCTTGTCGCTTTCGAGATGCACCAATGTCGCAGGCGGACGCGAACGTCCGTGATCGGCCGCCTCCTCATATAGCCAGACTTTGCCGCAACTTCGATCGTACACACCCACCAATCGACCTTCACGCCGGACTGGCCAAGTAGAGACAAAGCAGTCAATGCCCAGTTCCGCTTGCACATCGTCAAGAAGTCGGAGCGGGTCCTCACCTATTCGGTCGCACTTGTTTACGAACGTATAGATCGGAAGCCGCCTCTTTTTGCAAACGCTGAACAGTTTTTGGGTCTGTACCTCTACACCTTTTCGATTGTCGAGGAGCATAATTGCACTGTCAGCCGCTGTCAGGGCTCGATATGTGTCCTCAGAAAAATCTTGATGGCCTGGGGTGTCCAGAAGGTTGATACTGAAGTTTTGATATTCGAAGTGGAGCACGGACGCTGTGATGGAGATCCCTCGCTCTTGCTCCATTTCGAGCCAGTCAGATGTCGCATGACGATCTGAGCGACGAGATTTCACTGAGCCCGCAGATCGGATTGCCCCACCATACAAAAGAAGTTTCTCAGTGAGAGTTGTTTTGCCCGCGTCCGGGTGGCTGATGATCGCAAAGGTCCGTCGTCGTTGGATTTCTTCTGCGAGCGCAGCGGCTGAAAGAGCCACGGTTTACGATGGGGTGTTGAAGGGATCTCCGCTGCTTGGTGACAGCATGGTCAACGCAGCAACGGCGCAGGGCCTCGAATGGGGAAAGATGTTTTGATTTCGATAATGAGCCACCCCACTGAAGGGTAA